>NZ_JBNHFF010000048.1:0-17732 GCF_059089965.1 Arthrobacter sp. SPT-J7
CGGATCGCCTACTCAAGCTCGGCTACATCTTGCATCGCAGCAAGGCGAATTCAAGTCTGATGCCGACCTACCAGCGTCTAATCAAGAAGACGCGGCTCAAGAACGTCGCCCAGTTTGTGGATTCAGGAGGCTATTTCCCCAACTCGCTGATTCTGAGCCTCGAAGGTGGTCCACGTGGCCTGCAGTTCGACGCGTTCCCGAAAGTGAACGGACAGACACGCGCCGGGATACTGCATCTGCCGCAGACCTTCCGGGCAGCCTACATAATCGACGGGCAGCATCGTCTGTATGGGTACTCGGCCAGCGCCCGAGCGACAACTGATCTAATTCCTGTAGTCGCATTCGTGTCGCTGAGCCGGTCAGCCCAGATGCGGATGTTCATGGATGTCAACGAAAATCAACAGGCCGTTCCGAAGAACCTTCGGAACACCCTGAACGCCGACCTTCTATACGCGTCCGAGGACCTCCGCGAGCAGTCGAAGGCTCTCAAGTTGGTGTTGGCGCAGCGACTTGGTGAGGACAAGGTCTCACCGCTGTACGGGCGCGTTCAAGTTGGCGAAGACACAAAGACTCCGCTTCGGTGCCTCACGATCGACGCTGTCGCGAGAGGCATAGATAGAGGTGGATTCATTGGCACCTTCACCAAAACGGAAGTCAAGGAGATCGGCACCTTCTACCGAGGAACCAACGACGCGACCTGCGATGCATTGTTTGAGTATCTCGCGCTGGGCATAGGTCACGTTAGGAAACACCTCGGCGTCCAGCACAAGCTTGGTAGCGCCGAGGGCGGATTCGTATTCATCAATAACGGCATCGAGTCGATTATCCGGATACTCGGCGACATCGTAGTCCATCTTGCGGCAAATGACGGGGACTACGATCCGCGGGTGCAGGATCCGCAGACGCTGTTCGAGGACGCGGTCCCATACTTAGACTCGATGATCGACCATCTCACAGGCCTTGAGCCGGCGGAAGGCCTTGAGTACCGACAGCTATATGGCTCTGGTGCTGGGACAAAGTATTGGCGACGACTTCAGCAAGCGATCGCCGATGCGAGGCCCGAATTCAATCCGCCCGGTCTTGCCGAGTATCTGCGTGATGAACAAAAGCAGTTCAACGACGAGTCTCGCGACATGATCGACGACCTTGAGGCTTTCATGAAACAAGACGTCCGAAAGCGCCTACAGAATAAATATGGTGCGGAGTGGTTCAAGTTGGGAGTGCCTAGGAACCTTCGTGTCGAGGCCGGCAAAATAATGGTCGAGCGCAATGCAGATCGCTTGCCTGGGCAAGAGATCGACGAGTGGGATTGCCTTTACATCGTCAACTATCGCGACGTGATGATCCAGACTCAGGAGCTCTGGCAGGAGCTATTCGAAAAGCGCTACACACCTCCTGGCGACGAAAACAAGGCTGGCGGCCGGAAAGGACGGACAAGTTGGATCGCAACGGTCGGCGACCTGCGTAACGACGTTGCGCACCAACGAACGGTTTCGGTCGACGATCACGACTTTCTGACCACATTGCATACATGGCTGGTCAAAGGCCAAACCGACAACGATCTTTGACGCCGCTTGCGTGACGCAACTGTCCGACTTTGCAGCGCCCTCAACCCCATTAAAAGAGCGAAGCAAGCTGTGCGCTTGGGGCCTGAACCTCAAAGGTGTCGCAGGTTCAAAGCCTGTTAGCCCGACGTCTAATCCTGATGGACACGTTATTGCCAGGTTGTGTAGTCGCATCGAATGCTCGTCTCTTGCGAGGATTGCTGAGGTGCGCGCAACAAGTGAACACGCATCAGGAGAGGCGCCCCCCGTCGTAGTACACGGACATAGAGCGCAACGTTCCGGCCCCCGCACGTAATCTGTTTAGATGCCTCGTTTTGCGCTTGATATTGAGTCCGTCCCCCGTCCTGCCCGCTCGCAGGAGCTCCTGGACGCTGTGAACCACCGGGTCGTCATTGCCGACGGCGCGATGGGCACCATGCTTCAGGGCAGGGAGCTGTCGCTGGAAGAGGACTTCCTGGGATTGGAAGGCTGCAACGAGATCCTCAATGACACGCGCCCGGATGTCCTCGCGGACATCCACGACGCGTACTTCGCCGTCGGTATCGACGCGGTCGAAACCAACACCTTCGGCGCCAACTGGTCCAACCTCTCCGATTACGGCATCGACGACCGCATCGAGGAGCTCGCCCGCAAGGGTGCCGAGATCGCCCGAGACCGCGCAGAAGCGGCAGAAAAAACAGACGGACGGATGCGCTGGGTCCTGGGCTCCATGGGCCCGGGCACCAAGCTCCCTAGCCTTGGCCACACCAGCTACGACTACCTCAAGCAGACCTTCGCCCTGCAGGCCGAGGGCCTCATCGACGGGGGAGCGGACGCCTTCCTCATCGAAACCAGCCAGGACCTCCTGCAGACCAAAGCCGCGGTCAACGGCTGCAAGCAGGCCATCGTTACCCGCGGCATCCGTCTCCCCATCTTCATCGAGGTGACCGTCGAAACCACCGGAACCATGCTGATGGGCTCCGAAATCGGGGCCGCGCTTACCGCGCTCGAGCCGCTCGGCGTGGACGCCATCGGCCTGAACTGCGCCACCGGCCCGGACGAGATGAGCGAGCACCTGCGCCACCTCTCCAAGCAGTCCTCCGTCGCCATCGCCTGCATGCCCAACGCCGGCCTGCCCGTCCTTGGCGCCAACGGCGCGCACTACCCCCTCTCACCCACCGAACTCGCCACCGCGCACGAGCAGTTCGTCCGCGAATTCGGACTGGGCCTCGTGGGCGGCTGCTGCGGTACGACGCCGGAGCACATGGCCGCCGTCGTCGAACGTCTTGCGCCCTTCCGCACCAGCGGAACAGTCGCCAAGAGCGATAACAGCCCCGCCCGCGTCCCCACCGAACGGGAAGCCGGCGTCGCGTCCCTCTACCAGCACGTGAATTTCGACCAGGACGCCTCCTACCTCGCCATCGGTGAGCGCACCAACGCGAACGGTTCCAAGGCGTTCCGCCAGGCGATGCTCGAAGAGCGCTGGGACGACTGCGTCGACATCGCCCGCGAGCAGATCCGCGTCGGCGCCCACCTGCTGGACGTCTGCATCGACTACGTGGGGCGCGACGGCGTGGCCGACATGAAGGAGATCGTCTCCCGTTTCGCGTCGGCCTCCACACTCCCGCTGGTCATGGACTCCACCGAACCGGCCGTACTTCAGGCCGGGCTCGAACACATCGGCGGCCGCCCGGTGGTCAACTCAGTCAATTATGAGGACGGCGACGGTCCGGACAGCCGCTTCGCGCGCATCATGCCGCTCGTGAAGGAACACGGCACCGCCGTGATCGCCCTGACCATTAACGAAGAGGGCCAGGCCCGCACCACCGAGGGCAAGGTGGCCATCGCCTCGCGCCTCGTCGACGCCCTGGTGGGCGAATGGGGGATGCGCGTCGAGGACATCATCGTCGACTGCCTGACCTTCCCCGTCGCCACCGGCCAGGAAGAGACCCGCCGGGACGGCATCGAAACCATCGAGGCCATCCGCCAGATCACCGCGAAGTACCCCGGCATCAACACCACGCTCGGCGTCTCCAACGTGTCCTTCGGCCTCAACCCGGCAGCGCGAGTCGTCCTGAACTCCGTTTTCCTGCACGAGGCCGTGCAGGCGGGCCTGACCAGCGGGATCATCGACGCCGCCAAGATCGTCCCGCTCGCCTCACTGCCGGAGGAGCAGCGCAAGGTGGCCCTGGACCTCGTCTGGGACCGCCGCGAATATGACGCCGACGGCAACACCACCTACGATCCGCTGGCCATCATGCTGGACATGTTTGCCGGCGTCGACACCGCAGCGCTCAAGGATCAGCGCGCCGCCGAACTCGCGGCGCTGCCCACCGGCGCGCGCCTGGAACGGCGCATCATTGACGGAGAAGGCAAGGGCCTTGAAGCGGACCTCGACCTGGCCCGCAGCGAGGGCATGACCCCGCTGGGCATCATCAACGACCACCTGCTCGAGGGCATGAAGGTGGTGGGTGAGCGCTTCGGCGCCGGCGAGATGCAGCTGCCGTTCGTGCTGCAGTCCGCCGAGGTGATGAAGAATGCGGTGGCCCTGCTCGAGCCGCACATGGAGAAGTCGGATTCCTCCGGCAAGGGCACCATGGTGATCGCCACCGTGCGCGGCGATGTGCACGACATCGGCAAGAACCTGGTGGACATCATCCTCACCAACAACGGCTACAAAGTGGTCAACATCGGCATCAAGCAGGGCATCGCCGAGATCATGGCCGCGGCCGAGGAGCACAACGCGGACGTGATCGGCATGTCCGGGCTGCTGGTGAAATCCACCGTGGTGATGAAGGAGAACCTCGCGGAGCTGCAGTCCCGCGGCTTGGCGAAGAAGTGGCCTGTCATCCTCGGCGGTGCAGCCCTGACCCGCGCCTACGTGGAGCAGGACCTGGCCGAGCAGTTTGACGGTGTGGTCCGGTACGCCAAGGACGCCTTCGAGGGTCTGTCCCTTATGGAGCCGCTGGTGCGCGTCGCGCGCGGCGAGTCCCCGGACGACGTCGGCCTGCCGCCGCTGAAGAAGCGCATCCACAAGGGCGGTGCGAAGTTCACGGTGACCGAGCCGGAAGCGATGCCCGGCCGTTCCGACGTCGCCGCCGACAACCCCGTGCCTGCGCCGCCGTTCTGGGGCACGCGCATCGTGCGCGGCGTCTCGCTCCACGACTATTCGGCGTTCCTCGACGAGCGCGCCACCTTCATGGGGCAGTGGGGGCTCAAGCCCGGCCGCGGCGAGGACGGCGCCTCCTACGAGGAACTGGTGGAACGCGAGGGCCGGCCGCGCCTGCGCTACTGGCTGGACCGCATCCTCGGCGAGGGAATGCTCGACGCATCGGTCGCCTACGGCTTCTTCCCGGTGGTCTCCGAAGGGGAACAGGTGGTGGTGCTGCACCACGGGGAGGACCGCGACGGCGTCCTTGGCACCGCGGGCCTGCTCGCCCCCGACGGTGGTTCAGGCGGTCCCATCGGCACCGACAGGCTGCGCTTCGACTTTCCGCGCCAGCGCCGCGACCGGCACCTGTGCCTGGCCGACTTCGTAAAGTCCCGGGAATCCGGGCAGGTCGACGTGTTGCCGGTGCAGCTGGTCACCGCCGGCTCGAAGATCGAGGAGTTCACGTCGAAGATGTTCGCCGCCAACCAGTACCGCGACTACTACGAGCTCAACGGCTTGGTCATGCAGCTCACCGAGGCGCTGGCGGAGTTCTGGCATGCCCGCATCCGCAAGGAGCTGGGCTTCGCGGCCGAGGAGCCGAAGGACACGGCAGGGTATTTCAAGCTCGACTACCGCGGTGCCCGCTTCTCGCTCGGCTACCCCGCGTGCCCGGACATGGAGGACCGCCGCAAGGTGACGGAGCTGCTGAAACCCGAGCGGATGGGCGTGGTCCTGAGCGATGAGCTGATGCTGCACCCCGAACAGTCCACCGACGCGTTCGTGTTCCACCACCCGGAGGCGAAGTACTTCAAGGTGTGAGTTGTGGCGGGACAATCAGCTTCCGCGTATTCGTCCCCGACTAGGTCCGCTCAGCAATCTCCTTTAGTCGCTGCAAGCCAACCTGCCACATTTTTTCGAACTCAGCCGCCTGTTCTTCATCGGTATCGCTGTCAACAACGAGCTCAGTCATGCCATTTTTTTCTGTAAACGTGTAATTTTCATACGCTGGCGCCCATTTTCGTGCTTCGTCGCTCGTTGTATCTTCGACCCCATTGTTCATGATCCCCAGGTGTTCAATGGAGACAAACTCAAAGGGTCGGCATTTTGCGATCCTGCTGACCATGCCACCTGTTTCACCCGTTTCAGGATCAGGTCCAAGAAAAAGCATCTTCGAGCCCTCTTCCCAGGCGCCTTCAAAGTAGGAACCTTCGCTGAAGGCCGATGTCCACTCGCGGTACGTCTCATCGTCAAGCATCGCGTGCCAAACTTTTTCCTTTGGTGCATTGATCATTGTTGAGAAGTGTTGGGTCTGCATCGTCATACCTTCCTCGTTGACAGTTCTTGCTTTGACCATTCCCCCAGCCGCGAGGTCATGTGGATGTGGACCGACGGGGCTTCAAGAGCGATCACATCCTCCGTGTACTTCTCCAGACCGGGAGCGGGGGCGGGCGCTGTCGGGGCTTGTTCTGGGGTGAAAGCAGTCCGCATTCGGTCCCATCTCTACTACTTCTGGGGGACGGCCAGCTGCACCGGCACCTCTGATGTTCCTCGGAGCCAAAGTCCTCGTCAAGACCACCCGGAGGCGAAGTACTTCAAGGCGTGAGTTGGGCCTGGGACCACAAAAATGGCTTGACCTGCGCATACACTGCCACCATGCGCGTTTTCGATACCTCATTCGACTACAAGACCGACGAGTCTCGGAAGGCCAAGCGGGGTAACGCAGTCACCCAAGAGCTTGGCGACCCGGACGCGAACAGCGTGAGGCTCCGGGCGGACCACGAACTGCTGTGGACGAAAAAACTTTGCTCCGGCGATGTTTTTGCCCCAAACGCCTCCTCGACCCGTTCCAACGAGTACCTCATCTTCACTGATTCCTCCGGGGCGAGGCATTGCTACGGCAGCGACGCCATCACCGCCTCCTACACCACATGGATGCGTCCAAAGGCTCTGGTCGAGGCCATCGCTGGGCTCAACGACGAGCAGCGGGCCCGCTATCTCAACCCGCCCTACACCACCGGCAGCGCGATGATTTGGCCCGTGAGGAAGAAGGACCGACCCACCATAAACCAGGCACGAGGGACAAGATCGCTGATCTCTGACCGGATCGACCTGACCCTCGAGTGCATACGGCGCCACTACGCAGGAGAACCGGAGAGCCCACTTGCCGATGTCATCAACGCCTACGCGGACTTCTTCGCGCTCTTCGGGCAGCGGGAGGAAGGGTTCAGGTGTTTTGTGGACTTCTTCCACTTCCAGGACCTGGTGACGCCAGATTACAACGAGGTACGGTTCTTCCTGCCGTTCGACAACTTCACGCGACCAGGGACACCGGCCACAACCGAAGAGTACGTGGAGTACCGGGAGCAGGTACTTGAGTTCATCGCGAAACGGGGCCAGCGGATGGCTAAATGGGTCACAGAGAACCACCCCGAGATGGAGGTCTGCGAGTAGCGACTGGAGGTTCCGCTGCCTCAGACTCTGATGTGAACGCGGTCCCTTGTTTCCTGCCCTGGTGCGTCATGACCGCTGCCGCCATGAACCGCGCTGGAAACCGGCTTTACCCGCCGGAGCGCGGCGAGAATGGCCCGCCCCACCACAACGATTCCGATGATTGTGGTGACAGCACGCAGGGTGTCCCAGCCCGCCGTCGACGTCAGTAGTGAGTAAAGCAGGAAGCTGCTGAGGTTGGTGGCCAACGGTGCGCCGGGGACGTAGGAGATGCCGGTGCCCGTGCCCACCGCGAATGGCCAGAACCACAGATTGAGCAGCAGGCCAAACAGGTAGGACGCCAGGACGCCGTAGCCGCATAGCATCCAGAGTTCGGCCTTGCCCCGGACATGGCGGGGGAGCAGACCCGCCCCGGCGCCCACCCATGCGCAGGCAAACATCTGGAACGGAGTCCACGGCCCGATGCCGCCCCACAACACGCTGGAGACGGCGATGGTGGCGGCACCGAGGAGCAGGCCGAAACGGGGACCGAACGCCCGGCCGGCCAGGATCAGCAGGATAAAGACAGCTTCCACGCCCCCGACGCCGGTGCTCGCCACCCGCACCGCCGAGCCTACGGCTGCCAGGACGCCGAGCAGCGCCACGGTGTGCGCCGAGCGGACCGATCCGTCGAGGGAGACCGCGACGGCGACCACGGCCACGGGGGCGATGGCCAGGGCAACGTAGGGGAGAGCGGCGGCGGCATCTTGGGGGAGGGCCGCGGCGAGCAGCGGCCAGCAGAAGGCGGCGAGGGCCAGGAGGTTTGCGGCTGCGAGGACGGCGAGTTCGACGCCCCGCGGCATCCGGATGCGGGTCTTTCGTTCCACGCTGCGGGTGTCTGACTTGATGATTCCCGGTTTTGGTCCCGTGACTGACTGCCGGGGGAGCGGGAGGAATGGTTTGGCTTCTTCTGCCGGCACGTAAGAGGGCGCGACGCCGTCACGCATCGGCAGGATCCGGGCGCCGAGGCTGTTGGCAAAGTCGTGGTCATGGGTGGCGATCAGGACCGCCGTTCCGGCATCCGCTGCTGCCCGTAGCGCAGCCGCGACTGCCGTGCGAGCCGTGGGATCGAGTCCGCGGGTGGGCTCATCGATCAGGAGTACCGAGGGATCGTCCATGGTCTGCAGCGCGATGGCGAGGATCCTGCGCTCACCGGCAGAGAGGTCGCGGGGATGCTCGTGTCCGATGGGTATCGTGACGCCTCCCCGAAGGCGGGCGAGGTGTGACGCCGCAAAGCCGGGTGCAGCCTGCCCGCTGTTCTTTTTGCCCGCAACGCGGCGCTCCGCCGCGCGCAGCTCGCCTGCGACCGTATCCCGGGTAAAGAGGTCGTCCGAGGCGTCCGGTACAAGGGCAATCCGACCGCCGTCGACCGTTCTTACACCGCCCGTGGCGCCGTCGGCCGTTCGTGCACCGGCTGCTCCTTTGTCCAGCGTGCCCTCACCAAGGGCAAGCGCCACCAGGAGGGAGGACTTCCCAGCCCCATTAGGCCCCACAAGGGCCACCACGTCACCGCGGTGCAGGGTCAGCGACGCCTCGCGCACCAGCGGCTTGCCCTTGCGGTGCACAGCGAGGTTAGTCGCCGTCAGCACCGGCGCCGCGTCCAGCCGCTCCATCAGCGGCATATAAGCCTCGACAGGAGCAGAAGGCGACGGTGCGGCACCCGGGATCAGGTAGCCGTCGTTGATGGTCCACCACGAGTCCGCAACGGGTACCAGCGCTTGCGCCCGGTGCTCGGCCACGATGACGCAAACGCCGGTGTCGCGGGCGAGGGCGTGAAGGACGGTGATGACGTGTTGGCGCGCTGTGGCGTCGAGGTCGGCCAGTGGCTCATCCACCAGGAGCAGGGCCGGCTGATCTACGACGGCGGCGGCAATGGCCACGAGGGTTGCCTCACCCGCCGAGAGGGTGCTGACGTTCCGGTCCAAGAGTGCCGAGACGCCGATACTTTCCGCGACCTCCAGCACCCGTGCCTTGGTAGTCGCGGATGCCATGCCGCGCAGCTCAAGGGCGAGGGCGATCTCGTCCCGGACCCGCGTGCTGGCGAAGGCGGCACGCGGATTCTGCAGGACGACGCCGATGAGGCTGGCGGTATCGCGCGGCGGCGTGCCGGCACGGTCCATTCCGGCGACGCGCACGGTCCCGGAAACTTCTCCGCCGTCAACGTGTGAGAGGAGGCCGGCGATGCCCCGCAGGATGGTGGATTTGCCGGAGCCCGTCGGCCCGGTGATGACCGTGATTGAGCCGCTGTCCGGCGTGAAGTCCGGGACGCTGATCTGCGCGTCACCAATGCGGAACTCGGCGTCCCTCACCAGAAGCGGGCCGTCGTCGTCGTTCCTGAGGCGGTGTTCCGCCCGGCTCCCGAAGCCGCGCAGCTCCAGGGCCGCGGCAACCCGGCCGGCGTGCTCAAGGGTGCGCTCAAGTATGGGCACCAGGGCACGGGGTCCGAACCGTTCGCTCCGCAATCGGAAGGCCAGGCGCACGGAGGCAACGGCGTCGGAAAGGGCTGGAAGTGCCGCCCACGCCACCACGAGTGTCCGGGCTAGGCCCTGCATGGGGCCGCGGCGGGCCAGGTGCACGAAGCCGTGGGCCACGTCTACGAAGGCGTTGAGTACGCCGAACCCGAGGATCATCCCGGCAATCGGCAGGGCAGACAGGACCGCCTCCCACAGGCCCTGTCCAGTGACCGGGCCCAGGAAAACCACATGGGCATATGGGGCAGGCAACCGCATCGGCGGCAGGTCCAGCAGGACCGGGCCGCCGGTGCCCGCGCCGTTGAAGAGGCACCGGTAGATGACCCGCGCCGCGATGAACACGACGGCGAGTGCAGCGCCGGCGCGCAACGGCGCGGGTCGGAAGGTCATGCCGCAGGTGCGGCCGGTTCGCCGTCGACTGTGAAGAGCAGTTCCAGGCTCTGGCCCGGGCTCACCTGCAGGGTAGAGACGCCCTCCTGGGCGTAGTCCCAAGGACCGCCGTCCGACTTGATCCAGAGCGACCAGTAGGCGAAGGCGGCAGGCATGGCGCTGCATTCTTCGCGGTAGGTGCCGCCCTTATGGACGATGTCGAAGTCCGCTGCGGGCACTCCGTTAACACGGCACACAATGTCGTTCGGGTACTGCGTGGTGCCTTCGGTCTGGACACCGGCCTCGCCAAGTACTGTGGTTGCGGGTGTGGGTGCGTCCACCGGCACGCATACGTTCTTGTCAGCGGCGGCCTGCTTCAGGGCGCCCGAGTCGACGATGACCTTCACCCCGTCGCAGGGCTCGGAGGCAGCGGTGGATGAAGCGGCGCTGGTTGAAGCCGCTGCCGTGGAAGCGGGTTCAGAGGCAGCTGGCTGGGTGGCTGGCGCCGAACAGGCGGCGAGGGAAAACAGGAGACCGGCGGCGGCGAGGGAGCTCGCGGCGGCGGTGCGCATCTTAGTCAAAGTCACCTGTTAAGGGTAGGGCGTTGCCTGTCCGGATCCGGAGGCCGTCGCGTTATGTGACGTCAGGCTTCATGTCAGTTGGCAGGCGCGCCGCACAAAACAAAGGGGACGACGGCGGGAGGTCGCGCCGTCGTCCTCTTCGTTCCCTTCCGGTGGCATGGATCAGCGTTATAACGTGATGGGCGTGATCGTCCCCAATACTTCCCAGAACGCCGTGGCCGTCGCGGATCACTACGACGAGCTCGATCCCGTTTATCGCCGGGTGTGGGGTGACCATGTCCATCACGGGCTATGGGCCACGGGTCGCGAGACGCCCGCAGAGTCCGTCGAGGCGCTCGTCGACACGGTCGGCGAGCGGCTGCGCCTTATGCCCGGCGAGGCGTGCGTTGACATCGGTTGCGGCTATGGCGCCACCGCAAGGCAGCTCGCGGTGACACGCAGGGTCAGTGTCACCGGTTTCACGATTTCCGCCGAGCAGGCCGACTATGCCGCCGCGCATCCCGCACCCGACGTGGACATCCAGCTCCGCGACTGGCTCATCAACGGGCTGCCCGATGCCTCCGCCAATGCCGCATGGGCGATCGAGTCGAGCGAGCACATGGTCGACAAGCCCAGGTTCTTCGCCGAGGCGCACCGCATACTGTCGCCTGGAGGACGCTTTGTCGTCTGTGCGTGGCTCGCCGAGACTGATGCCAGCGGCTGGAAGCTTCGCCACCTGCTGGAGCCGATCTGCCGGGAAGGGCGCCTGCCCTCGATGGGCACGCGCGAGGAGTATGAGGCGATGGCAAGGGCGGCAGGGTTCTCGATCGATGGCTACGAGGATGTCAGCCCCCGCGTCGCCCGTACATGGACCATCTGCGCCCGCCGACTTGTGAAGGCCTTGCTCGTGGATCGCGAGACCCGTCGCCTCGCCCTTGGCGCACGCAATCGCATCTTCGTGCTGAGCATTCCCCGCCTGATCCTGGCCTACCGCACAGGCGCGATGCGCTATGGGATATTCACGCTGTCAAAGGCGAGGGAGGACGGGGCACCACCCGCACCTGGCACATCAACCCAGCAGGAGCCGGCCTGATTGCCGGCATCGCCACTGTCCCAGCAAGGAATCTAATGGGCGGGTTCGAGGGCCAGTTTCACGCCGAAACCCACGAGGACGGTTCCGGTGATGCTGTCGATGATGCGGATGCTTCGGGCGTCTTTGAGCCAGCGGGCAGCGTAGCCTGTGCCAAAGATCAACAACGTGAACCAGACCATGGACAGCAGGCAGTGGACGCCGGCGAGCAGCACGCCCATCAGCAGGGGTGAGGCGCCTGCGGGGATGAACTGGGGAATGGTGGCGATGTAGAAGACACCCACCTTGGGATTGAGCAGGTTGGTTCCTGTACCGGTCAGCCAGCCCTTGAACAGCTCATTTTTTCCGGAGGAGAGTTCAGCTGCTTCACCTCCCGGTGTGGCAGGGACTTTGTCTTTACGCAGGCTCTTCCACAGGAGGGACGCTCCCAGCCACACCATGTAGGCCGCTCCGGCGAGTGTGAGCACACGGTAGGCGAACTCCGAAGCTGCCAGCAGTGCCGATACCCCGACAGCTGCGGCTATGCCCCAGATCATCGCACCGGTGCTGATGCCCAGCGCTGTGGCGAAGGCGAAGCCTCGCGACTTGGAAATGGATGACCTCAGGACCAATGCCGTGTCCAGGCCGGGGACCAGTGTCAGAAGTCCGGCAACAAGCGCAAAGGAAAGAACAGCTGTCATGAGAGTCACCGTCCAAGGATAAACAGGGGAAGCTGTAGCGTATTAATGAGCCTGTTGCGACGGTGGTTGGAAACCGCCGCATGGCCCCTCAGGATCTCGCCAAGGTGCCCATTGCGCAGCGGTCCCACCGTAGCGGCTGTCCGCACCACTCAGTACAACAGGACTTCCTGGAATGTCTTACCCCCCTGCCATGCTTTGGTTATGGAAACCGGCGTGGTTGTCGATACGCAAGGCAGGGCCGCGTTGGCGGCTGCCGTCGCGGCGGTGGCCGGGCTTGTTGATGAGCTTGCCGGTATTGTTGCCTGCCCGCCGGCCGCCCTGGATGGGCATAACCGCGTTCCCGAGGCCGATGCTGATACTGATCCGCTGCAAGATTTTTCCGAGGCATGCTTGGACGGGTTAGGGGTGCTGGCACGCGTTGAGGCCGCGACGGCGGCGGCGAAGGTCCGGCTGGTAGCCGCCTACGCGGAAGCCACCGCGGGAATGGAGGGCCCGGCGGCCAGCGCGTATGAGGCGTCGGCGCGGGAGATAAGCCTGGTGGCGGAAGTCGCGTGCGTGCTCACGATCGGACAACGCGCCGCATCCGCCCTCCTCGGGGAAGCCCACGCGCTGACCACGTCATTGCCGGCGGCACTTGATGCGCTGCAGAACGGCACTATCGCCTGGCAGCACGCCCGCATCGTGGTTGATGAAACTACCGGCCTTACGCCCGCAGCAGCCTCCGCTTTGGAGGCACACTTCTTCACCCGGAAGCACCCAACCCGGCCCGCGGTGCCGCGCCCGGAGAGCTGGTGCCCGCCCGGTTCCGCCGGAAGGTCCGGGCCTGGCGTGAACGGCACCACCCCGAGTCCCTTGAAAAACGCCATGAGGACAAGATGGAGGACCGGCGGATGGAGTACGCCCCGGACCGGGACGCCATGGCCTGGCTATCGCTCTACCTTCCCGGAGACACAGCCCTGGCCATCTGGAACAAAACGACCGCTCTCGCCCGCGGTCTTCAGGGCCCGCACGAGTCACGCAACCTCACCCACTTGCGCGCCGACATCGCCGCAGGGCTGCTGCTGGGCAGCGCGAACCAGAACGCCGGAGATGTACCCTCTCCTAAGGCTGATGTACTCGTCACCGTCCCGGTTTTCTCCCTCCTTGGACTTACCGACGAACCCGCCCACGTCGATGGGCTGGGTCCGGTCCCGCCGTCGATGGCGCGCAGGCTCGTCGCCAATGGTGCCGGCTCGTTTTACCGCGTCCTGATCGACCCGCGCGACGGGGCGCCCCTGGAAATCGGTCGCACCAGCTACCGGCTCCCGGAAACGCTGAAGCGGTGGCTTAAGATGCGGGACGGCAGATGCACCTTTCCGGGCTGCAGCAACCACAGCCTGGACAACGAAGGGGACCATCTCACCGCCTGGCAGCACGGTGGGACCACCGGGATCAGCAATCTCGGACAGGCGTGCCCAAAACACCACCGTCTCAAACACCGGTCGGCATGGACACCAATCCGGGCAACTAAGGATCAACCACCTGGCTGGATTTCACCGACCGGCCGATACTATCCAGCCGAGCATCCGGACCGGGAACCACCAGTCTGGCCACCTGGCTGCCTTCCCACCACCGTCGGCCCATCGGGCGTTAGCCCCTTGGAACAGGCCATTTTGACGCGCCTCGCGGCCTGACTCTCCGGGCTGCCTGACGCGCCTCGCGGCCTGACCCTCCGGGCTGTGCTTGCGCCCCTGAAGCTCCCGGCCGCGCGCGGTATCCGTTGGAGGGTCCCTACAGGCGCAGCTCCATGAAAACGCTGTTGGGATCCAGGGCGTAGTCGGCAAACGGCGGGCACTCGGTGAAGCCGTTCCGGGTGTAGAGGCGCCGCGCGGGAGCAAAGTATTCTTCGGTTCCGGTCTCAAGGTAAAGGTGCTTGAGGTTCCGGGCGCGGGCGTCGTCGAGGATGTGCCGGAGCATCAGGGTGGCTACGCCCCGTCCCCGTGCGCTTGCCGTGGTGCGCATGGACTTGATCTCACCGTGCATCGCCAATCCGGACGGGGAGTAAAGGAGCTTGAGTGCGCCGCACCCCAGCAGGCCACCGTCCTCACGGGCCGTCCAGAACGTAATTGACGGCACGGACAGTGCGGAGTGGTCCAGTGCGTGGACGCTTTCCGCCGGTGAAGTGGCGTACATGTCCGCCAGGTGTTCGCTGAGGAGCTGATGGACGTCGCCGCGTGCGGGGTCGTCCCGGTCAATGGAAATCATCGGGCTTAAATCTACCGGCTGGTGCCGCCAGTGGGCACCAAACGGAAGCGGACGACGGCGGACGCCTCCCGCCGTCGTCCGCCGGATCTTCAGCCTCCCGGTCGCCCTGAGTGTCACCACAAATGGGACCAGAGGTGGCGCCGTTCCGGGGATTCCGAAGGTCTGGACACAGTCAGCAACCGGACTTATCGTGCAGAGGTGGCGGCTGCCTGACTGGCAGGATGGCAAGCTCTGCCGGTCCGCCGTTGCGGCCGTCCGTCATGAGGAGGAAGCAGATGGAACACGTTGAAGAGACCGTTGAAGTCGCAGTCCCGGTGCGGACCGCGTACAACCAGTGGACCCAGTTCGAATCCTTTCCGCAGTTCATGTCCGGCGTGGAATCCGTAACCCAGCTGACCGACACCACCAACCACTGGGTTACCAAGGTGGGTGGTGTTCAGCGCGAATTCGACACTGAAATAGTTGACCAGGAGCCAGACGACAGGATCGCCTGGCGCAGCACCGACGGCAAGTCCCACGCCGGCATCGTCCGGTTCACGCCGCTGGATGCCAATCACACGAAGGTCAAAGTCCATTTCGAATGGGCGCCGGAAACCATTACCGAAAAGGCAGGCGCGGCACTGAAGATCGATGAGATGCAGGTAAAGGCTGATATGCGTAAGTTCAAGGAATTCATTGAATCGCGCGGTGCCGAAACCGGCGGCTGGCGTGGCGAAGTCAAGGACAGCGGCCCGGCCGGGCAGTTCTAGAAGTGACAGTGGGATCACTGAGGAACCAAAGCCCAAATAACAGGAAAGCGGACGACGGCGGGTGCCTCCCGTCGTCGTTCTTTTTGCCCAATGTGCGGCGCGCCTGTCACGCCCAGTTAACCTTTCGGCTACCCCACCGCCCTCCGACGTTCTCCCGTAACCAGCAGTCTTTTCACGCACCCCTTCTGTCCGGCGCCCCCAACGCCCGGGCGGACATCCCCGAGGTACCAGGAGTACTCCGTGTTCGTGAAAAGCACCCTTGCCGCCGTCGCCGTCCTCGCCTCCCTGGCGGGGACAGCCGTGGCACCCGTCCAGGCAGAGGCAACCAAGCCGGCGCCCGTCGTCGTCGGTCAGCCGCTGGCCCAGGCGCATGCGCACAACGACTATGAGCATGACCGCCCCCTGTTCGACGCGCTGGAGCACGGCTTCACCAGCGTCGAAGCGGACGTCTGGCTGGTTGACGGCGAGCTGCTGGTGGCGCACGACCTGGAGGATGTCCAGCCCGGTGTCACGCTCGAAAGCCTTTACCTCGACCCGCTGCAGGACCTGGTTCGCAGCCAGCAGGGCCACGGCGTCTACCCCAAGTGGGACGGCAGCCTGCAGCTCCTGATAGACATCAAGAGCGAAGGCGAAGCCACCTACGCCGCCATCGAGCAGGAACTCGCTGAGCACCGCGACATCATGAGCCGCTACACCAACGGCACCACCAAGACCGGCCCGGTCACCGCCGTCATCAGCGGCAACCGCCCGCTGGCTACCATGCAGGCACAGGGGAAGCGCTTCAGCTTGTACGACGGCCGCTCCGCCGACCTCACCTCCCACAGGCCCGCCGGCCTGATGCCGCTGGTCAGCGACAACTGGACCAGGCTTTTCACCTGGCAGGGCGTCGGCCCGATGCCCGAGGCCGAGCGCGCCAAGCTGCACGCCTACGTCGCGGAGGCCCACGCCAACGACCTTCGCGTCCGCTTCTGGGCAACCCCGGACATGCCCGGCGATGCCCGCGAAGCGGTCTGGAATGAGCTCTTCGACGCCGGCGTGGACCACATAAACACCGACGACCTCGCCGGCCTGCAGCAGTTCCTCACCGCCCGCACGCTCTAAGCCCTTCCCAGCAGAAACAGGAAACACCCATGCCTTCAAAGACCCTGAAAACTACGACGGCGGCAGCCGTCCTGGCGCTCGGCCTCCTTGCGTCCCAGTCCGCCACGGCAGCCAACGCCGCCGACAACCAGGCGTTCACTTTCGGTGTCATCGGCGACATCCCCTACGGCGACGCCGAAATCGCCAAGTTCCCCGCCCGCATCCAGGACATCAACGCCGACAAGGAACTGAAGTTCGTCACCCACGTGGGCGACATCAAGAACGGCTCCTCGGTCTGCTCGGACGAGTACTTCACCAACATCCGGACGCAGTTCGACACCTTCGAGCACCCACTGGTCTTCACGCCGGGCGACAACGAGTGGGTGGACTGCCACCGCACCAACAACGGCGCCTACAACCCGCTGGAACGGCTGGACAAGCTGCGGGAAGTCTTCTTCGACGAGCCCGGCAAGACCCTTGGCGCCACCATGCCGGTCAAGACCCAGGAGAACCTTGGGTTGCCGGAAAACGTCCGCTTCAACCAGAACCGCGTGGCCTTCTCCGTGCTGAACATCCAGGGCAGCAACAACTCGCTGCAGCCGTGGAGCGGTTTGGGCAACACCACGGCCACGCCCGAGCAGTTGGCCGAAGTTGAACACCGGACGGAGGCCGTCCTGAACCAGATCCGCGAGACTTTCGCCGATGCTGAACGCCGCAACGACCGCGCCGTGGTGCTGATGACCCAGGCCGACATGTTTGATCCGTCGCTGCTCAACGCGGCCACGGCCAACCCGGAAATTGTCTCCGGCTTCCGCGAGATCGTGCAGGCCATCATCGAGGAGACCAACAGCTTCGACCACCCGGTCTACCTCATCAACGGCGACAGCCACGTCTTCGCCGAGAACCAGCCGCTGGCCGCGGGGTCACCGTGGCTGGACATCTACGGCCAACCCGCCGCGGACGACCTGCAGCGGATCACCGTCGACGGCTCCGCCAACGCCACCAACTACGTCCGGTTCACGGTGGCCGGCAACAGCTCCGACTCCGACGTCCTGAGCTGGGAGAAGGTCCCCTTCAGCCAGTAGGCGCCGAAGTGAAGCGGACGAAGGCGGGTGCCTCCCGCCGTCGTCCGCTTCCCTTTGCTGTGGGTCTTGGCGCCTGCCCTTACGGGCTGAGGTCCCAGTGGGCTTGGATTGCCTCTGCGATGGGACCCCTGGTGACGTCCACCCGGAGAGCGACGGGGGCTGTCCCTGTCTCTTCAATGACAGCGTCACGGTACACCCGCCCGCATCTGGGGCACAGCGTGT
>NZ_JBNHFF010000049.1:0-17526 GCF_059089965.1 Arthrobacter sp. SPT-J7
CTGACGCCTCACGAAGGACAGACAATCTAGACGGATGCTGCCCGAGCACCACGGAAGGGGTTTGCAGCCTTTAGGCCGGGCAGGATGGAAGGCAGCCGTTAACCTTGGAAGTATGAAACCAACCGGAGCGGATGCACTCATTCTGGCTGTGTCGGACACGGTGTGGGAAGTTTTGACCGATGCCGGTAACTACCCAGTGTGGGGCTCTGGAATAACCACTATTGACGGCTCCATTCATGACCGGGCCACAATCCGTGTTACGGTCCGCGGCCAGGGTGAGAAGGCTTATCGGTTCCGGGTCCGCCTCTTGGCCGGTCACCAGATGACCTGGACTCACCGTTTGCCGCTGGGACTGCTGACTTTCGTGCGCACCTTTACCTTAACCAACCACGCGGGATTCACCCGCCTGACCGTCCATGACACCTCACGTGGCCTGCTGCATCGACTGCTGCCCGGCGCAAATCCGCCCGTATCGCGCTTTGTGGAGGAAGTGAAGTTCCGTGCCGAACTGCTCAGCTTCCATCTCAACGGCGGAATTTTTCCCAACCCCAACAAAACTGACTCCCTGGGCAATGACAGCCCGCCATAAAAGGCCCGCCTTGCAGCGGCGCCTTTGCTGTTCCTATTGGGCAGCAGAGATGGTCGGCGGGCTCGCAACCTGAATTTCCCTAGACTTTGATGCTTCCTCTGGACAGACCTGTCTGTCCTGTATAAATCTGGTGACAACCGTTTCAGGGGTTGCGGCCGGATTTGATGGAACAGGGGTAAACATCAATGGATGACAACGACATTCTGGCAGTGGCTGAGGCAGCTGCAAGGCTGGGTGCGCCCAGTGGTGAACTGGACCGTGCAGCGGCGAAGCTGCAATTAGCAATCGCGACTGCGGTGATGCACGGGAAGTCTGTCCGCCAAGTCGCCGCCGTCGCGCACATGACGGCTCTGGAAGTTGTAGACGCAACCGAAGCTGTCACCTTTCAGGACACCCTCATGCCGGCCCCAAAACCTTGAGCCGGCAGCTCAGCGCCTCAATGAGGTGCTGTTCGGGTCACAGTGAGTGCTTTCCCGCTCCCAACAGTGCATGGCTTTACGGCCGGTGAGTGGCAATCAGGGCCCGTGCCATGCGCTGGGCCCGTAGGCCAGCCAGTTTGTCCCCTTCAGCGGCGGCGATTATCGAGCCCTTCATCAGGATGTGCCAGGACAGCGCAAACTCCTCCGGATCCAGCAAGCGAGCTTCATGAGCCAGTATCTGCACCTGCTGGCGGATCCTGCCCAGGTACTCGATACTCGCCTGCCCCAGCGGGTGGTCCGCGCCCATCTCCAACAGCACTTTCACGAAAGAACACGCTTCAAAATCATCCTCATGGAACCAATCGTCGTAAACATCGAAGATGGCCAACAGCTGACCCTCAGGATTCTGCGCCCTGCGCCTCGCCTCCGGGACCACAGACCCCATCATCCACAGCTCATCACGGCGCTTCAGGAAAGCCAGCACCACATCGTCTTTCGACGGAAAATGCCGGTAAAACGTTGCCTTGGCAACCCCTGATGCCCTCACCAGCTCATCAACACCAACATCCCGGATACCCCGCCGGGCAAACAACGCATAGGCAGTCACCACAATGCGGGTACGAACATCGGCAGGAGCTTCAAGTTCGTCTGCAATGGTCCTCATACCAAAAAATCCTACCGGCACATAGATAACCCCGGCCCTTCATCGAGGGACAATTCCGGCATCAGTCCCGGCGCCTGGCCCCAGGGCCCCAAACCCGCCACCGCCTCATCAACGGATCTGCGGGCACGTACCCCGAAATCTCAAAGCGAGTACTAATTACTCGGGCACCTGCCAGGAAAGCAACATACCGTGTGAGAAGCGGAGTCGGCGACGTAGGCTTCGCCCTGAGACCACGAACGCCTCCCCCAGCCGTCGCCGGCTCCGCAACCCGTTCCAACCACCGCGCCGTCCAGAGACAAGAGATCAGCAACAACCAATCTGGTTCAGAACACCCGCCCACGCCGGCTAACGGCAGGGCCGGACGGTAACACCGGCATACTGCTTCCAGCGACGTGACATGATCTGCGCCCCCCTCCCCCAACAACAGCCCACTGACTGTCTGATGTGACGTGGTAGCTATAACCGCAACATCATTCGCTCTCTGAATCGCGCGTCGAAGAGACAACGCCTGCGCCAACCTGGCCCAAGCTCAGTCACCGCGCCGTCAAAAGGTCGCCCCCATGTCGTCTGTGCGGGATCAGCTTCGTAACGCGGCGGACTGACCGGTCTGTCTGTTTGGTGTAGTGTCTGCTTGTGATGGGACACACTTACGACTTTCCAACCGCCGTCGACGGCGTCGCTGCTGCTCCACCCCTGGCTTCCGGTGGTGCCAGGCAGCGAATCCTGGCCGCCGCCTACGAGCTGTTCTTACAGCGGGGCATCCGCGATGTCGGAATCGCTGAATTGATATCACGTGCGGGGGTCGCCAAAGCGACGTTCTATGCTCACTTCGCCTCCAAGGATGAACTGGTCCTTGCATACTTGGAGCACTGCCACCGGGACCTCACGGTTGAGGCGATTATCGCCGGAACCGCAAGGCGGGCCGAGAGCCCTACGGGCCGGTTGTTGGCTATTTTCGATGTCCTGGACGGGTGGTTCCGCCAGGACGACTTCCAGGCCTGCGCCTTCGTAAGCACGATGCTGGAAATGGGCCCCACCCATCCACTGGGTGTTGCATCAATCGATTATTTGGCGCAGGTCCGGACCTTCATCCGGGCTCTGGCCGTGGAGGCTGGCCTTGAACAACCGGACGTTTTTGCCCGCTCCTGCCACATCCTGACAAAGGGTTCGATCATTTCAGCGGTCGAGGGAGACCGGGAGGCAGCCGTATTCGCCAAACGCATGGCAGCTTCCCTCATCCGTGACCACGGAGGTAACGCCGCCATGGCCCCCTAACTCTTCATTACGCAGTTCCCAATCACCTGGTACTGCGTCTTTTTGCGGCTCCCGAAGGCCGCCGCGTGCGTATCCACATTTTGTAGAGTCAAGGAACAGGAGCACTTGAAGATGGAAACCCCGGACTACACCCGTTTTGTTCAGGACTGCATTGCCGCCGATACGCTCGATGATCACATGCTCACGGAAGACCAATTGTTTGGGGTGTACCTGAGCTGGTGCGCGCTGCTGGCACAAACTCCCGGACCCTGCGAGTCGTTTTGGGCAGCGATGTCCCGTCTGGGAGTCCACAACCGGCGCGGGAACGACCACCGGTACATGCGGCCCGGACTTCGAATGACCGGCCCGGCTGCCTTGGATTACATCCTCACCAGCCAGCCCAGCCTGGTCTGACCACCCGCCGCACACTCGAAACGGCATCCACCAGTGCCCGGCACAGCGCTTAGTCGTACTCAAAGCCCGGTACCGGGAACCTGACCTGATTACCGGAAAACAAGCGATCGGCCTTTTTCATTACGGCACTTTTGCTGTCAGCTGTTCTTGCCGGCTGCGGGTCAGTCGAGACGGACCTGCAGCGTGACGCCGCCCGGCAGCTGGAGGCTCAAGTCCTGGGCGTGAGCGAGGCAGCGGCCGCCAATGATCCTGCCGAGGCGCTCGAATCTCTTGACGCCCTGGATGCTGATCTGCAGACAAGTGCCCGCCAGTCCCACCCCCGTTATACCGGCTCGGGCACCTGTCCCGCCTGCCCCTGAACCTGCACCAGCACCTGTTCCGCCTCCTGCACTAGAGGGAGGCGCCGCCGCAAATCACGTAGTTCTGGCCCGTGATCGACTTGCCGTGGGGCCCCACCAGGAACGCGGCCAGCGCAGCGACGTCCTCCGGATCCACCAGGGCACCGAGGGCCGGCATGCGCACCGGGGTTGCCGCCCGGCCGGGGTCGTTCAGCATGGGCGTGTCCGTCGGGCCCGGGGAGAGCACGTTTACCGTGATCCCCCGCGGCGCGAGCTCCTGCGCCCAGGTCCGGCCCAGCCCCATGAGTGCAGCCTTGGTAGCGGCGTATTGGCTCTTGCCGGGCGACCCCGTGGAGGTGCGGCTGCCCAGCAGGACGATCCTGCCGCCGTCGGGCATCGTCGGCACCAGGGCGTTGGCCAGGACGGAAGCCGCTGCCACATGCACCGCGAACATCCCCGCAAAGGCCGCGGGATCCAGCTCTCCCAACGGCGCGGTCCGCTGGAAGCCAGCTGCGTGCACCAGGGCGTCTGCCGGCGCAATGGCCTCAACAACGCCGTCCAGCAATTCCGGTTGTGAAAGATCAGCCTGCAGCCACTCGAACTTACCGTCCAGGGACGACTCGGTGCGGCTGAGCCCGGTCACCCGCCACCCATCCGCGAGCAGGCGTTCAGCGATCGCCCTGCCGATCCCCGAGCTGGTGCCGGTGACAACGGCGTGCTTTGCTCCGGTCATTCGTCCCCACCAGGAGTGGTGGTGCCGTCGTAAGCCCACTGCGGATCAACCCGGACGAACTTGATGGCCTGACGGAAGTACGTGTACGCGATGTTCAATGAACCATCCGGGCCCTGGTGGATGGACGGGTAGGAGTATTCGCGGTTGAGCCCGTCGCGGGAGTTGTTGGACAGGCAGTACCCGTCCCCCACATCCAGGTTCCGGCGGATGGGCCAGGAACGGCCCGAGTCCTCGGAGATGGCCAGGGTCATGGGTGAGCGCGGTGTCCCCCAGAAGGCGCGCTTTTCGCCGTCGGAACCAACGGCAGCACCGGGCACCGGCTCGGCAACCTGGCCCTGCTCCTCGGCCAGACCGTCGTCGTCAATTTCGTCGTAGAGGGACAGCCGTCGCTCCGTGTTCTCCTCTGCCCGGCTGTGGTTGTACACCAGGGCCAGGCGGCCGTCGGCGAGCGCGGTGAACTGGATGGAGGAGTTGTTGTTGGGCAGCTCCGTGGGGACGGGCTCGCTCCAGGTGGAGCCGTCGTCGGTGGAGCGGGATTCGTAGATCGAATCCGCCCAGCGGCTGCGGAACAGGGCCAGCAGGGAGCCGTCGGCCACGGGCTGGATGTTCATGTGGACGCAGCCCAGGCTGCCGGGCAGGACGTTTTCGGTCCAGGTGGCGCCGGCGTCGTCGGAAATCATCACGGCGCTGTCGTCGCTGTTGCCCACCCACTTTTCCCCCGGCACGGTGATGCAGCGGAAGATCGGCACTATCAGGCGGCCGGACGGCAGCACCACCGGCAGCTGGCGGACGAACACACCGCCGGTTTCGTTGGCGGGGAACAGCGTTTCAACGTCACCCCAGGTGCGGCCGCTGTCCGTGGAGATACGACGGCGGACCTCAGCGGTGTCCTGGTTGCCCGCCTTCTGCGCGGTGTACAGCAGCCACAGGGTGCTGTTTTGTCCGGGCAAGCCGGAAGCGGTGAACAGGATGGGGTTCTGCTCAGAGCGGGTGGAGTCGTGGGAGAGCTGCTGCGGTTCGGACCACTGGCTGCTGCCGGGCTCCAGCGCCGAGAACCAGATGGAGATGTCCGGCACGCCTTCCTGGGTGCCGCCGAACCAGACGCAGCCCAGCCGGCCGTCGGGCAGGGTGAGCAGGTTGGCGGCGTGGCTCTGCACGGTGGGGGCGGGCAGGTAGGCGTAGTCGGCGCCGTCGGCCCGCTTCACCTGGCCGTCCGGGGTGATGGTGCTGTACGCGTCGGTGGTGGTGTTCGTCATGGTTCAGTCCTTTGTGGTGGCGGCGTCGGAGCGCGCGGCGTCGAGGTGGGACTTGGCGATCTGTTCCAGGTGCGTCAGGTCCGAGGCGATGGTGGTGAACGTGTAGCCCTGCGCCAGCCGCTGGTTGGCAACAGTGCCGGCAGGGGTGTGGATGCCCGCGGCGATCCCGGCGGAGGCAGCTGCCTCTGCGATGGTCTCGAGGGCGGCGTTGAATTCGGCGTCGACGGCGGGATCTCCGGGGAAAGCGCCGCCCACGGCAATGGCGAGGTCGGAGGGTCCCACGTAGATGCCGTCCAGGCCAGGAGTGGCGCAGATTTCCTTGACGTTGGCCAGCCCCTCCGGCGTCTCGATCATGGCGAACACCAAGGTGGTGGCGTTGGCGTCGGCAGGCTTCGGCCCGATCCGCAGGGCCGAGCGCATGGGCCCATACGAGCGGCCGCCCAGCGGCGGGTACTTGGCCGCGGCCACCGCGGCGGCAGCGTCCTCAGCGTTGTTGATGAGCGGGACGATGACGCCCACGGCGCCGGCGTCGAGGGCTTTGCCGATCGCGGTGAAGTCGTTGGCCTCCACCCGGACCATGCCGACGGCGGCGTGCCCGGCATCGATAGCCATCAGCCCGTTGAGCACACCCGAGTAGCCAAGCAGTCCGTGCTGTGCGTCCAGGGCAACGTAGTCGTAGCCGAGCCGGCCGATGCGTTCGGTGGCCACGGGCGCGTCCAGCACCGCCCAGTAACCCACCGCCTGCTTCCGGGCGCGGATCTTGCGGGCGAATTCGAGGGCCAGTTCGGAGGTCATCAGGGTCCTTCAGTCAGTGTCGGTCAGGAAAGAAGTCGGTTCAGTCGGTAAGGGGAAAGTCAGCGGTTGTAGGCGGGCATGGGGCCCCGCAGTGAGGTGCCCACGGCGTCGCAGGCTTCCACGACGTCGGCCGGGAGCGGTCCGTTGGCCACGGCGGCGATGTTGGCGCGGAGCTGTTCCACCTTGGACCCGCCCAGCAGCATGGAGCCAACGCCGTCACGGTAGGCGAGCCAGCGCAGCGACAGCTCGGCGAGCGTGACGCCGGCACCCTCGGCGATACGGGACAGTTCCCCGATTGCGTCGAACAGTTGCTTATCCCAGTACCGCTGCGTGTACATGGCAGCGAGCTTGGAATCGCCGTAGCGGCCCTCGGTGGGCTTGGCGTCGAAGCTGTGCTTGCCGGTAAGCAGGCCTCCGCCCAGCGGGTTGTAGACCATGGTGTGGACGTGGTGGGTGGCGGCGAATTCGAGGTATTCCTCCTCCAGCCGGCGCGCCACCAGGTTGTACAGCTGCTGCGCGACGACAGGTTGCGGCGCCCCCACTTCACGTGCCGTGTGGATGACGTCGGCGATCTGCCAGGCGGCAAAGTTGGACACGCCCAGCGCGCCGATCTTCCCCTCTGCCACCAGCTCGGCCACGGTGGACAGCGTCGAGGCCAACGGCGTGGCCCGGTCCGGCTGGTGAAGGTAGAACAGGTCAATGCTGTCCACACCCAACCGCCGCAGGCTCCCCTCCACGCTGGCACGCAACGCCGACGGGGACAGCGGCGGGTTCCCGCCGGCGTCGGCATGCGGCATGCCGGCCTTGGAAGCCAAGATGACGCCGTCGCGCTTTCCCTTCAAAAGCCGCGCCAGCATCTCCTCGGTAACACCGCCCACGTAGGCGTTGGCGGTGTCGATGGTGGTGATGCCGGCGTCGAGCGCTTCCTCCACCATCCGCCCCGCGGTGGCTTCGTCAACGGTGTCGCCGAACGTCATGGTCCCCAGGACCAGCCGGGAGATGGGGAGTTTCAGGCCGTCCACCTGGGCGCCTTCGGGCTGCGTGCTCATGCGTTGGTTCCTCGTGGTTGCGATCGTCAGTATGTAAGGTCAGTTGGTCTGGTTGGCGAGCGCCAGGGAGCGGACCAGGTGCCGCGGCTTGAGGCCCGTCATGGTGGAGGGGTCCAGCGCCGCGCGGCGGAGTTTGCGGGTGTAGTCCTCCTTGGGGGCGGTCAGGACGGACGCGGTGCTGCCGTGTTCCACCAGCTTGCCCTTCTGCATCACCATGACGCTATCGCTGATTTCCTGCACCACGCCAAGGTTGTGCGAGATGAACACGTAGGTGATGCCGGTTTCGTCCTGGATGGACTTCAGCAGCCGCAGCACCTGCGCCTGCACGGAGACGTCGAGGGCGCTGGTGGCCTCGTCGCAGACCAAGAGTTCAGGCTTGGAGGCGAGCGCCCGGGCAATCCCGATCCGCTGGCGCTGCCCGCCGGAGAACTCCCCCGGGTGCTTGTCCAGGGACCGGACGGGCAGGCCCACCTGGTCGATCAGCTTGGCGGCCGCCTTGTGCCGCTCCGCCTTGGACCGGACGCCCTGCAGCTTCAGCGGCTCGGCCACAATCTCCTGCGCGGTCATGTGCGGATCCAGCGAGCCGTACGGGTCCTGGAACACCATCTGGAACTTGGAGCGCATGGGCCGCAGCTTGGATTCGCTCATGGACGCGATATCCGTCCCGTCCAGGTCGATGCGGCCGCTGGTGGGGGTGACCAGCCGCATCAGCGCTTTGGCGATGGTGGACTTGCCGCAGCCGGATTCGCCCACGACGGCGATCGTTTTGCCTTTGTCCACGGAGAACGAGACGTCGTCCACGGCCCGGAAGGTCCCGCCCGGCACGTGGTAGTCCACCACCAGGTTTTCGACGGCGAGGAACGGCTTCGTCATGGCTTTGCTCCGGTCTGGGTGAGGGCTGGATCAGTGGTGGTGGCGGAGCTTCCGGCGGTGGCGGACGAGCCGGCAGCGGCGTGCGCGCCGCGGGAAGCGGGGGCTGCGGGGGTCTCATCCCACGGCCCCAGCACCGGCACGGCGGCCAGCAGGTCGCGGGTGTATGCAGTGGCGGGGTGGTCAACAATCTGCTGGACCTCGCCGGACTCAACAAACGAGCCGTCCTTCATCACGTGGATGCGGTCCGAGATGAGCCGCGCCACGCCAAGATCGTGAGTAATCATCAGGATGCCGATGCCGCGCTGCTCCTGCAGTTCCAGCAGCAGGTCCAGGATGCCGCCCTGCACGGTGACGTCCAGGGCCGACGTCGGCTCATCCGCCACCAGCAGCTGCGGCTCGCTGGCCAGGGCGATGGCGATCAGCACACGCTGCAGCATGCCGCCGGAGAGCTGGTGCGGGTACTTCTTCAGCTGCTTCTCCGGCGTGGGAATGTGCACCTGCTCAAGCAACCGGATGGCCCGGGCCTGCAGTGCGACCTTGTCCTTGGCGGACGCGGCACCGGCAATCCGGATGGCCTCGAACAGCTGGCTGCCGATCGAGTGCACCGGGCTGAGCGCCGTCATGGGGTCCTGCGGGATCAGGGCGAGGGTCTTGCCGCGCACCTTGTCGATGGCCTTGGGGTCGGCGCTGATGTCGACGCCGTCAATCATCACGGTGCCGGACAGTACTGCCAGGTCCTCGGGCAGCAGGCGGAGGATGCCCATCGCCGTCGTCGACTTGCCGGAACCGGACTCACCGATGATGGTGACCGTCTCGCCCCGGTGGATGCTGAAGCTGACGGAGTCAACGGCGCGGATGATGCCGGCGTCGGTGATCAGCTCCACCTGGAAGTCGCGGACCTCCAGCAGCGGCTGCTCCTTGAAAGCGGGCTGTGTAGTCATGTCAGGCACCCTTCTTCTTGCGGCGGGGACGGTCGCGGAGGCCGTCGCCCAGCAGGTTCACGCCCACCACCATGAGCACGATCACCAGACCGGGCAGGGTGACCATCCACCAGGAGGTGGTGATGTAGTCCTGGCCGTCGGAAATGATACGGCCCCAGGTGGCGAAGGGGCGCTGCGGGCCGGCACCCAGGAAGGACAAAGCGGATTCGAGCAGCACGGCCTGGGCCAGCAGGAGCAGCACCACCAGGGTTGCCTGCTTGATGACGTTGGGAATGATGTGCTGGATCAGGATCTGGATCTTGTGCAGGCCCAGGATGCGGGCGGCGGAGACGTACGGCTTTTCGCGTTCCACCAGCACCATGGAGCGGGTGAGGCGGGCAACTTCGGGCCACTGGGCGATGGCGATCACGAAGGTGATCACCGGGATGGAGGGGCCGAACAGGGCCACCACCAGCAGCAGCATCATGAGCAACGGCAGGGACATCTGGGCTTCGAGGACGCGGGAGACGATGGTGTCCACCCAGCCGCCGTAGTAGCCGGCGGCCGCGCCAAGGATGATGCCGATGGCGCCGGAGACCAGCACGGCCAGCAGGCCGATGGTCAGCGAGACCTGGCCGCCGTGCAGGACGCGGGACAGGAGGTCACGGCCCAGCTGGTCGGTGCCGAACAGGTGGCCGTCGGTGAGCGGCGGCAGGCGCCGGGCCCCGAGGTCCTGGAAGTTGGCGTCCGGGAGAGGAAGCACCTGGGCCAGGATGATGGGGATGATCACCAGCAGGGTGCAGATGGTGCCCACGATGAGCTTCCATTTGGCGGCATTTCGACGGCGGGTGGCGCCTGCCTTGGCGATGTCCGCCTTGGTGACGGCTGAGGGGCTGGGCTGCCGGGCCGGTTGGCTGGCCGCTGCGGGGGTTGCGGTGTCGAGGCTCATGCTGTTGCCGCCTTTCCAAGACGAACGCGGGGATCAAGAAGCGGGTAGGCGAGGTCGATGAGCAGCTGGACAGCCACCGCCAGCAGCGCGGTGAGGAGGACCGTGGCCTGGATGAGGGGGTAGTCGCGGGTTTCGAGGGCCCGCACAATCAGGGAGCCGACGCCGGGCCAGGCGAACACCACTTCCACCACCACCACACCGTTGAGCATCGCGGCGAACCGGGTGCCCAGGGCGGTGAAGACGGGGATGGCGGAGTTGCCCATGGCGTAGCGCCAGGTGAGGGCGGAGCCGCGGACGCCGCGGGAGCGGGCCACGGTGAGGAACGGCGCGGCCAGGTTGGTGGTCATTTCACGCCGGACCATCCGGGAGATCAGGGCGATCTGCAGGATGGCGATGGTGATGGTGGGAAGCACCAGTCCGCCCCAGGTGGCGAAGCCGGAGGCCGGGAAGATCGGGATCAGGACCGCGAAGCCGGTGAGGAGCATGATGCCGGTCCAGAAGTCGGGCATGGACTGCCCGGCGATGGTGAGCACGTTGACGCCGAGTTCCTTGCCGGTGTCCGGGCGGCGGGACATCCACACGCCCAGCGGGATGGCCACCACGGCGGTGAGCAGGATGGACGCCGTCGCGAGGGTCAGTGTGTACGGCATCCGCTCGGCCACCACCTGCATGGCCGGAGCCTGGAAGGAGTAGGACTGGCCCAGATTGCCGGTGATCAGCTGCTGCAGGAAGATCCAGTACTGCTCCAGCACGGGCCGGTCCAGGCCGAACTGTTCCCGCACCTTCGCGAGTTGTTCGGACGTGGCCAGGGGTCCGGCGTAGGAGACGGCGGGGTCGCCGGGGGCCATGCGGATGAGGATGAACACGGTGGACACCGTGAGGAACACGGTCAGCAGGCCCTGTCCCAGGCGCTTCAGGATGTAGTTCGTCATGGCTTAGGCCTCCAGCCGGACATCAACGAGGGGGTAGGAGTTGGTGGGCGCCAGGTTGATGTTGGACACCCGCTCCCGGTGGGCGAGGACGGACTTGGGGACGAACGCCCAGGCGCAGGGCCAGGTGTCCCACACTGCCTGCTGTGCTTCGTTCAGCAGTTCGGTCCGGCGGGCCGGGTCCGCTTCGGCGGAGGCGGCCTGGATCTTGGCGGTGACCTCGGGGATCACGTAGCCCTGGTAGGTATCGCGGGTGGCTTCTTTTTCGGGGGTGCCGGAGTACATGCCCTGCAGCATGGTGATGGCCAGCCCGGTGGGGCTGGGGTAGCCGTTGCCCAGGAGGTCCCAGTCGCCCTGCTTGCCCTGGCGCCAGGCCAGGATGTTACCGCCGGGTTCGAACTGCTGCAGCTCGGCCTTCACGCCGATGTTGCCGAACATTTCCACCAGGGCTTCCATCACGGAGGTGTCGGAGGCGAATTCGCCGGTTTCCCAGATGATCTTCAGGGTGAGGTCCTTCACGCCGAGCTCGGCGAGGGTGGCCTTGGCCTTTTCGGGGTCGTAAACGTACTCGCCGGTCTTGTGGTAGCCGGTGAGGCTGGAAGGTGTGACGCCTGCAGCCTGGGTGACGGAATCCACCAAGACGTCGCGGACCAGCGATTCGCCGTCGATGGCCATGCTGAGTGCCTGGCGGACGCGGGGATCGGCCAGCGGGTGTCCGGCAGGCTTGCGGAAGTTGAAGAAGATCTGGTTCAGGCGGAGGCTGGAGGCTTCCTGGAGTTCGACGCCGGGAAGTCCGGCGAGCTGTTCGCGGGAGTCGGGCGTGATGGAGTCGATGACGTCCACTTCGCCGCTGCGCAGGGCGATGACGCGGCTGGATTCCTCGGGGAGGAACCGGACCTCCACGTTGTCCACCTCGGGGGCCGGGCCCCAGTAGTTCTCGTTGCGGGCCAGGCTGTAGGTGCCCGCGCCGCGGTTGAACTTGGTGACCACGTACGGGCCGGTGCCCACGCCTTCCTGCAGTTCCTCCGGCTTGTTCTGCGCGGCCGGGGTAATCAGGATCATGCTCATGAGCGAGTCCAGGATGGGGATGGGCTTCTGGGACACCATCTTGAAGGTGCGGTCATCCACCGGAATCACGTCGGGGAATTCGGGGAAGAAGCCGGCCACGAATGAGCCCTGCACCTGCTGGTACATCTTCAGGGCGGTGGCAACGTCCTCCACCTGCACGGGGCTGTTGTCCGAGTAGCGGATGCCTTCGCGGAGCGTGACAGTCCATTCAGTGGGGCCGGACATCTCGAAGCGTTCGGCGAGGACCAGGATGGGCTTGGTTTCGGGGCCGATGGCGGTGAGGCCCTGGCGGACGGCGCGCTGGACGGTGACGGCGGCGTCAAACTGGTTGAGCTTGTTGTCCAGGCTGACCAGTGAACGGTTGAGGGCCAAGGTCAGGGTGCTGGGTCCCGGCAGTCCGGTGGGGCCGGCGCAGCCGGCGAGGCTGCCGGTGCCCAGCAGAAACCCTGCAGCCGCGCCAAACTGCAGCAGGCGGCGGCGGGAAATCTCACTTCCTTGAGGAAGAACGGTCATCGTTGACCTCTCGGTAGATCGGGGGACGGCTGCCGGCCGGATGGCTGCGCCGAATGTTGTGTCCATCACTTTGCCACTCCTGCGCAATTTGCGCAACCCCTCTAGCGTGATTCGCGCAACCGTGTCAGAATGTTTGAAAGCATCCCGCACTTGAGCGGGTTCGAGCCGACTACGGACGAGAGGAGCAACGTGGCTTCCGTATTTGTGCAGGCCGACGACTTCTCCGGCGCCGCCGAGGTTGGTTACTGCTTTGTGCAGCATGGGCTCTCTACACAGGTTTTGCTGGAAACGGGCAGTGCTTCAGCAATGCACGACGGCGATGCCTCCTTCCTACGGCCCCTCACCGATGTGGTGGTCGCCGATACACACTCGCGTGGCCTTCCTGAATCTGCTGCCGAAGCCCTGGCGAAGGATGCCTTTTCCGGTCCCGCAGCTTCCGGTGCGCAGGTGGCATTCAAGAAGATTGACTCGCTGTGGCGCGGGAACGTGCGTGCGGAAGTTTCGGCACTGACAAGCCTTGGTTTCCATGCTGTTGTTGCGGGCGCACTTCCCCAGTTGCAGCGTGCCGTAGTGAATGGCAGGCCTTTGGTTGCCGGTACTCCCCTGGCGGAGACGGATTTGTGGCAGGCCGAGGTTTCGGCCCCGCCGGCCGACATTCCGTCGCTCCTCCGCCCGGAGGATCCGTCCTCTGTACGGACACTGGGCCTGGCCGAGGTCCGATCGGACTCGCTCGCCGCGAAGCTGTCCGGGCTCCTTGACTCCAACCAGCCCGTGGTGGTGGTGGCGGACAGCGAAATCGTGCAGGACCTGGAACAGGTAGTGGACGCCCTGCTCGGGTTGGACTTCCAGTCCGGCAACCGCCGCATCGTGCTCGTGGGCACCGGTGGAACGGCGGACGTCCTGGCTCGACGAGTTGTAGGCCAGCGGCTCGCTGCACAAGTTGCGCGAAATGCGCAAGTTGAGGCACAAGCTGAAGCAGCCAGCGCGAAACCGCAAGGAACCGCCAGGCCGGTGCTCGCCGTCGTCGGCTCCGCGTCTAAAACTGCGCAGGCGCAGCTGACCGAGCTGGAGGGCCGTGGCTTCGAAGTCATCAGGCTTCACCCGCAGTACGCGGGCGCCACTGGTGCGTACGGACCGCAGCTGCAGGAAGCAAGGGTGGCTTTGGGCGCCGGCACCGACGTGGCCGTCACCCTGGCCGCAGGAAAAGTGGACCCGGCACGCGCCGCCAGCATCGTGCAGGCCCTCTCCACCTTCGCAGCCAAGGCAGCACAGGGACTGAAGACAGACCTGATCCTCACCGGCGGTGAGACGGCGCGGGAAGTCCTGGACGCCGTCGGCCTCCAACGACTGGTGCCGCTCGCGGCCGTGCAGCACGGGGCGGTGCTCAGCCGCGCCGATGACGGGACGCTGGTGGGCACCAAGCCCGGCAGTTTCGGCGATGACCTCGCCCTCCTACAGCTTTACGAACACATCCGGGAGCGCCGCGGCCGGTCCGCGCAAGTTTCCGCCAACCCCCTTCCCAGCAAGACTTCCGAACGATCTGGAGCAGAAATGACAACCGCCGCAGTGAGCAAGACTGAGCAGAACGAACTCCCCTACGTGGCCGTGACCATGGGCGATGGCGCCGGGGTGGGTCCGGAGGTGGTGGTGGCCGCCGTGCTGGATCCGCAGAGCAACGCCGAGTGCCGGCCCGTGGTGATCGGCGACGCGCTGCGCCTGCGCCAGGCCGCGGACGTCCTGGGCATCGAGGCGGACATCCAGAGCATCGAGAACGTGGAGGACGCGGTGTTCACCCCGGGACGGGTGAATGTGATTGACCTGGCGCTGCTGCCGGAGGACCTGGCGTGGGGGCAGCTCTCCCCCGTGGCGGGGCACGCCGCGTACGAGTACATCCGGGTGGCCAGCGAGCTGGCGATGGCCGGGAAGGTACAGGCCATCTGCACGGCGCCGCTGAACAAGGAGGCGCTGCATTCGGCCGGGCACATCTTCCCCGGGCACACCGAGCTGCTGGCGCACCTGACGGGCACGGAGGAAGTGTCCATGATGCTCTCCACGCCCAAGATCCGGGTGATCCATGTGACCACGCACATCGGGCTGGTGGATGCCATCCGCAAGATCAACCCGGACTTGGTGGAGCGCACCATCCGCCGCGGCCACGAAGCGCTGGTCCGCGCGGGCATCCCGAACCCGAAGATCGGCGTGTGCGCCATCAACCCGCACGCCGGCGAGAACGGCCTGTTCGGCCAGGGCGAGGAAGCGGAGAAGATCGAGCCGGGCGTGAAGGCGGCGCAGGCTGCCGGAATCAACGCCGTGGGCCCGCTGCCGGCGGATACGCTGTTCTTCCTGGCCGGCCGGGGCGATTACGACCTGGTGGTGGCCATGTACCACGACCAGGGGCACGGCCCGGTGAAGGTGCTGGGCATCGAGGCCGGCGTGAACATCACGGTGGGTCTGCCCGTGATCCGCACGTCGGTGGACCACGGCACCGCCTTCGACATCGCCGGCAAGGCGATTGCCGACTCGCGGTCCATGGTGGAGGCCCTGCACCAGGCGGCGGAGATGGCCACCCGGCCTGCCGTCGCCGTGTAGGCGTTGCTACGGGGACTGGGCGGGGGCCGGAACTAGCATGGTTACCACTGCCACGGGAAGGAGACCGGGAATGCTCAGCGCAAACGCGCGGCGCGAGGAGATCTACCACCTTGCCGTGACCACCGGCCTTGCCTCCGTGGAGGAACTCTCCGCCCGGTTCGAGGTGACCGCGTCCACCATCCGCCGGGACCTGGCGCTGCTGAACGGACAGGGCCGGCTGGCCCGCACCTACGGCGGGGCGATGGCCCTCGGCGCGCACCCGGAGGCGTCGCTGCGGCAGCGTACCGGCGAGGCGTTCGAGCAGAAGCACGCGATCGCCCGCTGGGCGGCGTCCGTGATCGTCCCCGGGGAGAACATCCTGCTCGACGCCGGTTCCACCGCGGGTGCCCTGGCCCATGAGCTGCGGGGGTTCGAGAAGCTGTCCGTGACCACGCCGGGCATCAACACCATGCAGGAACTTGCCGAGTCCGAGGGCATCGAGGTGGACTGCCTGGGCGGCCGGCTCCGCAGCGTGTCGCAGAGTTTTGTGGGACCGCTGGCCGAGGCGGCGCTGGAGCGGATGAGCTTTGACCGGGTGTTCCTGGGCGCAGACGCCGTCACCGCCGAAGACGGCATCTGCGAAGCCGACCACGCCCAAACCAGGCTCAAAGAGCTCATGGCACGCCGCGGCCGGGAAGTCTATGTCCTGGCGGACTCGTCCAAACTGGGGCTGCGGCCCTTCCACGCCTGGGCGCGGCTGGCACTCCCCTGGACTTTGGTGACGGACGACGGCGCCGATCCCGCGCAGGTGCAGAAGTTCCGCGACGCGGGCGTGCAGGTTGAGGTGGCGCAGGTCGGCGGCTGAGTTCTGACTGACCGGAACACCGCGCCTGCTGCGCCGATGGGAAGGGCTGCACCCCTGCCCAGCGGCGGCTGTGCAGGTAGCCTCTAGGCTGAGGCTGCCGGGAACCGCTCCCACACCCGGGGTGCTGCCAGCAGCCCGCCCAATTCCTGGACCAAACAGCAAGCCGGACTCAAGGGAGTCGACGGCCTCGCGGAACTGACCGGCGGATTGTTGCTGCTGTTTTTGGAACCTGCCCGGATTCACCGCTTTGTCTTACGCCTCGCGCAGCCGGAGCTGTCCGCGCACCCGAAGGACTTCTTGTCGTTCTACGCGGCGCTATACCTTCTCGCTCACGGCGCGGTAAAGGTGGTTCTCGTACTGGCTTTGCTGATGAACAGGCTCTGGGCCTACCCGTGGATGATTGGGGTGCTCCTCGCCTTCATTGCCTACCAGCTTTACCAGTTTGCGGTCGCGCCGACGGCAGGCCTGGCCGCCCTGACCATCTTCGATGCCCTGGTCGTACTCCTTACCCGGCACGAATACGGCAGGCAGCGCCGGCGCCAACGACCCTAGCCGACCAACCGGACATGTGCTGGGCCCTGCCTTGGAGGTTTTCCTTTCCTTCGTTTTTAGGGGTCCCCCTCTCTTGGTGACTCACGGCGCGCTTGCGGTCGTTCTGAGATGTCGTCGCCTAACGTGGCCGCATCGTAATTACGGTATTCATGCGGCGTCGCCTCTTACTAGGGGAAACTGATGAGGACTAGATACGTTCGGTTACCACTTGTTGGCTTGCTGATGGTGTGCTGTCTGGTGATCTCCGGATGTACCCATACCCTGGGATTCTTCGAAAACCCGGAGTCGGGGCCGATCAACGCTAAATCGCCCGTCCATGACGTCACCGATAGCACCCCGCCAAAAAGAGTCATCGGCGCTCTGCCCGTCGTCGACATGAAAACACAGACTTCAGGTACCTCCCCCATGACCGCAACATGGCAGTACATCGACGGCGCAACGGCCTTCAACACAAAGCTCGACGAACGCCTCTTAAGCGTGTTGGATGCCCGGGCCGGTGGCCGCCATGAGCCATCGGCGCATACAACTGCAAGTACCCGAAGCGAGGACACCAACGCATCCATTACCCACGAGGTAATTCTGGCAACCGGAAACGTCATAGGTACCCGGTTCGTGCAGACCGCCGTGACTGGCGGCGTCCGGCATGGGCACCTTGAAGAGATAACCTACGAAGATCTCGACACGGGCCTCGTGACACCCAGTGCCACGCTAATCAGCGGTGAAAAGACAGGCACGCTGCGCGAGATGCTCCGCGAGGTGGAAATCCCCGTCCCAAGCC
>NZ_JBNHFF010000050.1:0-17484 GCF_059089965.1 Arthrobacter sp. SPT-J7
CTCCGGGTCCGTTACCCGACCATTACGGTGGCGGACATCTACGCCACGCCCCGCGTGGGTGCCCTGATTGACGTGGCACGCCAGTCGCTGCCCGGGGGAACACCAGCCGGTCCTGCCAAGGTCCGGGAGGTCCGGCCCACCGCCCGCAAGTCCCAGGTTTTCCAGACGCTGATGGGTGTGCCGTTGCACATTCTCGTTGGCATGCGGTGGCTGACGTACCTCATGGCGGGCAATAACCTGCTGTCCGGGCTGGCCGGTTTCACCGGTGCGGCCACGGTGTCCTGGTGGTGGGTAGGAGCGTCCTGGCTGGTATTCGTCAGCCCTGCCGGACGCATGGGCCTGTCTGTGGCAGCGGCCCGGATCCTGCTGCGGAATGTTGAACCGGGAACCTACCCCAGATCCGGGAAAGTCCACCTGCGGCTGTGGCTGGCTGAGCAGATCCAGGACCTTTCAGGAGCGGTCAGCCTGGCCAGCGCAGCATGGGTGCCCCACTACGCGCGTGCCCTCGGCGCGAAGATCGGCAGCGACGTGCACCTGCACTCGCTGCCGCCCGTGACCGGGCTTCTCTCGCTGGGCACCGGAGCCAACGTGGAACCCGAGGTGGACCTTTCGGGATGGTGGATCGACGGGGACAGCGTGCACATTGGAGCCATCCGCATCGGCGCAGGCGCCACGGTGGGCGCCCGAAGCACCCTGATGCCAGGTGCCAGCATTGGAGCCGGCGGGCAGGTGGAGCCAGGTTCAGCAGTCCTGGGTAAGGTAAAGGCCGGTCAGCTGGTAGCCGGTTCCCCCGCGGATCGCCGGGGCAAGGCAAAGCAGAACTGGCCGGAGCAGCCTGCCACCGGAGGGCTCCAGTCGAGGCTCTGGTTTACTGCCTTTGCCGCGGCCAGCACCCTGCTGGCCATGATCCCCTACCTTTCCGCAGCGGCGGCCTGCCTGGTGGTCTTCCTGTTCATCAGGGGCAACAGTTCCTTGGCGGAAGCCTGGGGTCCCCTGCTGGCTTCCCTGCCCCTTGCCGCCCTGGCGTGGTTCTCGGCGAACCTGCTGCTGGTCCTGGGAACCACCCGCCTGCTGGGACTGGGTCTGCATGAAGGCTACTACCGTGTGCGAAGCCGGATCGGTTGGCAGGTCTGGGCTACGGAACGCGTCCTGGATCTGGCCCGGGAGCTGCTGTTTCCCATCTATGCCAGCCTCTTCACACCTGTTTGGCTTCGCCTGCTGGGAGCAAAAATCGGGAAGAACGTGGAGGCTTCCACCGTGCTGCTGCTCCCGAAAATGACGACAGTGGGAGAGGGCGCCTTCCTGGCTGATGACACGATGGTGGCCTCCTATGAGCTCGGCGGCGGCTGGTTGCGGATCGCTCCTGCCAAAATCGGCAAGCGGTCTTTCCTGGGCAATTCGGGAATGACCGGAGCGGGTCGCAATGTCCCGAAGAACTCGCTGGTGGCCGTACTCTCGGCCACGCCGTCGAAGGCCAAGTCCGGAACGTCCTGGCTGGGAAGTCCGCCGGTCCGGTTGCGCCGCACCGCCATCGCGTCAGACAACGCGCTCACCTACCAGCCGCCGCGCCGGCTGAAGATTTCCCGGGCCCTCTGGGAGGCCTGCCGGTTCGTCCCGGTTGTGCTGACGGTGGGACTGGCCGCCGGTGTACTGCTGGCCTTCGATTGGCTGGCGTCCGGCTACGGGTATGCCGTGGCTGCCTTGCTGGGCGGTTTGGTGATGCTCCTGGCCGGAGCGGTGGCAGCCGGCAGCGCGGTGGCAGCAAAATGGCTGCTTATTGGCCGGATCAAGGCCGGCGAACACCCCCTGTGGAGTTCCTTCATCTGGCGCAACGAAGTGGTGGACACGTTTATCGAGGTGGTCAGCGCGCCCTGGTTCGCCCGCGCGGCCACCGGCACTCCGGCCCTTGTCTGGTGGCTGCGTGCCCTTGGCGCCAAGATCGGTTCCGGAACCTGGTGTGAGAGCTACTGGCTGCCGGAGGCGGATCTCGTCTCCCTGGGCGCGAACTCGACGGTTAACCGGGGCTGTGTGGTGCAGACGCACCTGTTCCACGACCGCATCATGAGCATCGGCCCTGTTACGCTCGAAGACGGCGCAACAATGGGACCACACGGTGTCATCCTTCCGCAGGCAAGGATCGGCCATGGTGGAACAGTTGGCCCGGCGTCGCTGGTGATGCGCGGGGAAACAGTACCGGCCGGAACTTACTGGATGGGCAACCCCGTCAGCCCTTGGGCCGGCCCGGTCCTGCAACAGGGGAAATGAAGCGTCCGGCAACACCAGCAACACCACCGCCGTCCACCAACAGCATTTAGTTGAGGCCCTCCCCGTCATGAGCTCGCCAGAATCAGTCCGCGGACGTTCCAACCGGACGGGACCCGCCCTGCGGTCCGACCCCTATGTGGCGCACCATGGCACTGACGCCTACAGCGTGTCGAGCTACGGACTGGAGCTGGATTACAAGCTGGCCAGCAACCGGTTGAGCGGCAGGGCGCTGCTGCACGCGGTGGCGAACCGGACCGCTTCGGCCGTTGTGCTTGACCTGGTGGGGCTCCGCGCAGTCAAAGTGCAGTTCAACGGCCGTCGGATGCGCCGTTTTTCCCAGCGGGCCGAGCAACTGGTGGTGCACCTGGACACTGCCCTTGTCCCTGGTGAAAGCTTCACTGTGGACGTCCGGTACGAGGGCAATCCTGCTCCCCGCCGCGGGCTTTGGGGCGAGGTGGGTTGGGAGGAACTGACCGACGGCGTCCTGGTGGCCGGACAACCCGACGGCGCCCCATCCTGGTTTCCTTGCAATGACCACCCCCGGGACAAGGCCAGCTACCGCATCTCGGTCACCACGGATGCAGACTACCGGGCCGTCTGCAACGGCGTGCTGGTAGCTCATGCGCGCGGGTCCAGCAGGGAGACATGGACCTACGAGCAGGAAGAGCCGATGGCCACCTACCTGGCTACGGTGCAGATCGGCAGGTATGACGTCCTGGTCCTTGACGACGGTTCTGCCGGCGGGGTGGGGCAGACCGTTGCCGTGCCCCCGGCACTGGCTGACGCGGCAGCGGACGGACTGGGCCGGCAGCGTGACATGATGGCGGCTTTCGTCCGGCGCTTCGGCCCGTACCCCTTCCCGGGTTACACCGTGGTGGTGGCCGACGACGTCTTGGAGATCCCGCTGGAAGCCCAGTCACTGTCCATCCTGGGGCGGAACCACCTCAGCCCCGAGTGGGAATCCCAGCGGCTTATTGCGCATGAGCTGTCGCACCAGTGGTTCGGCAACTCCCTGACCCTGTCGGCGTGGCACGACATCTGGCTGCATGAGGGTTTCGCCTGCTACGCAGAGTGGATCTGGTCTGAGGAGGCCGGCGTCATGGGCGCCAACGATCGGGCGGCGGCTGCCTGGCGGGGGTTGTCTGCTGCAGAACAGGACCTGCTGGTGGGAGATCCGGGACCGGCGCTGATGTTTGACGACCGCGTTTACAAACGCGGCGCACTGGCACTGCACGCACTCCGCAGGCATTGCGGGGATCCTACCTTCTTCACGCTGCTGCAGGAATGGACCAGAACCCACCGCCATGGATCGGTCTCAACAGCAGACTTCGTGCTGATGGCAAACCGTGTGGCGGGCATCGACGCCGAAGCAGTGCTCCACCCCTGGCTCTTTGAAGCGGCCCTTCCACCGCTGCCCGCGTAGCCGTCGTGCCTGGGCGGGCTGCCGGTCAACCGAGTGCCACTGCAGCAACGAGCGACGCCGGCAGGCCGGATGCGGCAGGCGGCAGGTCCTTCAGCTCCGGCTTGTCCAGTACGGCCACCTCCCGGGGATCCGTCCGGAGCCCCTCGCCGGTCATTTTGAGCCAGGCCTCTTTCCTAGTCCACAGCCGCGCGCGTTCCCGGAGCAGGGCGGGTCCCGCAAACGCGGCAAGGGCTTGCTTTTCTTCGTCCGCGAGGGCCACGGCGTCAAAGCCGTCAAAGGCCAGCCGGGCAGGATCTTCGGCGTCGATCCCCAGCCGCTCCCCCGCTGCCGGCGCCGTAAGGCCCGCCAGCAGAACCCACTCGCCGGTCCGGGCCATGCTCAGCAGCAGGGGCAGCGGCTGACCGTGATGGGTGAAGCCCGGGCGGCCGTGGGAAAGGCCGGGTCCGCACCCGCAGTGCGGACAGGTGTATGCCGGCGTCATCTCACCGGCAGGGACGTCAAGGAGGTCGCCCGCAAATTGGCGCAGTGCTGCCCTGCCGGCCAGGAAGCGCGCGGCTGCCCCAGGCTCCATCGCGGCTGCCCGGAGCGTTTCTGCCTGCAGGGGAACCAACCCACCGGCGGGCCGGTGGTCCGCCTGCGGGCGGGGAATATCCGCAGAGATGTAAACCGCCCGCAGGGCCAGCCTGGGATCCATGGGAGTTGGTGCTGCGGGCCTAGCGCTGGACCGCGCCAAAGCGCTCGGCCGCCAGTGCCACCGCGCCTTCCCGTGCAGCTGATGCCTCGTCCGCCGTGAGGGTACGGTCATCTGCACGGAACCGGAGTCCGAAGGCCAGGGACTTCTTGCCCTCGTCGATGCCCTTGCCGGCGTAGACATCGAACAGCGCTACGTCCTCCAGCAGTTCACCGGCGCCTTCGCGGAGTGCGGCCAGCACGTCATCGGCCGGTACCTCGGCAGGGACCACCAGCGCCACATCCTGGGTGGCCACCGGGAATGTAGAGATGTGGCGCGCCACGATCACGTCCGGCGCGGCCTCAAACAAGGCGTCGGCATTGATCTCCATGGCGACCGAGCGCGCCGGCATGTCCGAAGCGGCGAGGAGCTTGGGGTGCAGTTCTCCCGCGTAACCCACCACTTCCCCTGTCCGCAGGGACAGTTTCGCCGCGCGTCCGGGGTGGAATGCCTGGTGGCTGCCTTGGCTGGCCACTACCTCCACGCCCAGGACGTCCCCGGCAAGGCGCGCGATGTCCAGGGCATCTGCCCAGTCCCACACGCGCGGTGCATGGGCAGCCGCGGCAGGGGAATCGTGTCCCGTGAGGACCACGGCAAGGTGGAACGGCTGGGCGGGAACGCCGTCGTACAGTCCATCCAGTACCTCATCGGCAGGCTTCACCCCGAGCGGAGGAATGGAGTCTGTGCCCATCCCCTCGGCCGGCAGGAACACCAGGCCTGACTCGAAGAGAGCCAGGTCCCGGAAACCGCGTGAGTGGTTGCGCTTCGCCACTTCGATGAGTCCCGGCAGGATGGAGGTTCGCAGGAAGCCCTGCTCCTCGCTGATGGGGTTTGCCAGCTTGACCGCAGTCCGGCCGGCACCCTGCTCGGCCACGCCGAAGGTGTCGTTGGCAGCCTTGGAGACGAAGGGGTAGGACAGGACTTCCGTGAGTCCCGCATCGGCCAGTGCCTGGATCAGGCGTCGGCGCTGCTGCTGCGCGCGCGTCAGGCCGCACCCGGGTGGCGCCACCGGCAGCGTGGCCGGGATCTGGTCGTAGCCCACCAGGCGGGCAATCTCCTCGGAGAGGTCCTCCTTGGTTTCCAGGTCATGCCGCCAGCTCGGGGCGGTAACGCTCCAGCCGCCGTCGTTCTTCACCACGGCTGCACCAAGGTCCTCAAGGGAGGTGACGATCTGCTCTTCTGTGAAATCGATGCCGATCCGGGCGGCAGCAAAGGCTGCCGGAAGCTCAATCGTGACGGAGTCAGGGGCGGTCCCGACGTCGGTTCCCGGCTCGTCCGCCGTGCCACCGGCCAGTTCCACCAGGAGGTCCACCACACGCTGGGCGGCGATGCCGGCCACCTGCCAGTCAACACCCCGTTCAAAACGCTTGGATGCTTCAGACGGGAGCTTGTGGCGCCGACGCGACCGGGCGATGGACACCTCATCAAAGTGCGCGGCCTCAACGAGGACGTTCGACGTCGAGTCGCTGACCTCCGTGGCGGCCCCGCCCATGACGCCGGCGATACCGATGGCACCGGAATCGTCTGTGATGAGCAGGTCTTCCGCGTCGAGGCTGCGTTCCTTACCGTCCAGGGTGGTGATCTTCTCGCCGGCCAGGGCCCGGCGCACCACGATGTCCCCGGACAGCTTGTCGAGGTCGTAGCAGTGCGTGGGCTGGCCGAGTTCCAGCATCACGTAGTTGGAGATGTCCACCGGCAGGGAGATGGACCGGATCCCGGCCAGCCGCAGGCGGGAGCTCATCCACGGTGGCGTGGGCCGGGTGGCATCCACGCCGCGGACGGTGCGGGCCACAAACCGGTCGCAGCCCGGCTTTCCGTAGATGGGGGCGTCGTCGTTGATCTTGACGCCGTAGCCGCCCGCAAGCCCAGCCGGAGCGTTGACGCGGGAAGCGGGATCGGTGAAGGAGGTACCGGTGGCGTGGGCGTACTCGCGTGCAACACCACGGATGGAGAAGGCGTAGCCGCGGTCCGGGGTGACGTTGATTTCCGCAGCTTCATCGTAGAGGCCCAGGAGTTCCATGGCATCAGTGCCGATTTCCGGATCCAGCCCGATGCGGGACAGCACCAGGATACCGTCATGGTCCTCGCCGATGCCCAGCTCGCGGACCGAGGCGATCATGCCGGCCGAGAGGTGGCCGTAAGTCTTCCGGGCGGAGATCTGAAAGTTGCCCGGCAGCACCGCGCCCGGCAGCGTCACCACTACCTTGTCGCCCTCCACGAAGTTGTGGGCCCCGCAGATGATGCCCTGCACGCCGGAGGGATCAATGCCCTTGCCGGTGAGAGTCTGTTCCTGCCCCTCGGGCACAACGCGGACCTGGCACCAGTTGATGGTCTTGCCGTTGGTCTGCGGTTCCTTGACCAGGCTCAGGACCTGGCCCACCACGATAGGACCCTGCACGGTGTCCGTGGGACGATGGACGTCCTCTTCTTCGAAACCGACCTTGACCAGCTCGGTCATAACCTCTTCGGCCGTCGCTCCGGCCGGTACCTCTGCGAATTCACGCAACCAGGAAAGTGGGATACGCACTGTTAGATCTCCATCCCGAAGTGCTCGCTGAAACGTACATCGCCTTCGATCATGTCGCGCATGTCCCCCACTTCGTTGCGGAACATAAGGGTGCGTTCAATGCCCATGCCGAAGGCAAAACCTGAATAGGCGTCCGGGTCGATGCCGGCGGCGCGGAGCACGTTGGGGTTGACCATGCCGCAGCCGCCCCATTCGATCCAGCGCGGGCCGCCTTTGGCGCCAGGGTGCCAGATGTCCAGCTCCGCGGACGGTTCGGTGAACGGGAAGTAGTTGGGGCGCAGCCGGATCTGGGCTTCGTCGCCGAACATCTGCCGTGCGAAGTGCTCAAGGGTGCCGCGCAGGTCAGCCATGCTGAGCTTTCTGTCGATGGCCAGGCCCTCAAACTGGTGGAACACCGGAGTGTGCGTGGCATCCAGCTCGTCGGTGCGGAACACCTTGCCGGGGCACAGCACGTAGATGGGCAGCTCGCGTTCCAGCATGGAGCGGACCTGCACCGGGGAGGTATGGGTGCGCATCAGGAGATGGGCCTCGGGCGGCTCCACAAAGAAGGTGTCCTGCATCTCGCGGGCGGGGTGGTCCGGCTTGAAGTTCAGTGCATCGAAGTTGAACCACTCCGATTCAACTTCCGGTCCCTCCGCGATTTCCCAGCCCATGCCCACGAAGATGTCCGCGACGCGGTCCTGGAGGGTGGACAAGGGGTGGCGGGCACCGGCGCGACGACGGCGCGGAGCGGCGGTGACGTCAACCGTCTCCTCGAGGAGGATGCGTGCGTCGTTTTCCGCTTCCAGCTCTGCCGTGCGGTCCGCGAGCGCCTTGTTGACCCGTCCGCGGGATGCGCCCATCAGCTTTCCGGCGACGGCCTTCTGGTCCTTGGGCAGCTTGCCGATTTCGCGGTTGGCGAGGCTGAGCGGCGACTTCTCACCGGTGTGCGCGAGCCTCACCGCCTTCAGTTCGTCAAGGGTGGCCGCACCGGCGATGGCGGCGGTGGCCTGGTCTACAGCGGCAGTGATGGCGGCTTCATCCGTGGGGTTCGGGATGGCGGCGCCCGGCAAAGTTTCAGTCATCTACTGTTCTTAGCTACGAGTCGTGGCTGCCGGTGAACGGGCAGCCAGCACGGTTTCCCGGCGGCTCGTCCGTCACTGGCAGGTCATGGATGAATGCCCTTAATTCACGTACAAATTTCAGTTCATTCAATGACCAGGTCAGGGCATACCGGCAGAGCCGGCGGCCACTGCCCTCCAGTCTAATTGAACGGCCCGGCTACCATGTCCTCATGACACCACGGCAGCCTGCGGGGCTTCGGCCGCCCCTGACTGTTCCGCAGCGGCTGCGGCTGGTTGCCAATGTCATCAACGGCAGCACTGTCCTCGGACTCGCCGTGGCCGCCGCTGCAAGGACGGACCTCAGCCACGGGCCGCGTGGCCTGCTTATAGCCGCCGGATACCGGTGGCGGCTGCCGTTCGCTGGCGCGTTCACCCTGGGGAACGTGGTCTTGTGCCGCTGCACCGCGGCTGACCTGTTGTCCCGGCCGGCGCTGCTGGGGCACGAGGAAAAGCACTGCTCCCAGTACGCGTGGTGCCTGGGTATCCCTTTCCTCCCGTTGTACTTCCTCGCCGCCACCTGGTCCCTGGTCCGTACCGGCAATCCGGGCACGGGCAACGTCTTCGAACGCCATGCTGGACTGCAGGCCGGCGGATACCCTGTTTCCGGGACCGGGCGCCGGCCTTGGCACCCCAGCCCCTCTGAAGCGGAGGCATGACCGATGCACACGGAACCCGGCCGCGATGCAGCAAGTGACGACGTCGGACCTGGCGGGTATCAGCCCGGCGGCGCTCAGGCCGCAGGCTCTGGTTCCGGTGGGGCCCAGGCCGCGGGTACCGTCAGCGTCACCGGTATCGGTTCGGCGGAGGCTGCCCCTGACCTGATGGTGGTTTCGATTGGCGTGGAGTGCCGTGCCGACTCGGTGGAGGCCGCCTACTCCCGGGCGGGCTCCAGCTCCGAAGCAGTTTCTTCCGCCTTCCGCCGGCATGGCGTTGCCGGGTCCGACATTCGCACCACTGGCCTTAACGTGCGCGCAGACCTCGTGTGGAGTGAAGGCGAAGGACAGCGCGTCACAGGATACATTGCAGCCAGCACCCTCACCGTAAGGCTGCGGGCACTCAATACCGCCTCCCCCGCAATCTCGGACGCCGTCGGGGCGGGCGGCAACGATGTCCGCCTGAATGGCCTTGAACTCACATTCAGCGACGATGCGGCGGTGCGTGCACGTGCGCGGGAGGCGGCGTGGCTGGACGCCTTGAGGACCGCCCGGCAGTACGCCCAGCTTTCCTCCACACGACTGGGACGGGTGGTTTCGGTGGCGGACAACAACCCGGTCCAGGAGCCGGTGCCGCTGGCGCGGATGCAGCGGGCGGCTGCTGTCGAATCACTCACCGTTGAGGCGGGAGACTACCAAGTGGGCGCGGCCATCACCGTGGTATGGGAGCTCCTGGCCGGTGTCTAGTCCCGTTTGTGGAAAAGCGCGGGCTGCGCAACGCTTGACTTAAGTTCGAACATACATTCGAATAGAACGCATGAGATGGGATGCCCAAGCATTATTGCCGCCGCCGGCAGAAACTCTTGCCGCTGGCGCGCCACCTGCGCTGCTTCCCCTCGCCGGCCTGGTCAGGTCTGTGACCACACCCGATTTCGCCGGGATCACGTTCCATGAGGTCACTGCCAAATCGGTGCTCAACAAAATTCCGGCTGGTTCACGGATGCCTTTTGAGTGGACCATCAACCCTTACCGCGGCTGCAGCCATGCCTGCGTCTACTGCTTCGCCAGGAAGACCCACACCTACCTTGATTTCGACGCCGGGCTGGACTTTGACAGCCAGGTGGTTGTGAAAGTCAACGCGGCCGAGGTCCTTCGGAAAGAGCTGGCCAAACCGTCCTGGACCCACCAGCAGGTGGCCCTGGGCACCAACACAGACCCCTACCAGCGCGCCGAAGGCCGTTACCAGCTGATGCCCGGGATCATCAACGCCCTGGCTGATTCCGGCACTCCCCTATCCATCCTCACGAAAGGAACACTGCTGGCCAGGGACATCCCGTTGCTGAAGAGCGCGGCCACGCAGGTACCGGTGGGCGTCGGCATTTCGCTGGCCATGACTGACGAAGCGCTGTCGGAAGCCGTCGAGCCCGGCACGCCCGGACCGCGGGCACGGCTGAAGGTTGTGTCCCGGCTTCGGGATGCCGGGCTGCCGTGCGGGGTTATGGCCATGCCCATCCTGCCGTGGCTCTCGGACAGCGACGAAGCCCTGGATTCACTCTTCGCTTCCCTCGCTTCGGCCGGCGCCACCGGCGTAACGGCCGGTGCGCTGTACCTCAAGCCGGGCACCAGGGAATGGTTCATGAAGTGGATCGCCGCCAACCATCCCGGGCTCGCCGGCCGCTACCGGCGCCTGTACGGAACGGGTTCCTACGCTTCAAAGGAATACCGCACCTGGCTCGCCGGGAAAATCCGCTACTTCAAGGCACTGCACGGCTTTTCCCATTCGTCCGGCTTCAGCCACCGGGACCTGGACGATCCCCGCGGGGAGGAGGCGGAGTACCCGGCAGGCATCATCCCGGCCACGGCAACTGAAGGGGGTCCGGGAACAACACCGTCGGGAAAGCCCGCTTCGCCGTCGCCCACTACTTGGAAGGCAGCATCGCGTCCTGCGGCATCCGGTGCCTCGTCCGGCACCTCAGGCCCGGCGGGACAGGAAACCCTCTTCTAGGAGCGCCCTTTTCCGGCCGGTAGGGCCAGCTCCGCCAGCAGGGCACGCACGATGGGAAAGTCAGCAGGGATCCACGGCAGGCCCAGGACCTCGTTGCGGTTGTCCAGGGACACCCACCGCAGCTCATCGTGGTCTTCGAGGGGTTGGGGCTCACCGTGGACGATTTCCGCAAACCAGACCCGCATACTGGCCCGTTCGTTCAGCGGCCAGCCGTTGCGGGCTTCGGCCTGAAGCTCCCCGCCCAGACGCGCCCCGATGCCCAGTTCCTCGGACAGCTCTCGACACAGCGCTGCCTCCGGCTCTTCGCCCGGTTCCACCTTGCCACCCGGGAACTCCCAGAGCCCGGCCAGCTTCTCCGGCGCACTGCGGCGCGCCACGAGCAACATGGAAGGTTCCTGGAGGCGGTCAACTATGGCCCCGCCCACCACCTGTATCAGTCCAGTCACCGCCCTATTCTATGGGGGACAATGGAAAGGCCCGGGCACTCAGTCCTTGTCCGGGAATACCTGTAAGCCACCGGAGGTTTTCCCGGGGGTCCAGGCCTCATTCCAGCCCCACTGCCGTGGCTGCAGTCCAACCTTGTATCAGCAGCACTTCGAAAAGCAGGCACATGAGCAGCGTCCTCCACTCACCCACGGCAAAAAGCACGTCCTCCCCCAAGATCGCGATGGCGATCCTCGCCCTGGCGATGGGAGGGGTGGGAATCGGCGTCACCGAGTTCACCATGATGGGCCTGCTCAAGGAGGTGGAACAGGGCCTGGGTATCAGCACGCCCGAAGCCGGGCACCTCATCTCCGCCTACGCGCTTGGGGTGGTGGTTGGCGCACCGCTGCTTGCCGCCGTCGGTGCAAAACTTCCGCGCAAGAACCTGGCACTCGGTCTCATGCTGTTCTTTACCGTCGCCAACCTCGCGTCTTTCCTGGCCCCGGACTACGGAACCATGCTGGTTTCGCGATTCGCGGCCGGGCTGCCGCATGGCGCATTTTTTGGTGTTGCTGCCGTTATCGCCGCCTCGCTCGTCCCGCCCACCCGCCGCGGTTGGGCGATCTCCATGGTGATGGCGGGCCTGAGCATTTCCAACGTCATCGGGGTTCCGGCGGCAACCTGGGTGGGACAGACTTACGGCTGGCGGCTGCTGTTTATCCTGGTCGGCCTTATCGGAATGTTGACCCTGGTGCTGATCTGGCGGTTTGTTCCGTTCCATGAAGTCCACCCTGACGCCAGCATCCGCCGTGAACTGCGGGCGTTAAAACGACTCCAGGTGTGGCTTGCCATCACGATCGGCATCGTGGGTTTTGGCGGTTTCTTTGCCACGTACACCTACATCTCCCACACGATGACCCACGTTGCCGGACTCCCGTCGGCGCTGATTCCGCTGGTGGTGGCCCTTTACGGACTGGGCATGGTGGCCGGCAACGTCGTCGGCGGCAGGATCGCCGACAAATCCGTGATGGGTACGCTCTACAGCGTGCTGCCTGCCATCGCGGTGGCCCTGGTGGTGTACGCGATCGCCGCCCAGTGGCCCTGGTCAGCCCTGGTGATGGTCTTCGTGGTGGGCGCAGCGGGCTCCATGCTCGTCCCCGCGCTGCAGACCCGCCTGCTGGATGCCTCCCCGGATGCACCGTCGCTGGCGTCGTCCTTAAACCACGCCGCCCTGAACGTTGCCAACGCCCTCGGGGCTTTCCTTGGCGGACTGGTCATCGCCTGGGGATGGGGCTATGTTGCCCCCGCGCTGGTTGGCGCATGCCTTGCCGTCCTGGGCCTGGGCGTTGCCGTGATAAGCGGCTTGCTGGAGCGCAAAAGGCCACTGACCGCTTGATTGCAGGGCGGCCAGCGGCAGTCCCTGAGCCTGCTGACATTGAGCAGGCCCTATGTTAGCTTGATGCTCATCGGGAGGGGTTTATCCCGGTCACCATAAGGAGGAGACATGGGTTTTCTTGCTTGGATAATTCTCGGCCTCATCGTTGGGGCCATCGTTAAAGCCGTAATGCCCGGCAGTGTAGGCGGTGGTTGGGTCACCAGTCTGGTTCTTGGCGTGGTGGGCGCAATTGTGGGCGGCTGGATCGGCAGCATGCTCTTCAACAGGGGCGATCTCGCCTTCTTCGATCTCGGCACGTGGATTCTCGCCATCGTAGGCGGCCTGGTGGTCGCCGGAATCTACGGTGCCATCACCGGGCGCGGGAAGACCTCACGCGCGCCCTGAGTTCCTTGTACACCAAATTTCACACAGGCGAGGGCTCCGGAGGAACCGGGGCCCTCGCTATGTGCCCGGTTACCGACAAAAGCTATGCCGTCAGGGCGGCCGGCAGGTGCTGCGAACGGGCACTGGCGTAGAGGCAAACAGTAGCGGCAGTGCCAAGGTTCAGGCTTTCTGCTGCACCGTAGACCGGCACGGCCACCCTGTGGTCAGCGAGGTCGAGCTCCTCCTGGGACAACCCCTGCGCTTCATTTCCGAACAGCCAGGCAGTGGGGTCTTCCAGGTCATACTCTGACGGGGCGCCGTCCCCGGTCAGCCGGCGCCGCGCGTTCTCGTCCTGCAGCGCATCAAGGTTGAGGGAGCCGTACCCGTCGGCAGCCAGGATCCCGATCCCCCGGACCCGGCAAGCCGCCGCCAGTTCGTTGACGTCAGCCCCCAGCACCACCGGAAGGTGGAACAGGGATCCGGCCGTGGAGCGGACCGCTTTGGGGTTGTAGATGTCGACGCTGGAGCCCGTGAGGATCACGGCGTCTGCTCCTGCGGAATCCGCCGCACGCAGGACGGTTCCGGCGTTACCGGGGTCGCGGACCTGGCACAGTACGGCAATCAGGCGCGGGCCGGCGTCGAGCACTTCCTCAAGCGCCACGTCAAGGAAACGGCAGACGGCGATGATGCCCTGCGGGTTGACGGTGTCGGCCATGGCGGCGAGGACTTCGTCTGTGGCCAGCCGCGCGTTCGTCCCCTCTGACAGCGCCTCGAATTCGGGAAACCGGTCCAGGCAGGCTTCGCTGGCAAACACCTCGGTGACCACGCCCGGGGCACCCCCGGCAAGGCGCTTCTGGTGGAGCTTCAGCGCTTCGCGGACTGCCTGGGGACCCTCCGCCAGGAACTGTCCGCGCCTTAAACGCGCCGGGCGCCCGGCGAGTTTTGCCACATCCTTGACCCGATCTGCTCGGGGGTTGGAAAGTGGAAAATCCTGCGGGCGCCCGGTTTCGTTCATATAGGAAACTTTAGTGGCTAGGGCCACCAGTTCCTGAACTGCCCCTCGTATGAGGGAAGGCAGGAGCTACTGTGCAGCGACGACCTTCTTGGCGGAGGTGTCGGCCGGCAACGAGTCCTTGGCAACCTGGACCAGTGCGGCGAAGGCGTTGGCGTCGGAGACGGCCAGCTCGGCCAGCATACGGCGGTCAACCTCAACCTCAGCGGCCTTCAGGCCCTGGATAAGACGGTTGTAGGTGAGGCCATTGGCGCGGGAAGCAGCGTTGATGCGCTGGATCCACAGGCGTCGGAAGTCGCCCTTCTTCTTCTTGCGGTCGCCGTAGCTGTACACAAACGAGTGCAGCAGCTGCTCTTTCGCCTTGCGGTACAGGCGTGAACGCTGTCCACGGTAGCCCTTTGCCCGTTCAAGGATAACCCGGCGCTTCTTGTGGGCGTTGACCGCCCTCTTCACACGTGCCACGTGCGTACTCCTTCGAAAATTCTGCTCCCAAGCATCTACTGCCGGAATTCCCGGCGGCCTGAGAAGGCTTTTTGGTAGGTGACCTACACCAGGTGGTGGTCAGTCAAAGAACTTGGAAACTAGATGCCGAGCATCTTCCGGATGACCTTGGCGTCGCCCTTGAAGACGATCTTGTCGCCGGCGAGGCGGCGGGTCAGCCTGGAGGACTTGTGCTCGAGGTAGTGGCGGCGGTTGGCCTGCTGGCGGCGCAGCTTGCCGCTACCGGTCAGCTTGAAGCGCTTCTTAGCACCACTGTGGGTCTTCATCTTCGGCATGGGAACCGATCTCCTTACATGTCCGCAGGCTGGGCCTGCAGTTCTATCGCGCAGCTGCCCCTGGGGGCGGCGTGCTGGTTGCTGACTGCCGGAGGGCGACCTCCGGCAGCTATGGACTAAGTGGTCTTCTTGCCAGCCGGCTTGGGCACTGCCTTGGGGGCAGGGCGGGCGGCGGGCTTGGGTGCAGCGGGCCTGGCCACCGGCTTGGGCGGAGCAGGAACTGCTGCGGGCTTCGGCGCCGCAGCTGCCGGCTTGGCAGCTTCGGGCTTCTCAGCAGCCGGCCTGGGGGCCGGTGCAGCAGCCTTTGGCGCGGGGGCAGCGGCCTTAGGTGCGGGAGCTTTGGGGGCTTCCTTCCTCGGAGCCTCCTGCTTGGGAGCCTCCTGCTTGGGAGCTTCCTGCTTAGGAGCTTCCTTGACAGCCTCCTGCTCGGGAGCCTCCTGGACATCTTCCTTCGCAGGCGCCGCAGCCTCGGCAGGTTCGACGGCGGGAGCCGCGTCCTGCACGGGAGCTTCAGCTACTGCTTCCGGTTCCGTCGAGACCGTGAATCCCTCAGGAAGCAGATCCGCAAGGGACTGCGTCAAGGGTGCCTGGTCGCTGCCTGAAACGTCGACACGGCCGGAGGCCTTGGCTTCGTTCTCCGCTTTGGCTTCAGCCCGCTGCGTTGCGCGGCGCGCTTCAGCCTTAGCCTCAGCCTTGTTCTTCAGCGGGCCAACTACCATGACCATGTTCCGGCCGTCGATGCGCGGGCTGGATTCAACCACGCCGACCTCGGCGACGTCCTCGGCGAAACGCTGCAAAAGCCGGATGCCCATTTCCGGACGCTGCTGTTCGCGGCCACGGAACTGGATCATGGCCTTGACCTTGTCCCCGGCGCCGAGGAAGCGCAGTGCATGCCCGCGCTTGGTCTCGTAGTCGTGGGTGTCAATCTTCAGGCGGAAACGGATTTCCTTCAGAACGGTGTTCGTCTGGTTCTTCCGTGCTTCACGTGCCTTGACCGCGGCTTCGTACTTGTACTTGCCGAAGTCCATCAGCTTGCACACCGGAGGCTTGGCCTGAGGTGCAACTTCAACGAGATCAAGGTCGGACTCGGCGGCCAGACGCAGGGCATCCTCAATACGGACGATTCCTACCTGTTCACCTGCAGGGCCGACCAGCCGCACCTCGGGGACGCGGATACGCTCATTGATTCTTGGCTCGCTAATGTTAAAGCTCCTGTGTTGTTGTGGGATCCCGGCAAAAAGAGAAGGCCCCCAATTGCCGGAGCAATCGAAGGCCTCGAGGATTGGCTGTGCGCGTCCCGCTCAAGGGACTGCACGAAGGTTCCGGCATGTGCCGGTTCCGATGCCAACCAGTACCCGGCAACCTTGCGTTCCATGGATCCTGCGGAACAGCGGCTGACGCGGGTGGGAGAGAACTCCGCTTGCAAACTGGATGCCATCTTACAGAAAAAATTCCCGTCAACGCAGTAAAGCGCCGGTGGGAACCTTGATCGTTTGGCACAATCTCTGAAATAACGACATCCAGTCGGTCTGTGTCAAGCTTACCAGTATGAGCACCCCAGACAGTAATTCATACGTTTTCGAGCCTGCGGACGCCGGTTCCGACGTCTCCCGGCAGATCCGCGACATTTCGGAAGTGCCGGCCATCGAGGTCATCACCACTGCAGCCGTTCACCTGATGAGTGCCGCTGCCGTCAAGCTCGGCCTTGCTGCCGAAGACAACGCCGAGGAGCTGAAGGACCTGGACGAAGCCCGGAAACTGATCACGGCCCTGGCCGGTTTGGTCACCGCGGCTGCCCCGGAGATCGGTTCCCAGCATGCAGGTCCGTTGCGTGACGGCCTGCGTTCACTTCAACTGGCCTTCCGCGAAGAGTCGCTGATCCCCGACGCTCCGGGCAAGGGTCCGGGCGAGAAGTACACCGGCGCGGTGAACTGACACCGTAACGCATCCCTAAGCAGTTCACGACGGCGGGCCATCCCTCACGAGGGGCGGCCCGCCGTCGTGCTGTTCCCCTTCGAATTTTTGTCCCTGCAGGGTTAACGTCCCAGAAGACCGCATATCTGGACAGAAGACCCGTGCCCTAGGCTTTGATTCTGCTTCTGCGGCGCCGCTGGAGCACCAGCCCGACAAGGCACAGCACCACGCCTGCAGCACCCACCGAGACAAAGCCCCCGGACGGCCCCACCTGGTCGATGAAGACGCCCGCCAGGGGTGCCCCGAGCGCAACGCCCGCGGTGAGGGCGGAGCCGTACCAGCCCATCGCCTCGCCGCGCCGCGCCTCATCCACCAGGTCTGCCACCTTCTCGGAGGCTGACGAGAGTACCGGGGCGCACAGGAGCCCCGGAAGGATGGCAACCAGGGCAAGCGTCCAGGTGTCGTGGGCGAAGCCCATGGGGATGGTCAGCGCTGCCATGCCGAGGAGCAGGACAATGGGCGAGACGGGCCGGTGCATGGCACCGTAAATGAGCCCGCCCACGACGGAAGCGGCGCACCAGAACAGGAAAACAATGCCGATCTCGGCCTGGTGGCCGCCGGTTTCCAGTGCTGCCACAATCCCCACGTCAGTGCCGCTGAGGACCATTCCCGCGCCCGCGGCCACGGCGAAGAGTGCGGCCACGGTGGCGGTGAACCAGGTGAAGCTGCCCGCAACCTTCTCCTTCAGCCCCACCCTGCGGGCATGGTGGGCCGCAGCCGGTGCCAGGTCCGCGGCGGCTTCCTGCAGGTGGGCCGGGGCGGTGGAGACCACGGCAGCCTCGGCTGCCCGCTGCTGGTCCGCCTTGCACTCGTCGCCGGAGGCAGCGCTTCTTG
>NZ_JBNHFF010000051.1:0-16984 GCF_059089965.1 Arthrobacter sp. SPT-J7
GGTGAATCCAGTGGAATCGTGAATCTATGCTTAGCCCACCTACTGTTGCGCCTTGCTTTGGGTGACGCCGGCTCTTGTTCCGGCCATCACTGGAAGCCGTGTTCGCGGAGAAGCGGGTGCTGGCTCAGACGTCGCGGCGTTTGATGACGATGAGGGAGAGGAGGAAGGGTATGAGTGCCCAGGCTCCGAGGACGAGGCCGCCTTCTAGTTGGGTGAATGCGTCTTCTGCGATTTGCGTTGCGGTGAGTTGGGCTCCGGCGTTGGAGGGAAGGTATTCGGAGACGGTGGTTGCAAGTTCCCCGGGGATCAGACTAAGCGCAGTGGGCAGTACGAGCAGCAGCGTGGTGAGGGTGACGATGCTGCCGGCGCTGTTGCGCAGGAGGGTTCCCAAGCCGAGGCCCATTAGCCCTATCAGGGCCAGGTAGATGCCGGTGCAGAGGATGCTTCCGGTGACAGCCTGGTCGAGGTCGAACCCCATGTCCTTGCCGTCCAAAGTGGGTTGGATGCTGAAGTAGGTGAGTGCGGCTGCAGCTGTGCCGATGAGGAATGACACGACCGCGATGAGTAGGCCTTTTGCCAGTACGGCCGGTGAACGACGGGGCACTGCAATCATTGTTGAACGGATCATTCCGGTGGCGAACTCTGAAGAGATCATTAGCACGGCCAACGCACCGATGGTCAGTTGTCCGAAGACCAACCCGGCACTTGGCAGGGTTTGTATCACCGGCCCCGAGGCCATTGGGTCGCCTTCGTCGGCTGATGTGACGCCCATTGCCCCTAGCCATCCGATTGCGATCATGACGGTGATGGTGCATCCGAGCAGGATCAGGCTGGACCGAAGGCTTCTGAGCTTTATCCATTCCGAGCGGAGCACCCGGGGGAAGGTGACGGGACGCTTTTCGCTGTGGGTACCGGTCGAAGGAGCCAGAGTGGTTGGCATGGCTACAGTCCTTTCACGTCGGATACCAGCGATTGGTATTCGACTTCGTCCTTGGTGAGTTCCATGTACGCCTCTTCGAGGGAGGCCTGCAGCGGGGAGATTTCGTAGAGCATTACCTGCTGGCTCATCGCCTCATGGGCGATTTCTTCTGCGGTGGGACCGGCGATGTCCAGCACCCCTGAGTCGTTCATCGTGATGGTTGTGTTTCGTCCGGCGAGGAGCTCCATCAGTGCTTGGGGCTTGTCGGTGCGGACACGGTGGCGGGGTGCTGACTTGCCCGCCAGGACTTCCCGCATGGGGGCGTCGGCGATGATGCGTCCGCGGCCGATGACAATGAGGTGGTCCGCCGTTTGGGCCATTTCGCTCATGAGGTGGGAGGACAGGAAAACCGTTCTGCCTTCGGCAGCGAGTTGCCGGGTGAGGTTACGGATCCACAGCACACCCTCTGGATCCAGGCCGTTGACGGGTTCGTCAAGGATCAGCGTTTGCGGGTTGCCCAGGAGTGCGGCTGCTATTCCGAGCCTTTGGCCCATGCCGAGGGAGAAGCCTCCGACGCGCTTTTTTGCCACCGAGGACAGGCCGGTCATTTCGATGACTTCCTGGACCCGGTGTTTACTGATGCCGTGGGTTGCAGCCATCGCGTGGAGGTGGTTGTAGGCGCTTCGGCTGGTGTGGACGGCTTTGGCGTCCAGGAGGGCTCCCACTTCGTGGAACGGGGAGCGGTGTGCCGCGTAGGGTTTTCCGTTCACTGTGACCGTGCCGCTGCTTGGGCGGTCCAGTCCCATAATCATGCGCATGGTTGTTGATTTACCGGCCCCGTTTGGTCCGAGGAATCCTGTGACCCTGCTGGGGAGGACGGTAAAGGAAACGTTGTCCACGCCGGTTTTGTCGCCGAACCTCTTGGTCAGGTTCTGTGCCTCAATCATTTGCTGTGTCCTTTCGTGAGGGCGGGGCGGTTGTCTGTGTGATCCATGTTGTTGATGCCCAGGATGGTCGCGGATTTGGAGATCAGCGCTTCGACGATGGGCGGGGGTGCGTTCCCGGGTGCACCGGCGTCGAAGGGTGGTTGCGGCGCGTATTGGAGGCGGAGCTGGATGGCTTGGGCGTCAGTGGGGCCGGTTATTTCGGCGGCGAGGGCAAGGGCCATATCCAGGCCGGCTGACACCCCGGCGGCGCTGGCGTATTTGCCGTCGAAGCAGATCCGATCATGTGCCGGTATCGCTCCGAGAGGTGTGAGCATCTCAAGGGCGAGCCAGTGGGACGCTGCCCGGCGCCCGTTCAGCAGGCCCGCGGCTGCGAGGATAAGCGATCCCGTGCATACCGACGTTGTCCACTGGCTGGTCAGGTCCGCGCGCCGGAGCCAGCGGTGAATAGCCCCGTTGTGCATTTGCCGGGCCTGGCCCGGGCCGCCGGGGACGACGATGATGTCTGGGTGTGGCACCTCTGCCAGCGTGGCGTCGGCGATCAGGGCGAGGGCGCCCGTATCGCACCTGACCGGCCCGATCCGCTCGGCCACGACGACGGTTTCAGCGCCGGGAAGCCGGCTGAGGACCTCGTAGGGTCCCACTGCGTCGAGTGCAGTTACCCCCTCATAGAGGAGGACGGCGATCTGCATGGCCGTTTCCTAACGCAACCGGCTGGCGGAGATCGGGTCCAGGGACCAGAGCCGCACATACGACGAGCGCTCCAGGGGTTCGCGCTTCCGTGGAGTCGGGCGCTCTGTTTCGCGGGGGATGGGCTTGTGCTCCGGGGTTTGGAGCCTCAGGAGCTTCTGTGGGGTCAGGGTATACATGGTCACTTTTTCTTGATCGTTGATGGGGCCGTCCGCGGATTGCGGTCCGGCAAGCCGGCTTGGCTTCGGTTATGACTCCATGCTGGCCAGCCCGGCACCTGGTTGGCACCGGCGAAATCGCCGGTATTCACTAACCGCCCACCTGGTAAATCAATAGATCAGAGGGCTCACCACCTGCGATTCGACGGTGATCCGGGCGTCCGTGGAGAGCTTGCAGCGGGAGCAGTGACCGGCGCGGGAGCAAACCGGCGAGTAAAACCCGGCGAAATTGCCGGTGTGAGCAGGGTGTCGGCCACGCCACGATGAAGCACATCAAAACCCCTTATTCCTTACAAGGAGATCGAAATGGCTGCGGCAGAAACGACAACTCATATTCAGATGTACGACGTGATCGGGATGACGTGTGAACACTGTGTCCGCGCGGTCATCGCCGAGGCGTCCCTGATACCCGGTGTCCGCGGGGTGCAGGTGAGCCTGCTGAACGGGACTGTGACGGTGAGCAGCGATCTCCCTTTGGAGGACCGGGATGTTGCCCTGGCAGTTGAGGAAGCCGGTTACACGCTTGGCCGCGGAAGCGCTGCCGACCCTGTCTCATCTGAGGGAAGTTTCTGATGACCACCACGATGCAGCAGGACCGCTCCTGCGTACTGGACATCGGAGGGATGACCTGTGCGTCCTGCGTCCGCAGGGTTGAGAAGGCGCTCACGCGCGTCGCCGGGGTCTCCTCGGCAAGGGTCAATCTCGCCGCCGAGAAAGCAACTGTCAGCTACGACGCGCAGACCACCGGCGTTGAAGCGCTGACGGCTGCCGTCACGGCCGCAGGCTACACGGGGAGCCCAAGCCGGGCGGTCGAAGTGGCTCCCCCCGACGGCGGCCCCTCCGGCCTGGCGGCGACGAGCGAAGAGCCGGATGGACTGGAGCGGGCCCGCGAGGCCCAACTGGCTGAGCTGCGTCGAAAGTGGCAGGTATCGCTGGCCGTGGGACTTTCCATGATGGTTCTGATGTACATTCCGTTGTCGATCGACGCAATGGATTGGCTGATGCCGCTGCTGCTGGTAGTCGCCAGCGTTGTCCAGCTCTGGGCCGGTCAACAGATCTATCGGGAGGCATGGGTAGCGGCCAGCCATCGTGCCACCAACATGAGCACCCTCGTAGCACTCGGCACAGGAGTCGCCTACGCCTACAGCGCCTTCGTGACCCTCTGGCCGGCCACTGCCGAACAATGGGGCCTGCCCTTGCATACCTATTTTGAGTCGGCCATTGTTATCATCGCGCTGATCCTGATGGGCCGGTGGATAGAGATCCGGGCCAAGAGCCAAACCGCCACAGCACTCAAGGCGCTTATTGGGCTTGCACCGAAAACAGCGCGGGTGATCCGCGGGGGCCTTGAAGAAGACATAGCCCTGGGTTCGGTGCGTGTGAATGACCTTGTCCGGGTGCGTGCAGGCGAGAAAGTGCCGGTGGATGGCACAGTCGTCGAAGGCACCGCTGTCGTTGACGAAAGCATGCTGACCGGTGAAAGCGTACCGGTCAGCAAGGGACCTGGTGATCCGGTGATCGGTGCCACCATGTCCAGGTCAGGCTCAGTTGTGTTGCGTACAACAGCCGTTGGAGCAGACACGGCACTGGCGCAGATTGTCCGGCTTGTCGAAGACGCACAGGGCTCACGTGCCCCCCTTCAGCGGATCGCCGACCAGGTCACCTCGTTCTTCATTCCGGCCGTCTTGGCCATTGCGGCACTGACCTTCACCGGTTGGGCGATCTTCGGGCCGGCCGACAGCAACTGGAACATGGCCATCGGCAACACCATTGCCGTGCTCATCATCGCCTGTCCCTGCGCGCTCGGGCTGGCCACGCCGACAGCCATCATGGTGGGCACCGGTAAGGCTGCCGAGATGGGAGTTCTGATCCGCGGCGGCCAGTCGCTGGAACAGGCCCGCCGGCTCACCGCCGTCGTGCTCGATAAGACCGGAACGATCACCCGTGGCCGGCCAGCAGTGACGGCAGTACATGTCCGTGGCGGTTGGACGGAGGAAGAGCTCCTCCAGTTCACCGCCGCGGCGGAGGCCCACAGCGAACACCCGCTGGGCGAAGCGATTGTGGAGGCCGCAAAGATCCGCGGGCTGGAAGTCCTGCCGGCTACCCGCTTCACCGCAGTCCCCGGGCAGGGAATCGAAGCAGTCGTCCGCGGCAGGCGGATCCTCGCCGGGAACCTGCGCATGATGAACGCCCACCGCATCGATGCCTCAGCCTTCGATACGCTGTCCGCCCAGATCGCCGCGGACGGCGGCACACCCCTTTACGTCGCGGTGGAGGATACCCCCGCCGGCCTGCTGCGCGTCGTTGATCCCGTGCGGCCCGAAGCTGCCGCAACTGTCGCCGGACTGCGTGCGCTCGGACTCCAGGTGTGGATGCTGACGGGCGATAACGAGAAGACCGCCCACGCGGTGGCACGCAATGCGGGCATTGAACACGTCATTGCAGAGGTACTCCCCGCGGACAAGGACGCACACATCGTCCGGCTGCAGGAAAGGGGTCACTCCGTGGCGATGGTCGGTGACGGCATCAACGATGCTCCGGCCCTTGCGCGGGCCGATCTCGGCATCGCCATCGGCACCGGCACCGATGTCGCCATCGCCTCCTCTGACATCACCCTCGTCGGCGGGGACCTGAAAGGGATCATCACAGCCATGATGCTCTCCCGACGCACGGTATCGACAATGAAACAAGGACTGGTGTGGGCCTTCGCCTACAACATCCTGCTGATCCCCGTCGCCGCCGGCCTCTTTTACTCCTTCAACGGACTCCGGCTCGATCCCGTCCTGGCAGCTGCGGCGATGGCGATGAGTTCGGTCAGCGTAGTCACGAATGCTTTGCGGCTACGCAGCTTTACTGGTCCGGAAAGCCTCGCGGCTTCCGGGAAAGAACCTTTGAAGGCCCGTCTCCAACACTCTGCCTACCTGGCGGGCGTAGCCTTGCTGGCCCTCGTGATTGGTGCAGGCCTGACCGCTTTGTCCCGCACCGATGCCGCCCAGCGGGGAATGAACAACATCCTGGCATGGCAGCAAGGTACCGGTATGCCGATGCGTCCAGCCATGAGCACGATGATGTCCGCTGACATCCCGGCCCGTGAGGCGCAGGGCCAGAATGTCTCCGTGGACTACCAGCTCTCCGAGCAGGTAACGCCCGGGCAACCCGGCCGGCTGGTCATCACCGTCACTGACACAGAAACCGGAGAGCCATTGCCCGACGTCACCAGAAGCCACGAGGTGTGGATGCATCTGATCGTGACCCGCGCCGATCTTGGCACGTTCGCCCACGTCCACCCGGAACCTACCGGCCGAACAGGGGAGTTCTCCGTAGAGCTGAACTTCCCCACGCCGGGCGAGTACCTGGTGCACTCCGAGTTCCGGCGACAAGGGGAAATGTCCGACCTCGTGGACCGGCACACTCTCCAGATCGGGGACGCACACCACGGCTCGGGCGGACCGCTGGAGGCAGGACCGCGAACCCAGACCGTCAACGGGGTCACCATCACCCTCGAAGGCGACGCCGTCGCCGACCGGACGAGCAGGATGCACTTCAGCTTCACCGACGCTGCCACGGGGGAACCGGTCTCCGATCTGCAGCCCTACCTCTCCGCTGCCGGACACGTCGTGGTGCTCAAAGACGATGGCAGAGGATTCGCCCACGAACATGCGGAGGCAGAGGACGCAGACGGCCAGCCGCTCTTCGCGATGCCAGGCCAGCGGTTCGGTCCCAAGCTCGAGGTTCACCTGGACCTTGAACAGCCTGGGCTCCACAGGCTCTGGGCACAGTTCCGACTCTCCGACGGTACCGTCGTCACCGCCCCGTTCACCGTAGAGGCGCGGTGAATCCCATGCCGCTCCTTTCGCTTCCCAGGACCACAGCCATGCTCACAGGCCGTCCCCACCGGGTTCTCCTGCTGGCGGTCCTCATCTCCGCCCAATTTGTCATCATGCTCGACACCTCAATAGTCAACGTCGCCTTACCGTCCATCCAGCAGGACCTGAACCTCACCGCGCCCGGGATCGCGTGGGTGGCCAACGCCTACTTCCTTGCGTTCGGCGGGTTCCTCCTCGTGTCCGGACGCGCCACGGACATTCTCGGTAAGCGCCGCATGTTCGTTGCCGGGGCCGGCCTGTTTACGGCGGCATCAATGGCCGCCGGGCTCGCCGCATCGGAGACCGCGCTGATCGCTGCCCGTCTACTGCAGGGCTTGGGTGCGGCGGCGCTGAGCCCGGCGGGCATGGCGATTCTGCTGACGGTATTCACCAGCGAATCCAAGGCGAAAGCTGTCAGCGCCTGGGGTGCCGCCTCCGCCGCAGGGGGCGCCGCCGGCGTCGCCGCAGGAGGCCTCGTGACCCACCTTCTGGGGTGGCAGTGGGTGTTCCTTCTGCCGGTGCCCGCCACGGTCATCGCGCTTCTATCCGCGCCCAAGCTGCTGGAAGCTGTTCCCGAAACCAAGGCCTCCCGGAGGATCGATGTCCTCGGCGCCGCGACAGTCACCGGCGCCACCCTAGCCACCATCTATGCGGTGCTGTCCGTATCCGACCACGGGCCGGCGTCCCCGGAAGCCCTGATCAGCACCGTCGCGGCGGGGCTGATGTTCATTCTTTTTCTCGGAGCGGAGCGCCGCGCCGTTGACCCTGTCCTGCCGCTGGGCATGTTCAAATCCAGGACGCTCTCGGCTGGAACCGTCGTTGGATTGCTCGGTGGCGCCGCACGCGTCTGCACCTTCTTCCTCGTCGCCCTGTACCTGCAGCAGGCACTGGCCTATGCGCCGCGGGAGGCAGGGATGGCCATGGTACCCACGTCACTTGCCGTGTTCACCGTCTCGGTTCTAATCCTGCCCCGCCTTCTGGGACTGTTTGGCCCCGAATGGACTCTGAGCCTGGGGCTGGTCCTCCTCGCGTGTGGCCTGCTGTGGCTGGCATGGCGGCCGGAGGGGCCCAGCTACCTCGTGGGCGTCCTGCCAGGGCTGCTGCTCGCGGCAGCCGGTGTTGCGCTGAGCTTTATGCCCTCGACCATGGTCATCACCGCCGCAGCACCGGCGACGCACACCGGTCTCGCCTCCGGCATGGCGGCCGCCAGCTACCAGATCGGTGGAGCCATAGGAATAGCCGTGTTCAGTGCTGTCCTGACAGTGTCGACCCGTGAAGCCGCCACCGCCGGGGCCAGCGCACTGCAGGCATCAGGCACTGCGTTTCGGGCGGCCTTCACGGCCGCAGCTGTAACAGCCCTCATCGCGGCGACCATCGCAACGGTTTGGCTCCTTTTTCCACGAACAAAGCGCCCCGCCGCCGGTACCGGCGGCGACAAAAAGACCCGCGCCACTGAAACTATCCGATCGCCCCGCTAACGCAACAGAGGCCCAACCAGGAGTTAGTGATGACCGAACTGCCGTGACCATCCGCAGGGCGCAACCCCGGGATGCAGAAGCGACGCTTGTGTTGTTGAAGGAACTGGCCGAACACGAGGAATCATCGCAGCACGTCCACGTGACGCAGCATCAGTGGGAAAACTACCTGCACCGCCAGGACGTCATCATCTTCGTGGCCGAGCTGGAGGGGTCGCCGGTTGGTTGCGCGTCGGCCCTGCGGCGGGTGCCCTTCACGTCGTGGGCTGGTACTGCTCGGGGCTCCAGCTGGCGATCACTTTAGTGAAGAGTTTGGCGTCCAATCTGGAATAGAAACGCTGCTCTTGGGCATTGGTGGGCATCACTTCCCATCTAATGAGACTTCCGTACGCTGCTCCACGGCCTTTTTTGCTCCGTTCAGCTGGCCGCAGCGAGCCGCGTCAGGTCGATGCCGGTCAAAGCGGCCCGCGAACTGATGCCGAGCTTGGTGAAGACATTGCGTAAATGAAAATCGACCGTCCTGGGACTGACGAACAATCTGCTTGCGACCTCCTTGTTCGCCAACCCCTGCTGGACCAGCAACGCCACCTGGAGCTCCTGCGGTGTCAGGGCGGCAATCGTTTCCTGATCCCTCTTTTGTACGGACTGCCCCGAGGCGCGCAGCTCATCGCGGGCACGCTCAACCCAGGGGCCCGCATCAAGATCCCGGAAGATTTGGAGGGCTCTTCCGAGATGTTCCCGGGCCCGGACACGTTGACGGTTCCGGCGAAGGAACTCCCCGAAGGCCAACTCCGTGCGCCCCCTGTTGAAAGCCCGGGGACAATTCTGGTGGTGGAGCAAGGCCGCGGTGAAGTGGGTTTCAGCCTGGGCCGGATCAGCAACCGCACGGGCATGCGCGGCCAGCGCCCGTGCCCACGGCTGCCTTGTGGCCTCTGCGAACGTTTCCAGGCCCGTAGTGACACGGACCGCCTCAGCAGGCAGTTCCAATCGGAGGGCCAGTTCGATCCTGTCGATGGCTGTTGCATGTGAGACGAACGGGTGGGTAATCGATCCGAGCTCCTGGGCGGCCGCTGCCGGGTCGTCAAGGGTCAACCGAAGGGCTCGCGCCCACCGCCTGAAATCAGCCTCTATGGGGTCCATGACGCCCCCATGCGCAGTGGTGGGAGTGTCCGCAGTCAAAGGATCCTTCGATGGTTCCTGGCCGCCGTCGCGAAGCAGGTCTAAGACGCGCAGCGCCGCAGTGGGGTACCCGAGCAGCATGCGCTGGTTCGTCGCTTCCGCGACTGTCAGGACTTCTGACAGCCCTGCCCGGGCCTCCTGCCAGCGGCCAGTTGCAATCTCAGTGAAGGACCGCAACGCGAGGGCGTGAAGCACCCTGGCCAGCTCGCTGTTTTGTCGTGCTTGAGCCAGGATCCGGCTATGAATCCCGAGAGCCGTGTCATCGGCACCAACGTGCAGGGCACCGATCGCCAGGTTGAACAGCAGGTCCGGGTCTTCAACGCCGGGAGCGGCTGCGAATGCTTCCTGTAGGACTGAGGCAGCTGCGCCCAGGTTCCCTCCGACAATGTTCAAAAGACCCTGCAGCAGATAGCTTGAACACCGCCGGTGCGGGGAATCATCCGGGAGCGCTGCCGGTATCAGGGAGGCCAGATCCACGTTAACGCCGGAATCGTTGCCAAACGTGGCCAATGCCGCGGCAATGACCGCTATGTCAGTTGCCCGTGACGGGTCCACCCGTGCAAGTCTTTCAGCGGTACTCATCACGATGCCATGGCCGACCTGGGGGGATCCATGGTTCCACTCGATGCGGGCACGCAACAGGTCAATTTCGCCGGCTAAACCTTCATCGGTGGCCGTGCCCCGGGCCAGTTGCGCCAGGTTCCTGGACCGATTGGGCTGGCCGGCAATCCACGCGCTGTGCGCAGCCATGAACAAGCGGCGCGGGCGTTCCTGGTCATCAGCCGAGACATCGGCGGCCCGTTCCCAGGCAGCCGAAGCGGCCTCATGTCCTCCGTTGCGGCTGGATCTTTCAGCGATGAGATCGAGTTCGTGCGCGACGTCCTCATCCGCCCCGGCGATCGCCGCCGCCATATGCCACACCCTCCGTTCCAGGTACTGCCCGCCGGGCATGGCGCGGGCCAGGGCCCGGTGGGCATCACGTACATCCCTGTTGGTTGCCGACCCGTAGATGGCCGATCGCACCAGCGGATGACGCAGTTCGACGTCAAAGCCGCGCACCCGCATCAGCCCAGCATCCTCGAGTTCTTCCTCTACCGAGTTCTCCAGCTGCAACCACTCTGCTGCGCGCCGAAGCACGTGATAGTCCCCTGTGTCATCGACAGCCGTGAGGAGAAGGAACTTTTGCGCGCCGGGCGAAAGAGTCCGGCTCCTGTCCAGAAAGACCCGTTCAACTCCATCGGTCAGCGGAAGGTGCGCCGGCAGGGGAGCGCGGCCCATCAGCTGGTGTTCGGTCAGGGCGGTCGGAAGTTCAATCAGCGCGAGTGGATTGCCGGATGTTCTCTGCACTAGCTCACGGCAGACGTCAACGGCCACCGGTGTTCCTGATTTGTTCAGCAGCTCTGCAGCGGCCTCGGAACCGAGACCCCGCACCCGCACCGTCGGGATGTCGGTGGAATCGAAGTTCCTGCTGCCTTCATCCCGGGCGGCAAAGAGAATAGCAACGCTCTCACTCTCGAGCCTGCGTGCAACAAATGCCAGGGCGGCCGCGGAGGCATCATCGAGCCAATGAGCATCATCGACCAGGCACAGGACCGGCCCTTCATGCGCAGCACCGGCCAGGAGGGTCAACGCGGCCAGGAAGACGGTGAAACGGTCGTTTGATCCTTCCAAGCCATCGAACGAGCCGAAAGCGGCCAGCAGGGCCTTCCTTTGAGGGGCAGGCAGGCGGTCCGCCCGTTCCAGTACTGGAAGCAGGAGACGGTGCAGTGCAGCAAAAGCCAAAGGGGACTCCGACTCAATGCCCCTGGTCCGAAGAATCCGCATTCCAGGCGCGTCAGCCGCCGCTGCCATCAACGCCGACTTACCGACCCCGGCCTCCCCAAGAAGCACAAGCGCGTCTCCGCGGCCCTGCCGGGCAGCACCAATAAGCGCCTCCACCGCCTGCGATTCGCGTTCCCGACCTATAAGCACGAATCGATAGTAATACCGGCACCTGCCACCGGCCGATGGAGCACCGGTGGCAAAAGCCAAGTGGCACAACGGAGATCACATGATAAAAAATGATTTCGGATGCCACCGATGTGAAGGAAAAGCCCTAACCATGATCAGGCCCGCAACAACAGAGGATCTGCCGCGCGTAGTAGAAATCCTGACAGCTGCCTTCTCCACGTACGTCTGGACCACATGGACCATCCCCTCAACGCGCTTCGAAGAGCGGCTGTCTGAGCTGCAGGCCATCTACATCGAGCACTTCGCCATGACTCACGGCGTGGTCTACGTGAATGACGATCTAACCGCGGTCGCCGCGTTTATCCCAGCCCGCATGCCAGAACCTCAACCGAAGGTTTACGAACGAATCGCAGCGCTGCACGGCGATCGGTTCGCGGCCATCGCGGAAGCCGAACAGGTCCTCGCGTCAAAACGCCCCCCGCACGACTGGGTACTAGCCGCAGCAGGTGTCGATCCACGGTTCCAACGCCAAGGGCTGGGCCAGCAGGTTTGTCTCGCCGGGCTGCACCGCATTGCAGCAGATAATCAGAGATGCCTCGTCGAAACATCGGAGCCGCCAAACGTCACCTTCTATAAGCGGCTGGGCTTCGAAGTCCTCCACAGGGTAGAAACCGGCGGCCCGACAGTGTGGATGATGATGACACACCCCAGCACGAGCTGAGTCGGCGAATTCGTGCAGCATACCCTTCGGTCCAGAACCTAGCCTTCGAGCTGGTACTTCGTTCTGGTCCAGCCTGCTCACCGGTACGTACCCGATTCACTGTCCGGCCACCGCCGGCTCCACCCTGGCAATGTCAGGGTGAGCTCTGGGCCTATATCAGAAGAGCCCCCCAAGCTGGTCGGAATCGCGCGTCAGGTTGGGGTGTACCCCATTGGCAGAAGAGGACGACGAGATCGCGCCACTTCAAGCCAATCCAGTCCCGGGCTACGGAACGTTCAAGGGAACGCCCATCCTAGTAGAACGTGCGAAAGGAAAGGCGCAACGGTGGCACTCCCGTGAGTGCATCCGTTGCGCCTTCCCAAGCATTGGCTGAACCTAGACCGGCGCTTCCATCTGCGCGAGGACGGTGCCGCTGGCCGGCGCGTTGTCCGCGATGACGTTTTCATTGGCGGCGGGGGCCCAGATGTCGCCGAGGGTGTAGCCGTTGGGGAAGGGGTCCTCGGGGTCCAGGACCCAGTTGCTGAAGCCGGTGATCCATGCCTGGCCACTGATCGTGGGGACCACACCGGTGCGCCCGGCGATTTGAACTTCCTCCACCAATTCGCCGGTGTAGACGGTGCCCAGAACGCCCTCGTGCCGGAAAGACTGGTTGAGGGGAAGTTCGCCCTTTGCGTGCAGGGCAGCCATTTTGGCGCAGGTGCCTGTTCCACAGGGGCAACGGTCCACGCCGCCGGTCCACGTGGCCGGGTTGTTGAAGTCCACCTGGCCGCTCGCCACGGTGACGGCATTCCGCCGGTCGGCGTTCGGGTTGTCCGTCACGCCGGAAAGCTGCGAGATGGTGATGCCAATGCCGGGGTAGTCAGGGTGTTCCACGGGCAGCTGGTCCTGTGCGGCGCGCAGGATGAGCGAGGAGATACGGGTGATGTCCCGGCCGCGGTCGGGCACCAGTTCGAGGGACTCGAACTGTGCCGCGTCAGCGATGACGTAGAACATGCCGCCCCAGGCAACGTCCACCGTCACTTTGCCGAGCTCGGGCACGTCGATCTCCGCATCGAGGTAGACGGCGAATGCTGGCACGTTCTGGAAGGTTACTTCCTTGACCTTGCCGTTCTCGCACCGGGCCTTGATGTCGATGAGGCCTGCCGGGGCCTCGAGCTTAAATTCCGTGAAAGGTTCCTGCATGGGGATCATTCCGGTCTCCAGCAGGACTGTGGCCACGGCGATGGTGTTGCCGCCGCTCATCACGGGGTACTCCACCTGTTCCATGATGATGAAGCCGGCGGCTGCCTCAGGGTGCTTGGGCGGGACGATCAGGTTGCAGCACAGCGGGGGATAGCCGCGCGGCTCCCGGAGCATCAGCATGCGGATCTGGTCATCGTTCTGCTCGAGCCACTTCATCTGCTCGTAGACAGAGTTGCCGGGAATGTGCGGGACTCCTCCCGTGATCACGCGCATGGGTTCGCCGGAGTGGGTCTCCACTGCCTGGAGCATCCTACTGAAAGCCATTGTGGAACCTTTCTTGATGTTTGCCGTGCATTTCTTCATCGAAGCACGGCTGTCTTGGTGTCGAAGCTGATGTTCCTACTTGGCGCCGGCGGCTGTGCGCAGACGTTCGAGGATTGCCGGATCCAGCTCAAGCTGGTTAGGGAGTTCGGTAACCTCGAGTGCCGGCAGGCGGACCTGGTGTTCATCCTGCAATCTGCCGAACTGCTTGGCAAGCCGCTCAAGCGAGCCGGCGAAGTTGCCCGGGTTGATGCCCAGGACGAACACGCCGATGTCCGGTGATTCGGAGCCCCGGTCAAACGGCGCCGCGTCCATGGAGAAGGAGGCACCAGACAGGGTGGCCAGGATTTCGACGAGCAGGGCAACGTTTCCGCCGCGGTGGCTGCCGAATGGGAGCAGTGTTCCCTGGACGGCCTCGTTAGCGTCAGTCGTCGGTTTGCCCTGGGTGTCCAGGGCCCAGCCCTCGGGGATGGGATCCCCGGCGTCGGCAGCACGCCTGATGTTGACAAACGCCGTGGAGGACGAAGCTTGGTCGATGACCAGGGGCAGTGTCCCTGGCCTGGGGATGCCGAAGGCCAGTGGGTTCGTTCCAAGGACGCGTTCCGGCGAACCACCGATGGACATCAGGGCGGGGCTGTTGGCGGTGGCCATTGCAACGAATCCCTGCTGGGCCAGCCGGCGGGCGTAGTAGCCCAACTCGCCGCAGGTGTAGGACTTGCGGATCCACAGTGCGGCCACGCCGGCATCGCTGATTGCGTCGGTGAAGTCCTGGAAGGCAGCTTCGTAAGCTGCCTGTGCCAGGCCGTTGCCGGCATCGATGTCGATGACGGCTGGTGCCGTGCGGCGGACACGTGGCTGGGCATCCGAGGCGATGCGGCCCTGCCGGTAGCCGTCAAGGTAGTCGAACAGGTGCGCTACGCCTACCGCGCGGTTGCCCACCTGTTCCGCCTCTACAGTGGCCTGCGCGAGGACCCGGGCATTCTCCTGGCCGGCGCCTGCCGCAAGCAGGGCCTGTTCACACAGGGTTGCAAGTTCTTCGCGTTCAATGGTGCTCATCGGTTTTACGTTCCTCTCATGGGAGCTCCCCGTCCAGGGCCCAGCCCGGGCCGCTCCCGGCCACCGCGACTGGTGCGCTGCAAGCCTGGCGGGGCAGAGGATGTGGTTACCCTCACATGAAATGTAATCTGTGATCACATCCGGGTCAAGGAGTTTCCTGGGGATAAGCCATCATTACGGCAGCGGAAAGAATCCAAATGAGGCCGGTTGCCGCCACCGCAGCAGCACCGCCCAGGCCGGTGGCCGCGCCGGCAAGGGCGGCGCCCGCTGCTGAGGCGCTGGTCCGCAGGCCTGCGCCGACCGTAAAAACCTGAGAGCGCAGGTGGGGAGGACTCAGGCGGCTGCGGAGGGTGAGCATCGCAGCGGCGCTGGCTGCCGTGAAGATACCGGATGTGCCCACGGCGAGGATCGTCCAGATTGTGCCGTAATCGAGGGCTGCAGCTGCGGTGAACAGGCCGGTGAGCATAAACCCGATCAGCATGACGGTGTGCGGCGGCCGCCTGCTTGGCCGGATCGTTTCGATCAGTGCGCCCAGCAGGCTCCCGATGGCGAAGGCCGTAATGAGGACAGCACCCTCGCCTGGCGAGCCGGTCCTCTCGATGGAGAGCCCGACGGCGGCAATCGCCAGGCCGCCCTGGCCGAGTTGGCTCAGGGTGGAGGATCCGGTGACCACCGCCAGAGGGCGGTGGCGGAAGATCCGGTGCAGACCGGCCTTGATGGCCTGCCAGGGCGGCACCCCGGTTCCCCTGTGCGGCTTAAGGCCAATCACGATCACGCTGACCGCCCCAAGTACTGCCGCCGTCGACAAGGCTCCCAGTGCTGCTGCCGCCGGAAAGAAGGCGGCCACCACAGCAACGAAGGCGGGCCCGACAACTGCCGAGAAGTTATAGGAGAGGGAATCGTAGGCAAAGGCCCTCCGAACGTCCGGGATTGCGCCGGAGGCAAAACTGGAGAGGCCACCCATGTAAAACGGTGACGCGGCGCCGGCCAGCGCCAGGAACACGAATATCAGCGGCAGGGGAATTTGCCCCAAAAATGCCGTGGCGGCCAGCGCTGCCGCGGTCAGCAGGCCGGCTCCGGCAACGAGGATGCCGGGGCGCCGTGCCCTGTCCAGGGCTGCGCCGACTACCGGGGCCGCAAGCACGCTGGGGCCCAGGGAAGCGGCCACCAGCGCGCCGCCAATCCCCACACTGTCCAGTTGCTGGACGGCGAGAATGGGAATCGCAACTACCGTTCCGGCTGACGCCGTCCTGGGCAGGATCGACGCGGCGAGGTATCCGAGCGCGCTCATGCTGTCGCTGAAACCACCTTTCGGTGAGTAGGGCTGCACTCGAAAAAGGCACGAACCGGGCAGACGGGAGCTCCTGGTGGTGGGACGCTTGGGAATAATTTACATGAGCGTTACACCGCGCATTGACCCCGATGTGATCACAGATTACATTTGACGGTGATCGGGGCCACATAGGAACAGCGAGAAGCTGCCGGCCCGCGAAACTTTCGCAAGCCCGGCACTTTCCGGGCGAAGCCTCCCTCTAGGACGGAGGAGGGCCCAGACACCATCCCTGAGCACAAGGAGCCACCGGTGCCTTCCCTGAAGAATGCAAGACACGCAATAGACGACGCCCCGACCGCGGCCTTCAAGCGCCGCTTCCTGGTCAGACTGACCGCCGTCATGGTGGGCGGGATGTTCCTGGACGGCTACATCCTTGGGATCATCGGCACGGTGATCGGCACCATCAGTACCGAGCTCAGCTTCACCCCGTTGTGGGAAGGGCTGATTGTGGCGTCATCGCTGCTCGGCATCCTGGTGGGTTCGCCCGTTGGTGGCTGGCTTGGCGACAAGTTCGGCCGTAAGCCGCTGTTCATGGTCGACATGGGGATCTTCGTGGTCGGGTCCGCCCTGCAGTTCGTTGTCCACGAGCCGTGGCAGCTTTTCCTGGTCCGGCTGCTGATGGGCATCGCGGTGGGTGTTGAATACTCGGTGGGCTGGCCGTTGATGTCCGAGTTTGCCCCCGCCCGAATGCGGGGGCGCCTGATGGGCCTGACGCTGATCGCCTTCTACGTCGGTTTCATGGTGGCTTTCCTCGTTGGCTATCTGCTGACCACCACTACTTCCGTGGACTGGCGGATCATCCTGGGCTCAAGCACCATCCCTGCAGTGATTCTGTTCTTCGCCCGGTTCGGGCTGCCCGAATCGCCGCGTTGGCTTTGGAGTAAAGGCCGCCATGATGAGGCACGGGCGGTGGCGTACAAGTACCTGGAAAACTCAAGTGACATGGGCGATGTAGAGCAAGAGCATAACCGCCCGGAGGGCAAATTCACGATGCTCTTCTCACGCCGTTACTGGCGGGCGACGCTGTTCACCTCCATGTTCTGGCTCTGCGCCGTGACGCCGTACTTCGCCATCGCCACCTTCGCCGAGAGCGTGCTGGAAGGCTACGGGCTCAGCCAGGGCCTCGCCGG
>NZ_JBNHFF010000052.1:0-16880 GCF_059089965.1 Arthrobacter sp. SPT-J7
GGCAACACCAAGGTCCGCCTCCCGGGCCTCGCCCGGTCCGTTCACCACGCACCCCATGACTGCCACCCGCAGGGGAATCTCCATTCCCTCCAGGCCCGCGGTGACCTGTTCGGCGAGCGTATAGACGTCCACCTGGGCGCGGCCGCAGGACGGGCAGGAGACAATTTCCAGCTTGCGGGGGCGCAGGTTCAATGACTGGAGAATCTGGTTGCCCACCTTGATTTCCTCTACCGGCGGGGCCGAGAGGGACACACGGATGGTGTCGCCGATGCCCCGGGACAGGAGGGCACCGAAAGCGGTGGCGGACTTGATGGTTCCCTGGAAGGCCGGGCCTGCCTCGGTCACGCCAAGGTGCAGCGGCCAGTCGCCTTTTTCTGCCAGCATCTCGTAGGCCGCCACCATAATCACGGGGTCGTTGTGCTTGACGGAAATCTTGAAGTCGTGGAAGCCGTGCTCCTCAAACAGGGACGCCTCCCAGACGGCGGACTCCACCAGCGCCTCCGGGGTTGCCTTGCCGTACTTCTTCAGGATGCCGGGCTCCAGCGAACCTGCGTTCACGCCGATGCGGATGGAGGTGCCGTGGTCCCGGGCGGCAGCCGCGATCTCCTTGACCTGGTCGTCGAACTTCCGGATATTGCCGGGGTTCACCCGCACTGCGGCGCAGCCGGCTTCGATGGCCGCAAAGACGTATTTGGGCTGGAAGTGGATGTCCGCGATGACCGGGATCTGGGACTTTTTGGCGATAATCGGCAACGCCTCGGCGTCATCCGCCGAGGGGCAGGCGACGCGGACAATATCGCAGCCGGACGCAGTAAGTTCAGCAATCTGCTGCAGGGTGGCGTTGATGTCCGTGGTGGGAGTGGTGGTCATGGACTGCACGCTGATGGGGAAGTCTGAGCCCACCCCCACGGAACCAACCTTGATCTGGCGGGTCTTGCGGCGGGGGGCGAGGACGGGCGGCGGTGCTGACGGCATTCCCAGGCTGACCGAGGTCACGTGGACTCCTAGAGTTGAAAGGGTGTTGAAGTGGCTACGCGGCGAGGCCGGCGAGCACGCCGATGATGGGTGACCACTCCGTGATGCGGGTCCCGGCGATGACTCCGGCGGCGGCGAAGGGATCCTGCTTGAGGATCGAGTTGAGGGCGGCCTCGTCTGCTGTCTTGAAGATCAGGAGCGCTCCGGCACCGTCACCGTACGGACCGCTGGCAAGGACGGCACCGTCCTGCGCAAGGCCCGCGAGCCATTCGCGGTGCGCTGGCCGGGCCTCGTGGCGGGCTTCGGTGGAATCGGCGGCGTAAACGTACTCAACGGCAAAAACTGTCATACGGCTACCCTATCGCCCTGCCTGCCCTTGCACCCATCCGGGCCGCCCTGCCGGCCGTCCTGCCGGGGCGGCAGGGTGCGGCCGTCATCCGCTCCTAGGACAGGAACAGTACTTTGACTATCGCCGCCGTTCCGGCCGCCCAGAGCATGGAGGTCAGCGTTCCGATGATGAACCGTTCAGCCGCCACGGGCGTTTCCTTCAGCTCCGCGAACCTGCCAAGGCCCTTGATGGCAACGATGTACGCGATGGCCACCGGCTGGCCGGTAAGGATCGCCAGGCACACGCCGAGCCGTTCCAGTACGCCAATGATGGCCCCGCCGCGCAGGATGCGCTGGCTGGGAGCCGGCAGAGTTGAAGCGGAAGCGGCCGACGACGGCGCGTCGGCCGCCGCCGTCAGCTCGCTGTCCACGTTCTGGGTTTCGGCATGCGGCCCGTCAACCGTGACGTCCGCTGAGGGATCCTCGGCTGCCCGCTTGGCTTCTTCCGCAGCCTTGGCAGCATCTGCTTTGTCGTCGATGGTCCGGGCGAGGCGGAACACGAGGGCTGTCACCGGCCAACCGGCGAAGCCCGCGACGAGCAGGGCGGCCGTGATCCAAAGCGCGGTCACCGGGCTCCTTCATTCTGGGGACGGACGATCTGGGAGTGGGCGTAGTCCAAAAGCATTGCTGCTGCCGGCCGGGCGGCCCATTCTTCCTGCCAGCCGGATCTGAGGACCGCCCGGCTCACCGATTGCTCCGTAATTCCCAGCTCGTAAGCAACCTGCTTCTGGCTGCCATGCCTGGCTTCGCCGCCCCGGGATGTGCGCAACCGGTCCACCACGCGCCACTGCGCCTGGGTGCGTTGCTGCACCACCCTTCCGATGAGGCGAAGCACCGCTTGGGCGTTTGCACTGGACACGGCACCTTCCCTGGCTTGGGGCGGGATGTCCCTGCCACGGCCCATGGTGCCGGATACCACTGACAGGGGAACCTGGCCGGCCGCACTCTTCGCAAGTTCCACAGCTTTGCGCGCCGCGACAAAGCCGCTCCCGGACCCTTCCCTGGGGCTTTCCCCCGGAGCCAGCTGCACGGTGCCGATGCCGATCCCGACGTACCAATTGCCGCTCCGAAGCGCGTGCAGAGCGATATCCACCACCTCTGCGGCATGCTCCACTACGCCCTGGAGCTCGTCTCCGACAGATCGTTCAAAGGGCGCAGGCGTGAGGCCCCGCAACGCGGAGATCAGCTCCGGGACGCGGTCCACGTCGGAGGAGCTGCCCTGCTGGTCAATCGTGAGAACGTACATGCACTAACCCTAGGCAGCTGATCAAGGATAATCAATCATAAGGAGCTGATTTCCAGATATCAGCCATGTGTGGCTGATATAAGGAAATCATCCTTGAGGGGTACCCGCAGGAGTCCAGAGTGCGATCAGCCGAAGAGATTCACCGGCTTGACGATGTCTGCGTAGATGAGGAGCGCGCTCATGCCCATCAACAGGGCTGCCACCACATAGGTCACCGGGAGCAGCTTGGCGATGTCGAAGGCTCCGGGGTCCGGCTTGCCGAACAGCTTGGCAAGCTGGCGCCGGGCGCCTTCGTAGAGGGCGCCGGCAACGTGGCCGCCGTCCAGCGGCAACAGCGGGATCAGGTTGAAGACCGCCAGTGCGAAATTCAGCCCGGCAAGGAGCCCAAACAGGGTGGCGACCCGCGATTGGACGGGAATCTCCTCCATCGCCGCCACTTCTCCGGCTACCCGGCCCACGCCCACCACGCTGATGGGGCCATTGGGATCGCGTGGTTCCTCACTGAAGGCGGCTTTCGCCACGCCCACGACGCGCGCGGGCAGGTTAAACACCACTCCTGCCACCTGCCGGATGTTCTCCCCTGCCATGGGCAGGACGGACGACGCCGGCTGGGCCACCAGTTCCGTCTGCGCGCCAATGCCCAGGAAGCCGACATCCTGGTAAAGGAGGGTGCCGGCGTCGTCTGTCGCCTGCCGCCCGTCCGCCCCGATGATGGGGCGGGCCGAGAGCACGGGAGTCACCGTGGTAGATACCGGGGCGCCATCCCGCTCCACGGTGATTGCGACCTCGCGGCCGGCAGAAGTCCGGATCCACTCCGTCAGCTGCTCCCAGCTGGTTACCGCTTTCCCGTCGAAGGAGGTGACGGTGTCGTTGGGTTTGAGGCCCGCTGCGGCGGCGGGTGTGAGTTGGCAGTCAACCGAATCCGGGTCCACGGTTTCGCCTGCTGCCACCTGGCACTTGGAGACGTCAGAGATAGTGGTGGTGGCCGTGGCCATGCCAAATCCCATCAGCAGGACAGCCGTCAGCACGACGCCCAGGAACATGTTCATGGCGGGTCCGCCCAGCATAACGATGATCTTCTTCCACACCGGGAGCCGGTAGAACACGCGGTTCTCATCGCCGGGGCCCACCTCTTCGTGTGCCATGGACCGGGCCTCCGTGGCCAGGGTCTGGAACATTCCGGTGCTGGAGGGCCGGACGGACCCGTCCTCCTTGTTGGGCGGGTACATCCCGATCATGGATACGTAACCACCCAGCGGGATGGCCTTCACACCGTATTCTGTCTCACCTTTCCGCCGTGACCAGAGGGTGGGCCCGAAGCCGATCATGTACTTGGTGACGCGGACCTTGAAGAGCTTGGCGGGCAGGAGGTGGCCCACTTCGTGGAGCGCGATTGAGGCAGCGATGCCGATTGCCACAAAGACGACACCGAGGACAAAGAGGAGAACGGGGGTCATGGAGGTGCTTGCTGCTTCCTAGAGACTGCTGACTGCTAAACGTTCATTGGCGCGGGCACGTGCCCAGCTTTCAGCATCCAGTACGGTTTCCACCGTCAGCCCGGACGAGCCTGGGTGTTCGCTGAGAACGGCGGCGACCGTGTCCACGATGTCGGTGAACCTGATGCGGCCGGCGTGGAAGGCGGTCACGGCTTCCTCGTTGGCGGCGTTGAACACGGCGGGATACGTGCTGCCCTGCTTGGCGGCGTCCTTGGCAAGATCCACAGCAGGGAAAGCCTTCACGTCCAACGGCTCAAAGGTCCAGGTGGCCGCCTGGGTCCAGTCGCAGGCAGCAGCTGCCTTGGGCACCCTGTCCGGCCAGCCAAGCCCCAGCGCGATGGGGAGGCGCATGTCCGGCGGTGATGCCTGCGCGATGATGGACCCGTCGATGAACTGGACCATGGAGTGCACCACCGACTGGGGATGGACCACGACGTCGATCCGGTCCAGCGGCACGTCGAACAGCAGGTGCGCCTCAATGACTTCCAGTCCCTTGTTCACGAGGGTGGCCGAGTTGGTGGTGACCATGGCGCCCATGTCCCAGGTGGGGTGGGCCAGCGCCTCCTGCGGAGTGACATCGTGGAGCTCCTCGCGGGTCCTGCCCCGGAAAGGCCCGCCCGAGGCGGTAAGGATCAATTTTTCCACCTCTGCGGCCGACCCCGAACGCAGGCATTGGGCGATGGCCGAATGCTCAGAGTCAACGGGGACGATCTGGCCTTCCCGTGCTGCTGCCTTCACCAGCGAGCCGCCCACAATAAGGGATTCTTTGTTGGCCAGGGCCAGGGTGGCGCCGGACTTGAGGGCCGCCAACGTGGGTGCCAGGCCGATCGAACCTGTGATCCCGTTGAGCACCACATCAGCTTCGACCCCGGCGATCCGGGTTGACGCGTCTGGTCCGGCCATAATCTCCGGCCGGTAGCCCTGCTTTCCCGCTGCGGCAGCGGCATCATCGATTAATGCGGCCAGCCGGCGGGGATCGCCGCCGGCAATGCCAACAGCCGCTGCCCCGGTGTGCACAGCCTGGCGGGCGAGGAGCTCAGGGTTGCCGCCCCCGGCGCTGAGGGCCACCACCTCGAAAAGGTGCGGGGCGCCGTCGACGACGTCAATTGCCTGGGTGCCGATGGAGCCGGTGGATCCGAGGAGGGCAATCTTGCGTGGCTGCATTGATTAAGTATCGCGCACCAATCTGCCCCGGGAACGCCGCCCGACCCGCCGCGGCTCAAGCCGCTGCCAGCTCCACAAAGCCCTTGGCCAGGGTTGCCGCAGCGCCCAGGTAGGCGATGGCGGTAACAATGTGCCGGGCAGAAGCCGGACGCACCCGGCCCGACAATAGATCGCCGGCCACGATTCCCGTGATCATTGCCCCAAGAATGGCCAGCCACTGCCAGCCCTCCAGTCCGGGAACATGCCCGCCGGACAGCACGTATTTACTGATGAGGGAGGTAAACCCGGTGGTGATGAAGTATGGCTGAAGCGTTGCGCTGAAGCTTTTCTGCTCCCACCGGGTGGCGATGGCATAGGCCGTGATGGCAGGACCGCCAACTCCAGCAGCGGCGTTCATCAGGCCGCTGGAAAATCCCAGGGACACCATTGGACCGGGGCCGCTGGCGCGCCACGAACTCCTGGTCAACCGCTGGGACGCAAGGAGGGCGATGATCAGCAGGACGCCGATGCAGATCTCCAGTGGGGCTTCCGGCACGTTGCTCGCCAGCCAGGCGCCGGGCAGCACGCCGGCCAGGGCGGCGAGCGCCAAGCCGAAGTACTTCCGCCACGCCACATGCCGCCAGACCCTGGAAAGGATGAGGAGGGATGAGGTGGCTCCGCAGAGGTTGATGATCATCACGCCGTCGAATGGGCCCAGCAGCACCACCAGCACGGGGGAAACCAGAAGGCCGAAGCCGAGGCCTGCGATCCGCTGGGCCAACGCGCCTGCCACAACGGCGATCAGCACCAGTACAAACATCCCTTGATCCTAGTGGCAGCCGCGCCGACGGCGGGCGTAACGTGGACTGCGTGGACTGGCTCTCGTGGTTTGACGCGCCGGAATACGAGTTCGCCCGGCAGGTGCTGCAGCGAGGTGTGGCAGCACTGTATTTCGTTGCTTTCCTGTCCTCCCTCAACCAGTTCCCAGCGCTGCTGGGTCAGCGGGGCCTCCTGCCGGTGCCAGAGTATCTTTCCGGTTTCAGCCGTCTGCGCCGGCCCACCCTTTTCCGTTGGCGGTATTCGGACCGTTTGCTGCGCTGGGTTTGCGCAACGGGGCTTGTGGTCTCGGCCCTGCTGGTGGCGGGGATCCCGCAAACGGGGCCGCCCTGGGTGCCCCTCATTGCGTTCCTGTCCCTGTGGCTGCTCTACATGTCCATCGTCAACGTCGGCCAGACGTTCTACGGCTTCGGCTGGGAGATGCTGCTCCTTGAGGCAGGATTCACGGTTGCTTTCCTGGGGTCGGACCAGACCGACCCGCCGCGCACCATCCTGATCCTGATCGTGTGGCTGGTGTTCCGGCTCGAATTCGGCGCGGGAATGATCAAGATCCGCGGCGGCCAGGAGTGGCGTGACCTGACCGCCCTGCACTACCATCACGAAACCCAGCCCATGCCGGGGCCACTGAGCCGGCAGGCGCATCTGCTGCCCAAGCCCCTCCATAAGGTGGAAGTGCTGGGCAACCATTTCGCCCAGCTGGTGGTGCCCTTCTTCCTGTTCGCGCCCCAGCCCGTTGCCAGCGCGGCGGCGGCGATCGTGATCCTGACGCAGCTGTGGCTTGTGGCCACCGGCAACTTCGCCTGGTTGAACTGGATTGCCATTGTGCTGGCTTTCGCCGCAGTCAGCGACCCGGTGGCACACGCCGTCCTGCCGGCGATCCCGCTGGACTGGCACGGCGCGGCCGGCGTGGAAAGGGAGACGCCCCTGTGGTGGCTGGTCATCACCCTGGCAGTCACCCTGCTGCTGGTGGTTCTCAGTTACTGGCCGTTGCGCAACCTGTTCTCCCGCCGGCAGCTGATGAACGCCAGCTTCAACCGGTGGCAGCTGGTCAATACCTATGGGGCATTCGGATCAGTGACCAAGAAGCGCATCGAAATTGTGGTGGAAGGGACGCTCGACGACGATCCGGACGACTCCTCCGAATGGCGGGAGTACGGGTTCAAGGGCAAGCCCGGCGACCTTCGCCGGATTCCGCGCCAGTGGGCGCCGTATCATCTCCGGCTGGACTGGCTGATGTGGTTCCTGCCGCTAAGGACGGTGCACGAGGAGTGGTTTTACGCCTTCCTCACCAAGCTGCTGGAGGCGGACCACCAGATTCTGCGGCTCCTCAGGTATGACCCGTTCGACGGGGCGCCGCCACGTTGGGTGCGGGCGCGCAGCTACCACTACCGGTTTGCGACGCGTCAGGAATTCCGGGAGACCGGGGACCGCTGGGTCCGGTCTCTGCTCCACGAGCCGATTCCACCGGTTTCGCTGCGGCGCTCCAGCGGGCGGAAACGCTAGGCGTGCTTACCGGCGCGCCGGATGACAGCCTCGGCGTGCTTGAGGACGGGACCGTCGATCATCTGCCCTTTGTACTGGAAGACGCCCTGCCCCGCCGCTGCCGCGGCCTGAAGCAGCTGGGCTGCCGCCGAGACTTCCGCTTCCGACGGCGCATAGGCACCCCGCACTACTGCTGCCTGGCTGGGATGGATGCAGGCCTTGGAGCCGAAGCCTGACGCGACGGCGTCCGCCGCTTCCGCTGCCAGGCCCGTCAAGTCGGGGATGTCGGTATAGACGGCGTCCACGGCTTCCTTGCCGAACGCACGCGCGGCCAGGAGGACGGAGGACCGGGCGTGGAGCGCAGCGCCACGGTAGGCGCCGTCGTCCTTCCTGCTGGAGGTCCCGCCCAGTGAGGCCAGCAGGTCTTCGGCTCCCCACATCAGGGCCACAACATTGGAGGCGGCAGCGATTGCAGGGGCGTTGAGGACTCCCGCAGCCGTTTCGCACAGTGCAATCACCTGGTAGCCGGACAGGGCCTCCAGCTGCGCCGCGCTCTCGGCTTTCGCGAGCATAACCGTCTTGTACGGGGTGTGGACCAGGCAGTGGAGGTCCTTTTCAAATTCGTCCGTCCCGGCGGGGTTAACCCGAATGATGGTCCGGCTTGGATCCAGCTCGGGCACATCGCCGGCGGCTCCCAGCTGCGCGAGAATGGCACCGCGGGCGCGTTGCTTGTCGGCGGGCGCCACCGCGTCCTCGAGGTCCAGGATGACGGCGTCGGCGCGGGTGGCCGCCTTCTGGTACCGCTCCGGCCGGTCAGCAGGACAAAAAAGCAGGGCGGGGCCCATCACAAAGGTCATACCGGTATTGTCCCTTCTCCCGCGCCTGGCTGCGCCGTGTGCGCCTCCCGCGTCCACATCAGGCAGCTGCGCTTCGCGAGCGCCACTACCGTACCGTCCTGGTTGCGGCCGGTGTGCTCCATGGTGACGATCCCCTGGCCCGGCCGGGAGCTGGAAAGCCGCCTACTGCTGATGACTGTCTCGGTGTAGAGGGTGTCGCCGTGGTACAGCGGGTGCGGAAAAGAGACGTCGGTCAGGCCCAGTTGGGCGATGATGGTGCCCTGGGTGAGCTGGGAAACGGACTGGCCCACCATGGTGGCCAAAGTGAACATGGAGTTCACCAGCCGCTGGCCGAAGGGCTGCCCCGAGCTCCACGCCGCGTCCAGGTGCAGGGCCTGGGTGTTCATGGTGAGGGTGGTGAACAGAACGTTGTCCGCTTCGGTGACAGTGCGGCCGGGGCGGTGGGCATACAGCACGCCCTCCTCCAACTCATCGAAGTACAGTCCACGCTGTTCGACAACGCGCTGCCTTCCGCTGGTTGAGCCGGTGGTTGGGCCTGGGGCCCCGACCGCATGGTTTCCTGGCTGAGCTTGCGAAGCCAGGGGGCGGCTGGAGGGCGAAACCCCGTGGTTCCCGGTCATACAGTCAGTTCCCGGTCTTCCTCGAATAGCTCTGCGCCGGTTGCTGCCGCCACGTCCTCCAGGGAAACGTTGGGCGCCAGCTCCCGCAGAACCAGCCGTGACCCGGAATCATCCGTAACGACGTCGATGACGGCCAGGTCCGTGATGATGCGGTCCACGCAGCCCTTCCCGGTCAACGGGAGGGAGCACTGCTGGACGATTTTCGGGTTTCCGTTACGGTCCACATGTTCCATCATCACAATCACCCTTTTGGCACCGAACACCAGGTCCATGGCTCCGCCCATGCCCTTGACCATCTTGCCGGGGATCATCCAGTTGGCCAGGTCACCGTTGGCGGCGACTTCCATGGCGCCGAGCACGGCGACGTCCACATGGCCGCCCCGGATCATCCCGAAGGAGGAGGCCGAGTCGAAGAATGCGGCACCTTTGTTAACCGTGACCGTTTCCTTGCCGGCATTGATCAGGTCAGGGTCAACAGCATCCTCCGCCGGATAAGGGCCGACGCCGAGGATTCCGTTTTCCGAATGCAGCACTACCTCGACGCCGGTGGGGATGTAATTGGGAATCAGGGTTGGCATGCCGATGCCGAGGTTGACGTACTGGCCGTTGCTGAGCTCCTGCGCCACGCGGGCGGCAAGCTCATTCCGGGTCCACCCCTTGGGCCCGGCGCCGTCCGAGGGTTCTTCATGCTGCTGGGCTGCGCGGCGGTACTCCGGCCGGACGCCTTCGGGGCGGGGGGCGTAGGGGCTGTTGGGGTCCATGGCTAGTCTCCTGCCTGCTGGTTGGTGCCGGGCTGGCTGGTGCGGGGCTGGCTGGTGCCGGAATTGTTTGCCGGCTGCCCGGATGCGGCTGCGAGCGCGACCGTCCGTTTCTCGATGCGTTTCTCCGCGTTGGAGGCCAGTACCACCCGCTGGACGAAAATCCCCGGGGTATGGATGTGTTCCGGGTCCAGATCGCCCGGCTCCACAAGTTCCTCCACCTCGGCGATGGTGATCCGTCCGGCCATGGCGCACAGCGGGTTGAAGTTCATCGCGGTGGCGTGGAAGACGAGGTTGCCGTGGCGGTCGCCCTTCCACGCGTGGACCAGCCCAAAGTCCGGAGTCAAAGCCTCCTCGAGCACATAGTCAACTCCGGCAAAGGAGCGCACCTCCTTAGGAGCGGACGCGACGGCGATGCCGCCCTCGGCGTCGTACTTTTGGGGCAGTCCGCCTTCGGACACCTGGGTGCCGACGCCGGCTTTGGTATAGAAGGCCGGGATACCGGCACCCCCTGCCCGAAGTTTCTCGGCCAGGGTTCCCTGCGGCGTGAGGACCACCTCGAGCTCGCCGGCGAGGTACTGCCGGGCGAATTCCTTGTTTTCTCCGACATAGGAGCTGATGGTGCGCCGGATCCGCCCGTCGCGCAGCAGGATGCCCAGGCCCCAGTCGTCCACGCCGCAGTTGTTGCTCACGGTTTCCAGCTCCGTCGTGCCGGCCCGGTGCAGGGCGTCAATGAGGGAAACCGGGATTCCGCAGAGACCGAAACCGCCCACGGCGAGGGAGGCGCCGTCCGGGATGTCCGCCACAGCTTCCTTGGCGGTGGCAACAACCTTGTCAATCATCGGTGATCCTTTCAGGCCGGCTACTGTCCCAGATACTACAGACCCAGTTCGCGGGCGATCAGCATCAGCTGGACCTCCGTGGTGCCCTCACCCACTTCAAGGATCTTGGAGTCGCGGTAGTGGCGTGCCACGGTGAACTCGTTGATGAAGCCATAGCCGCCGAACACCTGGGTGGCATCCCGCGCATTGTCCATGGCCGCCTCGCCTGCGACCATCTTAGCGATGGCTGCCTGGGTCTTGAACGGCCTTCCGGCAAGCATGCGGGAGGCCGCATCGTAGTAGGCGAGGCGGGCGGTATGGGCCCGGGCCTCCATCCGGGCGATCTTGAAGGAGATCGCCTGGTATTTGCCGATCTGGTAGCCGAAGGCGCTGCGTTCCTTGGCGTATTTGACCGATAGGTCCACGCAGCCCTGGGCTGCACCGGTGGCCAGTGCAGCGATGGCGATGCGGCCCTCATCAAGGATGGACAGGAAGTTCGCGTAGCCGCGGCCCTCGGCTCCCAGCAGGTTGTCCTCCGGGACGCGCACGTCCTTCAGCGTCAGCGGGTGGGTATCCGATGCGTTCCAGCCCACCTTGTTGTAGGGTTTTTCCGCTTTGAAGCCGGGGGTGTCCGTGGGCACCAGGATGGTTGAGATCTCCTTCTGGGCGCTACCGTCCGCGCGTTCCTTCTGGCCGGTTACTGCGGTGACGGTGACCAGGCGGGTGATGTCCGTACCGGAGTTGGTGATGAACTCCTTGTTGCCGTTGATCACCCAGCTTCCACCCTCCCGCCGGGCGTGCGTCTTGGTGCCGCCGGCGTCCGATCCTGCCTCCGGTTCGGTCAGGCCGAAGCCGGCGAGCGCCTCGCCGGTCGCCAGCATGGGCAGCCACTCCCGCTTCTGCTCCTCGGTTCCGAAGCGGTAGACCGGCATGGCGCCCAGGGAGACACCCGCCTCCAGGGTGATGGCGACGGACTGGTCCACCCGGCCCAACTGCTCCAGTGCGAGGGCCAGGGCGAAGTAGTCGCCGCCCATCCCGCCGAACTCCTCGGGGAAGGGCAGGCCGAACAGCCCCATTTCGGCCATCTGCTTCACTACTTCGTACGGGAAGCTGTGCTCCTCGTCGTGCTTGGCTGATACCGGCGCAACGACGTTGTCCGCGAAGTCCCGGACGGTCTCGCTGAGGTCCTGGTATTCCTCGCTGAGTTCAAAACCTGCCATGTCTAGGCTCCTTTGCCTGGGGTTGAATCGATGCCTGCAGTGCCAGCACTGCCGTCGGAGCCGCCGCTGACCGGGCTATCCACGGCGTCCGCTACAGGATGCGGGTGAATGGTGGCGAGCACCTGGTCAGCCTTGACGAGGTCTCCCGGCCGGGCGTTGAGGTGGACCGTCCCGTCCAGGGGAGCCAGCAACTGGTGCTCCATCTTCATTGCCTCCACCGAAACCAACACCTGCCCCGCCGTGACAGTGCCACCGTCGCTGACGGGAACGGACACCACCGTTCCGGGCATCGGTGAGCGCACGGCCGGATCCGCGGCACCCTCCTCCCGGTCGACGGCTGCGAGTACCCGCTCAAGCCGCGCCTCGCGGGTCAGCACCTCGAGCCGGCAGGACCAGCCTTCATTGCCAAGGAACAGTTCCGCGGGTACTCCAATAACGGGCAAATCACTTGTGGGGGTTGCCGGGCCACGGAAAACCGGCGCGAGGGCGTACGTCGTGGCGCGGCCGTCGAGGGTCAGCACAGCCTGCCGTCGGGACAGGAACTCGAGCCGCGCAGGACGCGGGGGCCCGTTGTCTACGGCCACCACGAACGAAGTGGCAGCGGTGATGCCTTCAACCCCATTGCCACGGGAGCGGGCGTCATCGGGGACAGTACCACTGGAGACAGCGCCGTCTCCTGCCGAGCTACCGGCTGCGGTGCCGCTGATGCGCACTGATGCCACCCCGCCGTCGGGAGTCCCCAGACTGATCCGGCGTGGTGCCGCTGCTCCCAGGCGCCACCCATTGCGCGCGTGCCAGGGTCCGGGCGGCAGGGGTGAGTTGTTCTGTTCCTCGGCGGAAAGAGTGAAAAGTGCTGCTGCCACAAGTTCCGCCTCGGCGACCCCGCGGAACGCGAGATCCGGAAGTTTGCGTTCAATCAGGCCGGTATCGAGCCGGCCTGCACGGACATCGGGGTCATTGATCAGCAGCCGCAGGTATTCCACGTTGGTGTCCAGCCCAAGCGCCGTATACCCGGCGAGCGCCCCGTCGAGGGTAGCCAGGGCTGCCGCCCGGTCCTCTCCCCAGGCGATGACCTTGGACATCATGGGATCGTAGCTGGATGAAAGCTCCAGCCCCTCAACGAGGGACGAGTCCACCCGCACGGTCCCTTGGGCGGCGGATGCCGGCGTCCCTGGAGGAGTTCCCGGCATGCCCGGCCGGCGGGGCCCTTCATCCAGCAGGAGCACGGTCCCCGTGGACGGCAGGAAGTTTTTTTCTGGCACTTCGGCATAGACCCGCGCCTCCACAGCATGGCCGGTAAGTTCGACGTCGGCCTGCCGGACGGTGAGTTCCTCGCCGGCGGCGATCCGCACCTGCCATTCGACGAGGTCGATGCCGGTCACCATTTCGGTGACGGGGTGCTCCACCTGCAGCCGGGTGTTCATTTCCATGAAGTAGAAATCCTCCGGCGAATCGTCGGAGACCAGGAACTCCACTGTTCCCGCGCCGCTGTAGTTCACGCTGCGGGCGGCGTTGCAGGCAGCCTCGCCGATGCGGGCACGGATGGCGCCGCTTTCCGCGAGTGATTCGAGCAGGGGTGATGGTGCCTCTTCGATGACCTTTTGGTGCCGCCGCTGCAGCGAGCATTCACGCTCGCCGAGGTGGATAACGTTGCCGTGGTTGTCCGCGAGCACCTGCACCTCGATGTGCCGCGGGGTGGATACCAGGCGTTCCAGGAACAGGGTATCGTCGCCGAACGCGCCCGCCGCCACCCGCCGGGCAGTGGCAAGCGTGGCCTCGAGGTCCTCCAGGCGTTCCACCACATGCATGCCCTTGCCGCCACCGCCGGCGGAAGGTTTGATCAGGAGCGGAAAGCCTACGGCGCCGGCAGCCTGTACCAGCTGCCCGTCCGTCATTCCCGGTTGCGCAACCCCCGGCACTACGGGAACGCCGTAACCCGACACGTGGTTCTTGGACCGGATCTTGTCCCCCATAATGTTCAAGGCCTCCACCCCTGGGCCGATGAAGGTGATGCCCGCCTGGTCCAGGGCACGGGCGAAGTCCACGTTCTCGCTGAGGAAGCCATAACCCGGGTGCACGGCGTCCGGCCCCGTCTTGCGGCATGCCTCGACGATGGCCTCGATCTTGAGGTAGCTCTCCGTGGCCGCGGCAGGGCCGATGCGCACTGCCGTGTCTGCTTCGCGCACGTGCCGGGCTCCGGCGTCGGCATCACTGTAAACGGCGACGGAACGGATGCCCAGGGCGCGAAGGGTGCGGATGACGCGGCAGGCGATTTCGCCGCGGTTGGCCACCAGGACTGTGCTGAACAGGGGCTGGTGCCCTGTGGATTCGGTGGCAACCGCCTCCGGCCGGGCTGCGGGCGATAGGGGAATGGTCATTGCGGGCTCACATCCTAAAGAGGCCGAAGGAGGTTTCCGGCAGCGGTGTGCGGGACACCACGTCCAGCGCGAGGCCAAGGACCGTGCGGGTATCGGCGGGATCGATCACGCCGTCGTCCCACAGCCGGGCCGTGGAGTAGTACGGGCTGCCCTGGTCCTCGTACTGCCGCCGGATGGGTGCCTTGAAGGCTTCCTCGTCCTCAGTTGACCACTCCTGCCCGGCTGCCTCGTACTGGTCACGCTTCACCGTGGCCAGGACGCTGGAGGCCTGGTTGCCGCCCATCACCGAAATCCGGGCGGCCGGCCACATCCACAGGAACCGCGGTGAATAAGCGCGGCCGCACATGGAATAGTTACCGGCGCCGAAGGAGCCGCCGATGACCACAGTCAGCTTGGGTACCCGCGCCGTGGCCACGGCGGTGACCATCTTCGCGCCGTTCTTGGCGATGCCCCCCTGCTCCGAGTCCCTGCCCACCATGAACCCGGAGATGTTCTGCAGGAATATCAGCGGAATGCCGCGCTGGTCGCAGAGCTCGATGAAGTGGGCCCCTTTGAGGGAAGACTCGCTGAACAGCACCCCGTTGTTGGCCACGATGCCTACCGGGTGCCCGTGCAGCCTCCCGAAGCCCGCCACGAGGGTGGTGCCGTACTCCTTCTTGAATTCGTGGAACCGGCTGCCGTCCACCAGCCTGGCAATCACCTCGTGGACGTCGTAGGGGGCGTTGACATCAGTGGGTACCGCGCCGTAGAGCCCCGCCGGGTCTGCGGCAGGGTCGACGGCGGGCTCCACCTCCCACGCCGGCGTCGCCGGACGTGGCAGCGTGGCAACGATGTCCCGGATGATCTGCAGGGCATGTTCGTCGTTTTCGGCAAGGTGGTCCGCCACACCCGAGATCCTTGAGTGCACTTCCCCGCCGCCGAGCTCTTCCGGACTGACGATTTCGCCGATCGCCGCCTTCACGAGCGGCGGCCCGCCCAGGAAGATCGTGCCCTGGTTCCGGACAATAACGGTCTCATCGCTCATGGCAGGAACGTAGGCGCCGCCCGCGGTGCAGGAACCCATGACCGAAGCGATCTGCGGGATCTTGGCTGCGGAGAGCCTGGCCTGGTTGTAGAAGATGCGGCCGAAGTGGTCCCGGTCCGGAAAAACCTCATCCTGCTTGGGCAGGAACGCTCCGCCGGAGTCCACCAGGTAGATGCAGGGCAGCCGGTTCTCGAAGCCAATCTCCTGGGCCCGCAGGTGCTTCTTTACAGTCATGGGATAGTACGTTCCGCCCTTGACGGTGGCGTCGTTGGAGATCACCAGCACGTGCCGGCCATGGACCAGCCCAATTCCGGCAATGACGCCGGCGCCGGGTGCTTCGTCGTTGTACATCCCGTTGGCGGCCAGCGGCGCGATCTCAAGGAAAGGGCTGCCGTCATCCAACAACTGGTCGATGCGCTCCCGGGGCAGGAGTTTCCCCCTCGCCACGTGGCGTTCCCTTGATTTTTCCGGTCCACCCAATGCAGCGTCCGCCAGCTTTTTCCGCAGCTCGCCGGCGAGCGACAGCTGCGCGGCGCGGTTCGACGCGTAAGCCTCGGCTGTAGCGTCAAGCCGGGTGGCAAGGGTCTCCATTGACGGTCCGCTCCTGTTCAGATCCGAGCCGCCAAAAGCCAACTCGGTTAGCGCCCAATAACTGAAATTCAGGTTAGTCTGTATTAACTGTGAAGTCCAACACATACCGCCCTGGCTAGTCTGCGGGCCTGAGGAGGAATCGTGCCCAGCACCGACGCAACCCGGGCCGGCGCGCGCCGCTCGCCGCAGAAGGACGCCACTGGGGCGGAACCCGTTCCGCATGCGCCCCGGGTCCCGGGCTCTCAGCGCAACTCGCCAACCCAGCGCGGCCAGGCGAAGGAGAACCGGCGGCAGGCCCTGCTGAGTGCCGCAGCTTCGCTGTTCGCCGTCAACGGGTTCAACCGCGTGTCCCTTGAGGACCTCGGAGCGGCGGCAGGCGTAAGCGGCCCGGCTGTCTACCGCCATTTTCCCGGGAAGCAGGCGGTCCTCGCCGACCTGCTGGTGACCGTCAGCCAGGAACTCCTCGACGGCGGCCGGGACGTGGTGGCCCGCAACCCCGATCCGGCATCCGCCCTGCGTTGCCTGGTGGCGTTCCAGGTGGACTTCGCCTTGGTCAAGCCTGACGTCATCCGGGTCCAGGACCGGGATTTCAGCAACCTTTCCGATGAGGACCAGGCGGCTGTGCGGACCCTCCAGCTGAGCTATGTCGAGGCTTGGGTGGATGTCCTTGCCAGGCTGCATCCGGGCACGGAGATCACGGAGCTCCGGATGCGCGCGCATGCCACCTTCGGGCTCATCAACTCAACTCCGCACTCGGTGCCCAGCCACGGCCGGAAGATGGCAGCACAATCTGCCCGTCCCCTGCTCGAGAGCATGGCCTTGGCAGCGCTGCTGGTGGAAGCCCCGAAATCCTCCCCCTAGTCCTCGGTTTTTGTCCAGATACGCAGGGATGCACCGTCCGGAGCCCTGCATATCCGGACAAGACTCCTCGGGTCAGACCATGGTGAGGACCATTCCCGGGTCCGCGAGGATTGCGCCCACGTCCGCCAGGAAGCGCGAGCCTTGCTCTCCGTCCCCCAGGCGGTGGTCAAAGGACAGGCTTAGC
>NZ_JBNHFF010000053.1:0-16260 GCF_059089965.1 Arthrobacter sp. SPT-J7
CTCTCACCGCAGTGCGCGAGCGTTCCGCATATTACCTGCAGGAAGTGATGGATGGTCGGACAAAGAAGGACGAAAGGTGTCGGAGGGTCAGTGGAGAGGGCGCATCACGTGATGGAGTGTTGGAAAGCAGTGGGACGGGGACTGCCGGAGGGGACACGGAGAAGCCCGGCCCCCGAGATGAAGACGGGGACCGGGCTTTTCCAGTGATCAGAGTGCTTACTTGGTGATCGGTTCGAGTACCGGATCACCCGCGTATGCCGTCTTCACGTTGGCAGCGGTGACGATGACCGGCTCCAGCAGGTAGGCCGGAACGGTCTTGACGCCGTTGTTGTAGGAGTCCTTGTCGTTGATTTCAGGCGTCTTGCCGGCCTGGAGGTCCTTCACCATGGTGATGGCATGCTCAACGAGCTTGCGGGTGTCCTTGTTGATGGTGGAGTACTGCTCGCCCGCCATGATGGACTTCACAGACTCAACTTCGGAGTCCTGCCCGGTGATAACAGGGGTCGGCTTGCCAGCGGCCTTGACGGAGGTGAGGACTGCACGGGCAAGGGTGTCGTTCGGGGAAAGGACACCGTCCAGGGATTCGCTGGTGTAGCTGCCCGTGAGCAGCGTGTCTGCGCGGCGCTGGGCGTTCTCGGCCTTCCAGCCCTGGGTGACAGCCTGTTCAAAGCTGGTCTGGCCGGAGAGGACCTTCAGGGTACCGTCGTCGATCTTCGGCTGCAGGACGCTCATGGCGCCGTCAAAAAAGACCTTGGCGTTGGCGTCGTCGGGGGAACCGGCGAACAACTCGATGTTGTAAGGGCCGTCCGGCTTCTTGGCCTGGAGCCCTTCGAGCAGTGCCTGGCCCTGAAGCTCGCCCACCTTGAAGTTGTCGTAGGCCACGTAGTAGTCCACGTTTTCGGTGTTCAGCAACAGGCGGTCGTAGGCGATGATCGTAGCGCCGGCGTCCTTGGCCTGCTTCAGCTGGGTACCCAGCTGTGAGCCGTCGATAGCGCCGACGATAATGACCTTGGCACCCTTGGTGACCATGGCGCTGATCTGGTTCTGCTGCTCGGACACGCCGCCGTTGGCGAACTGCACGTCAGCTTTGAACCCGGCCCCGTTCAGGCCGTCATTGAACAGCTTTTCTGCAAGCACCCAGTTCTCACTGGTTTTTTGCGGGAGCGCGACGCCGATGGAGGAGCTCTGTTCGAACCCTCCTGCGCCGCCCTCGGTTCCTCCGCCCGTGCCGGTTTCCGAGCGTCCGCAGCCCGTCAGCGCCAGTGCTGCGATGGCAGCAACTGCTGCGGCCTTTCCTGCTTTACCAATCATTCGCATTTGTTGGTTCTCTTTCTTTGTGGTGGTGTAACGCTGTTCAGGCTGTAAGGCTCAGGCTTCCCTGGCGATCGCTTCCTTGGTGGAGGTGGTTTCGTCGGGCTGGAGCGGATTGCTGGGGCCGCCGCCGGAGGGACGGTTGAAGTTCTGGGTCAGCAAGCCGATGATTGACTTTTTGCCCTGGCTCTTGTTGTAGACGTCGAAGGCGACGGCGATCAGGAGCACCAAACCCTTAATGATCTGGGTGAGGTCGGCCCCGACGCCGAGCAGCTGCAGGCCGTTGTTCAGGACGGCCATGACCAGGCCGCCGATGATGGAGCCGACGACCGTGCCCACGCCGCCGGTGACCGCAGCACCGCCGATGAAGACAGCCGCAATGGCGTCCAGTTCCCAGCCCACGCCGTCGAAAGGACCCGATGCGGTGGAGCGGCCCACGAAGATCATGCCGGCCAGGCCGGCGAGGATCGACATGTTCATCATGACCAGGAAATTGACCTTCTTGGATTGAACGCCGGAGAGCTCCGCTGCATGGCGGTTGCCGCCGACGGCGTACACGTGGCGGCCCAGGATGGTGCGGGAGGAGATGAAGCCATAGAGCAGGACCAGTACGGCCAGGATCAGGCCGGGGATGGGGAAGGACGTGCCCGGGCGGCCTGTTGCGAAGAGGTAGGTGGCATAGAGGATGGCGCCGCAGATCAGGACAAGCTTCAGGACGGTCACCCACATTTCCGGAACCTCGGCACCCAAAGCCTTGGCGCGTGCCCTCGAGCGCAGCTCGCCGACCACAACGAATGCTGCGGCGGCGATGCCCAACAACAGGGTGAGGTTGTTGAAGCCTGTGTTCGGGCCTACCTCGGGTAGGTAGCCCGATCCAAGGTACTGGAAATCACTGGGGACCGGGATGGTGTTGGACTTGCCAACAAACTGGTTGAAGCCGCGGAACAGGAGCATGCCGGCAAGGGTGACGATGAACGCGGGTATCCCCACGTACGCCGTCCACCAGCCCTGCCAAGCGCCAATCAATGCACCCAGCACCAGCCCCAGCAGGACGCCGGCGTACCAGGGGATGCCCCAGTCGCGGATGGCCAGTGCAACTGTGACGCCCACGAATGCTGCTACGGAACCTACGGAGAGGTCGATATGGCCGGCAATGATGACCAGGACCATGCCGATGGCCAGGATCAGGATGTAGGAGTTGCCGTTGAAGAGGTTGATGACGTTGCCGGGGGTGAGCGTGCGGCCGTCGGTGGCGATCTGGAAGAAGATGATCAATGCCACCAGGGCGAAGATCATGCCGAATTGACGGGTGTTGCCGCCAAACAGCTTTTTGAGGGCGTTCATGGTGTCAGTCCTTGTGTCCGGAAGGTTCTGGAGGATCCAGAGGGTCAGGCGGCTTCGGCTTTGCGGGCGGAGGTCATTAGTTTCATCAGGCTTTCCTGGCTGGCCTCGTCTTTGTTCAGGACACCGGTGATGGCTCCTTCGAAAATCGTGTAGATCCGGTCGGACAGGCCCAGGAGCTCGGGGAGCTCCGAGGAGATGACAATTACTCCCTTGCCCTGGTTGGCGAGCTGCTGGATGATGCCGTAGATCTCGTACTTGGCTCCGACGTCAATGCCGCGGGTCGGTTCATCCAGGATCAGCAGGTCAGGATCGGTGAACATCCACTTCGCGAGGACCACTTTCTGCTGGTTGCCGCCGGAAAGTTTGGCCACGCCTTCCTCCACTGACGGCGTCTTGGTACGCAGGGATTTGCGGTACTGCTCCGCCACGGTGAATTCCTGGTTTGGGTCTACCACCATGTTGTGGCTGATCTTGCGAAGGTTGGCTGCCACCGTGGTGGTCTTAATGTCGTCGAGCAGGTTCAGTCCCAGGGACTTGCGGTCCTCGGTGACATAGCCCAGACCGGCGTCAATCGCCTGCCGGACGGATTTGAGGGTAATCTCCTTGCCGTCCTTGTAGATCTGGCCACTGATGAACCGGCCGTAGGACCGGCCAAAAACGGAGCGGGCGAGCTCGGTGCGGCCGGCGCCCATCAAACCCGCGAAGCCCACAATCTCGCCGCGACGGACGTAGAAGCTCGAGTTCTTGCACACGAGGCGGTCAGGAACAGTGGGGTGGGCCACTGTCCAATTCTTCACTTCAAAGAACACTTCGCCGATTTTCGGCGTGTGCTCGGGGAAGCGGGATTCCAGCGTCCGCCCCACCATGCCCTTGATGATCCTGTCCTCGTCCACCCCGTCAGCCTTGACGTCAAGGGTTTCGATGGATTTGCCGTCGCGGATGATGGTGATGGAATCGGCGATCTGTTCAATCTCATTGAGCTTGTGCGAGATGATGATGGACGTAATGCCCTTCGCCTTCAGGCCCAGCATCAGGTCCAGCAGGTGCTGGGAATCGGACTCGTTCAGCGCGGCGGTGGGTTCGTCCAGGATGAGAATTTTTACCGACTTGTTGAGCGCTTTGGCGATTTCCACGAGCTGCTGCTTGCCGACGCCGATTTCCTTGATGGGCGTGTCAGGGTCCTCGCGCAGTCCCACCCGGGCCAGCAGGTCCAGGGACCGCAGCCGGGCTTCGGCCCAGTTGATGACCCCACGTTTTGTGGGCTCGTTGCCGAGGAAGATGTTCTCCATGATGGAGAGCTCCGGGATCAGCGCGAGTTCCTGGTGGATGATCACGATGCCCGCATGTTCGCTGGCACGGATGTCCCGGAACTGCTGGACCTGGTTCTGGTAGACGATGTCGCCGTCGTAGCTGCCGTAGGGGTAAACGCCCGAAAGGACCTTCATCAAGGTGGACTTGCCGGCGCCGTTCTCGCCGCAAATGGCGTGGATCTCGCCGGCCTTCACCCGCAGGCTCACGTTATCCAACGCTTTAACGCCGGGGAATTCCTTGGTGATTGACCGCATCTCAAGGATGATCGGGTCGGTTTGCGTGGTCTGGGACGTCATGTTGCCCTAACCCTCCAATGCAATGACTTCTTTGTCCGGCCGGCAAAGCGCAGGGCCGTCTGATGCAAAAGTAAACTGGATCACGCCGGTTGTCGTCAAGTCTTTAACGCATATCGCGGGTAACGAAACGGCCTAGGTCTTTCGGATCCCGGCGTGTTGGAACACCAGCGCGGCCGCTCCCAGGGCTTCCGCACGGTCGCCCAGGGAGGACATCGCCAACTTTGTAGTCTCACCGATTACCGGAACGGCATGCCTCACCAGGCCCCGCTTGATGGGGTCCAGGAGGAGGTGGCCCAGGCCCGCCAAGGGCCCTCCGACCACAATCACTTCAGGGTTGATGAGGTTGGCGACGTTTCCGAGTGCCCTGCCGACGGCGAGCCCGGCGTCGTCGAGCACCCGGAGGGTTGCGGAGTCACGCGCCAAGGCCTTGCGCACGATGTCCGCAGTAGTGAGTGGACGGTCCTCACCACGGCTGAGGAGTTCGATCATCGTGGTGGTGGAAGCGATCGTCTCTAAGCATCCGCGGTTGCCACAGCGGCACACGAGGCCTTGTTCATGGATGGTTTCATGGCCGATTTCGCCCGTGATGCCCACGTTGCCGTAATAGGGTGCCCCGTTGAGGATCAGGCCCGCCCCGATGCCGGACCCGATCTTGAGGAACAGCAGGTTGCTGACCCCGGTGTGCTGGCCCCAGGTCACCTCGGACCATGCCCCGAGATTTGCGTCGTTGTCAACGAAGACGGGAATTTTCAGCCTTTCCTCCAAGTGCTGGAGAATGTTGATGCCCACCCATTCGGGAAGGATGGCTCCCTGGGCCACGGTGCCGGTGCGCCGGTCAATGGGCCCGGGAATTCCCACCCCGGCGCCCACTACGGCGCTGCGCGCGATGCTTCTTTCCCGCAGGAGTTTCTCGAGCAGTACCACCGCCGCCTGGATGCCCTCCTCGGCCTGGTGCCCCAGCGGCAGCGTCACTGATTCCTCGGCGATAACGTGATAGCTCAGCGAAGCGAGGACCACCCGCAGATGCCTGCGGCCGAAGTCAATGCCGACTGCCACCGCGCCGTTGCTGTTGAGCCTGACGTTGAGCGCCCGCCGGCCGGAACTGGTGATCGGCTCCGTGGATGCCAGGCCCGAGTCGAGCATGATTTTCACGATATTGGAGACGGTGGCGGTGGAGAGCCCGGTCTGTCGGGCCAGTTCCGCCTGGGTGGACGGCCCGCCCATCAGCGACTCGATAATCCGCTGCTGGTTCAGTTGCCTGAGCGCGGATTGCGAGCCGGGATTCTTGGGTTTGCTCCTCGTTGAGCGCGAAGTTGCGGGCATGCTTGAAAGGTTGCCTCATCCGAACTCTTGTAGTCAAGAAGTTAACGCAATGAGGTCTGCGAGGGCTTGCGGAGATCAGGATAATCTGCCCGCGGGTGTGGGGGAGGAGGTGCAAAAGACCCCGTTCGTCCAGCGCGGCCGTCGCTAGTCTGATGTCAGGGCTAGATCTGAGGCCTGTTCCAACGATGGAAGGTGGCCGCCGTGTTGCTGGCACTCCTGCAGGCGAACGCTGTTGTTATGGATGTGGATGCCAACTGTGCAGCTATCGAGGCAGCGGCTGAGGCCGCTGCATCTGCCGGGGCTGCCGTCCTGGTGACACCCGAACTCTTTCCCGTGGGTTACGCACCGCGCCGGGTCCGCGCAGAGCTGGATCCCAACTCCCTGCCCGGGCTGCGTGCGAAGCTTGCCAATATCTCGCGCCGCCACCGCATCGGCCTGGTGTACAGCCTTCCCCAGCTCACCGGGCAAGGGGAGTGGCAGATCAGTGCAACCCTGCTTGATGCCGGCGGTGACGCTCTGCTCAGCTATGCCAAGGTGCACCTTTTCGGTCCGGACGAACGTGCTGCCTTCAGCCCGGCGGCCCAGCCTCCCGCCGTCGTGGAATTCCATGGTGTCCGGACCTCCATGGTGATCTGCTATGACGTTGAATTCCCCGAGGCAGTCCGGGCTGCCGCCGTTGCCGGAGCCGAGCTGCTCCTGGTGCCGACTGCACTGGCTCACGGCTATGACGACGTTCCGCAGGTGTTGCTGCGGGCGCGGGCGCTGGAAAGCCAGCTGTCCATCGCCTACGCCAACCACGCAGGCGTCGAGGAGGGCTGCAGGTTCCTCGGCGGCAGCGTCATCGCCGGGCCGGACGGCAGGTTGCTGGCCGCGGCCGGCGAGGAACCGCAGCTCCTTTTCGCTGAGCTGGACGAGGGCGCCGCCGCCAGTGCACGCGGCGACGTGCCGTACCTCACCGAACGGCGGCCTGATCTCTACCGCTCCTGGGGCGGCTGAGGGTTTTCCGCTACCAGGCCGTCCGTATACTGCAGCGCAATCCAAAGCTCTGCCCGCGACTGGGCCTGGCCAAGATCCATCTCCAACAGTTCCGCGATAGCATTCACCTGCCGCCGCACGCTGTTCCGGTGCAGGCCCAGATCCTTGGCCGTGGCGTCCCAACTTCCGTTCGCCGCCAGCCAGGACCGGAGAACGCGGAGCTGGACATCACGGCGTTCGGGCTCCAGTTCCAGGACCGGCGCCAAGAGCTTTCCTGCCAGAATGGTCCCGGCCTCGTCACCCAGCAGGCCGGTCACGGACCAGGTCACCTCGTCCACCCGCGCGCTTTTCCCCGTGGCCAGCACGCGGGGACGAAGCGACGTTGCCCGCCGGTAGGTTTCCGGCAAGCCGGACAGTTCAGTCTGCTCACCCACCACCAGGCGCCAGCCCAGCTGCTCCACCTCGGCGATCAACTGTTCATCCACCTTCAGCCGGGTGACTGCCGCGAATCCGTAATCGGTCAGCTCCACCATCTTGCTGTCGAATATCCGGCGCCACTGCAGCAGCTCCCGCACGGGCCCGTCCTCCGAGGCGGGGGCACCGGCCCCCCGCAGGCCCTGAACCACCCGGACCGGACCGGACCGCGTACCGGCGACGCTTTGCGCCAACAGGTCCTTCAGTACGTTCAGTTGCCGGGTGTTGCCGGCGGCCAGGCTCTCGGGGTGCAGGAGCAGGGCGGTGGCGAGCTGGCTGGGCGCCAGGGAACCGCTGGTGCGTTGGCGGACCAGGAGCTCAAGAAGCCCCACAACGGATGAGACCACACTGTTCTGCGCGGGGGTCAGGGCCTTGTCCGCGCCCAGCACCAAGCTGCCCAAGGTAGCGTCCTTGGTGCTGCGGAGCGGGTGGCCGAACACCAGCGCCGAGCCCGGAGCGTCGAAGGTTTCCGTTTCCACGCGGGGGCCGCTCCCGGTAAGGAGTTTCTTGAGGAGGGGCTGAAGCCGGGCAGTGTCGACGGCGGCACCCCCGCGGGCGCGCACGCGGCCGTCAGCCCCGAAGAGGACGGCCCACACTGGAACGCGCTGGATCAGTGCCGCCAGCAGCTCGTGCTCTGGCCGGGCTGAAAGCACTGCCCGCATGAGGTGGCGGTTGGTTTCGGCCAGCTGCCGGAACACCTGCGCATTGCCGGATTCAAGCAGTTTGGAGAATTCCAGGCCCAGGGCGGCAAACGGCACGCTGGCCGGCACCTCCACCAAAGTGAGCCCGTACTGCCGGCAGGCAGCCACCACGTGGTCCGGAACGTCGTCGTAATAAGGCTGCAGGCCAAAGCCCAGGGCGGCCACTCCTGCATCGACCAGCCGGCGGACATACTCCTGCACCCTGGAAGTACTGCGGCTCCTGTCGGAGCCGGCATCGCCGTATCCGCCGTCACGGAACGGCAGGCCTGCAGTGAGGACAAACTCGCCGTCCAGCAGATATGGGGTGGGGTCTTCCAACTCGCTCGGCTCCACCCAGCGCAGGGGCGCCTGGCCGTTCCCTGCGTCGTGAACCATCCTTACTTCGGAGGGCAGTGCTGCAAGGAACTGTCCCAGCGTTACCGCGTCCAGCTGGTCGGGACTACCGTCGATAGCTGGTGCATTACGTCTCATGAGTGAACACTATAGGTCACTTTGCACCTCCTTGAGATGCGGCTCACACCCCTACTGTGGGTGAGGGGAAAACGAGTTCAACCAGCCAACCACACGAACGGACGTCAACGATGACTGTGCCTACACTCTCCGGCCAGGCCCCGGACGGCGCGACCGGAACAACGGCCCGTCCCGCACTGGGCGCCCAGCTGCTGCGCCGCAAGCCAATCGCCCAGATGGTCAACGAGGCAGAAAGCAACGGCGGAGGTCCCCGCCTGGTCCGCAGCTTCGGTGTCCTGCAGCTGACCATGATCTCCGTAGGGGCAACGCTTGGCACCGGCATCCTGGTGATCCTCGGTGAATCCGTTCCGCTCGCCGGTCCCGCCATCTGGATTTCGTTCGCGATCGCCGGCCTGGCAGCGCTGCTGTCCGCTGTGTCCTATGCCGAGATGGCCGGATTGGTACCCGTCGCCGGCTCCAGCTATTCCTACACTTACGCCACCATGGGCGAGGGGATGGCGTGGATCTGCGGCTGGTGCCTGGTGCTGGAGTACGCAGTATCCGTGGCCGCAGTGGCGGTGGGTGCCGGACAGTACGTCAATGAAACGCTTGCCGTTTTCGGCTCCGTCCTCCCCGATGCAGTCTCCCAGCCGCCCGGCGACGGCGGAGTGGTCAATATCCCGGCCATGGTCATCGTGGTGCTCGCAACCATCCTGCTGGTGCGCGGTGCCAAGGAGAGCGCCTGGATCAACACCTCCATCGTGGTGGTGAAGGTGGGCATCCTGCTTTTCTTCTGCGCTGTGGCCTTCACGGCCTTCAATGCAGGCAACTTTGAACCCCTGCTGCCTATGGGCGCCGCAGGTGTCTCAGCTGCGGCTTCCCGCGTCTTCTTTTCCTACATCGGCTTCGACGCAGCCTCCACCGCCGGTGAGGAAGCCCGGAACCCCAAGCGCGACCTGCCAAGGGCCATCATGTTGTCCATGCTCATTGTCACCACCATCTACGTCCTCGTGGCCGTCGCCGCCATTGGTGCCAGGCCGTGGGGCTGGTTCGACGGAACCGAGGCCGCCCTGGTCAAGATCCTTGAGGAAACCACGGGCCAGCCGTGGATCGCACTCATCTTCGCAGTGGGCGCCGTCCTTGCCATCGCCAGCATCGTCCTGACGGTTCTCTACGGGCAGACCCGGATCCTGCTGTCGATGTCCCGTGACGGACTCATCCCCAAGGTCTTCAGCCGCGTTTCCCGCCGAACCGGCACTCCCGTCGCAGGGACCCTCCTGGTAGGGGTCGCCGTCGCACTGACTGCAGGCCTGGTGCCGCTGGGCGCGCTCGCCGACGCCACCAGCATCGGCACGCTGTTTGCGTTCGCCCTGGTGAACGTGGCCGTCATCTACCTCCGCCGCACCCGGCCGGAGCTGGAGCGGACCTTCCGCGTGCCCTTCTTCCCGCTCACGCCCATCCTCGGCGCGGCAATGTGCGCCTACCTGATGGCCAACCTGGGCGCGGACACCTGGGTGGTCTTCGCCCTCTGGATGCTGGTGGGTGTGGCCGCCTACTTCGGCTACGGACGCCGGAACTCACGGGTGGCCGCCCTCAGCAACGCGGAATACCGCGAGTTGTCCGAACCACAACTCTCAACCCAGCAAACCCCCTAACCGACGAAGGCAGAACTTCCATGACCATCGCCACCGAACTGCCGGCATCCGACCCGTCCAGCACCTCGGCCACTTCCGCTGCAGCTCCGGCTCCCGGCAGCGCCGGCGCGGCTCCCATCACCATGCTGAACCCGGACTTCCCATTCAGCTACGACCACTACCTCGCCCACCCGGACGGCCTGGGAAGCGTGCCGCCCGAACTGCTGGGGACGAAAGTTGCCGTCATCGGAGCAGGCCTTTCGGGCCTGGTGACCGCTTATGAACTGATGAAGCTGGGGCTGCGGCCCGTGGTATACGAGGCCGACCGGATCGGCGGGCGCCTGCGCACTGCCTCGTTCCCGGCAGCTCCCGGCGTGGTGGCGGACCTCGGCGGGATGCGCTTCCCGGAATCCGGCAAGGCGTTCTACCACTATGTGGACCTGCTGGGCCTGGAAACCGATGAATTCCCCAACCCGCTTTCCCCGGCCACCTCCAGCACGGTGATCGAGCTGGCCGGCCAGAAACACTATGCGGAAAAACCAAGCGACCTTCCGCCGTTCTTCCGGGAAGTGGCGGACGCGTGGAAGGCGGCCGTCAACGACGGCGCCAAGTTCGTCGAGATGCAGGCCGCGATCCGGTCCCGGGACACCGGCCGGATCAAGGAGCTGTGGAACGAACTGCTGCCACTGATGGACGAGCAGACTTTCTACGGCTTCATCGCCGCCAGCGAGTCGTTCAAGCAGGCCGGGTTCGCACACCGGGAAGCCTTCGGCCAGGTGGGCTTCGGCACCGGCGGGTGGGACACTGACTTCCCCAACTCCATCCTCGAGATTCTCCGCGTGGTCTACACGGACGCGGACGACCAGCACCGGCTCATCCGCGGGGGAGCCCAGCGGCTGCCCGAGGCACTCTGGCAGCACGCGCCGTCGGGCATGGCGCACTGGCCCGAAGGAACTTCGCTGTCGTCACTGCACGCTGGTTCACCGCGGGGCGCGGTGGGCAGGATCAGCCGTGATCCGGACGGAAACCTGCGGATCCGGGAACGCTGGGGCCGCGAAGCCAGCTACCCCGCCGTTGTCACAACCTGCCAGTCCTGGCTGCTGTCCACCCGGATCCACACTGAGGAAGCGCTGTTCCCGGCCGAACTGTGGACCGCCATCGAGCGCTCCCACTACATGCAGTCCTCCAAGACGTTTGTGATGGTGGACCGGCCCTTCTGGAAAGACATCGATCCGGACACCGGGAACGAGGTCCTCTCGATGACTCTTACCGACCGGCTCAACCGCGCCACGTACCTGCTGGACAACGGGCCGGACCAGCCAGCCGTCATCCTGCTCTCCTACACCTGGAACGACGACGCGCTGAAGTGGCTGGCGCTGGACGCTGACGAGCGCGTGGAACTGATGCTGCATTCGCTCGAGCAGATCTACCCCGGGGTGGACATTGCCGGGCACATCGTGGGCCAGCCCATCACCGTCTCTTGGGAAGCCGATCCTAATTTTATGGGCGCCTTCAAGGCGAACCTGCCGGGGCACTACCGCTACCAGCAGCGGCTGTTCACCCACTTCAAGCAGGATGCCCTGCCGGAGTCACAGCGAGGCATCTTCCTGGCCGGCGACGACGTCTCGTTTACCGCCGGATGGGCAGAAGGCGCCGTCACCACCGGGCTGAACGCGGTGTGGGGCGTGGTCAACCACTTGGGCGGCTCCTCGGCCCCGGGCAACCCCGGACCGGGCGACCTGCTTGAGGAATTTGGTCCTATTTCACTGGACTGAGCCTGGGCCCACGCCCGCAGGGTTCTCTGGCAGGCAGCCGGTGCGGCCTTGCCAGGCTAGGGAGCGGGTGGGGGGCTAGCCGTGCATCTCCCGGTGCGCCTTGGCCAGCTCGATGTAGCGGGACGCGTTGGCCCGGACGCCGTGGTACTCCTCATCGGTGAGTTCGCGGCGGACCTTGCCCGGCACGCCCGCTACCAGTGAGCGCGGCGGGACGACGGTACCCTCCAGGACGACGGCGCCGGCAGCCACGAGCGATCCGGCGCCGATCACCGCTCCGTTGAGGATGGTGGCGCCCATGCCGACCAGGCAGTCGTCCTCCACCGTGCAGCCATGGACGACGGCGGCGTGCCCCACGCTGACCCGTTCGCCCACGGTGCAGGGGAAGCCCGGGTCCGCGTGCAGCACCACATTGTCCTGCAGGTTGCTGCCGGCCCCGACGGAGATGGCGGCGGTGTCGGCACGTACTGAGACACCGTAAAAGGCGCTGGAGTCCTCCGCCAGGGTGGCGTTGCCGATGATCGAGGCCGTGGGTGCAACAAACGCGGATTCGTGGACGGCCGGGGTGTTACCGGCGAAGGGGTAAAGAGGAGCCATGGGCCAAGCCTAGGACATCCGCGCAGGGGCGCGGAGGACCAGGAACTGGTAGTGCTGCGTCCAGTAGCCGCCGCCGGGTCCGGACTCGGTGCCGGTACCCTCGGGCCATGTGACAAATTCTTCAATGGCCCCGTGGCGCCCAAAGACTTCCCTGACCGTTGCGTCGGTGCGCCTGCAGAAAAAGCGGGGCTCAACGTCGTCCTCCGGGTTCAGTTCCTCCGCATCGTTGCCGGACCAAAGGCCGACGGCGATCAGCGCGTCGGGCGCGCACACCCGCACAAGCTCTGCCAGGACGGCGTCGATGTCCCTGCCGGGAATGTGCAGCAAGGTACTCATGCACCACATTGCCGGGAAGGTGCCGTCCGGGAACGGCAACCTCCGGGCGCTCGCAACCGACACATCAAGGCCTCTGGCACGGGCGCGCCGGACCTGGCCCTCCGCAAGGTCCACTCCCGTGTAATGGATCCCCGCCTCCACGAACTTCAATCCGTCCAGTCCGGTTCCGGTCCCGATTTCCAGGACGGAGTGCCGCCCTTCGGACTTCAGCAGGGCGATAAAGCGGCTGCGCTGCTCCACGCGGTGGCGCGACGGCGGGTGGTCGGCGCCGGAAGCGGCCCGCTGGTTGTAAAAATCGGCAAGGCGGCGCTCGCTGTCCTCCACCCCCGCTTCCATGGCGCCTCCCCGAGGCTCAGCCGTTAGTTGAAAACGACAGTCCTGTTGCCGTCCAGCAGCACGCGGTGCTCCGCATGCCACTGCACCGCCTGGACCAGTGTGCGGCCTTCCACGTCCCGGCCCATCTGGACGAACTGCTCCGGCGTCCGGGCGTGGTCCACGCGGATGACTTCCTGCTCGATGATGGGGCCCTCATCCAGTGCCGCCGTCACGTAATGGGCGGTGGCGCCGATCAGCTTCACGCCGCGCGCATGAGCCTGGTGGTACGGTTTGGCGCCCTTGAAGGACGGCAGGAACGAGTGGTGGATGTTGATGGCCTTGCCGGTGAGCTCGGTGCAGAGCTCGTCGGAAAGGATCTGCATGTAGCGGGCCAGGACCGTCAGTTCGATGTCGTGCTCGGCCATGATGGCGCGGAGCTTGTCCTCCGCCTGCGCCTTGGTGTCCTTCGTGACGGGGATGTGGTGGAAGGGAATCCCGTAGAACTCGGCCAGTCCTGCCAGGTCACGGTGGTTGGACACAATGGCGGGGATCTCGATGGGCAACGTTCCGGACCGCTGTTGGAACAGCAGGTCGTTGAGGCAGTGCGCGGAGGTGCTGGCCATCACGAGGGTCCGGACCTGTTGCCCCACGCCGTTGAGGCTCCACTGCATGCCGAAGGCCTCTGTGACGGGCTCCAAAGCCGCGCGAAGCTCTGAGGCAGCAGCCGGCGTCGTCACCTCTACCCGCATGAAGAAGTTGCCCGTGGCGGGGCTGCCGTACTGCTGCGAATCCGTAATATTGCAGCCCGCCACCAGGAGGGCGCCGGCCACCGCATGGACGATTCCCGGGCGGTCCGGGCAGGACAGGGTTACTACGTACGCTTGGTTCAGCTGCTCTTCACTCACGCGTACAAGCCTACCCGCGCAGTGGCGCCCGGATTTGGTAGGCTGGGAGCGTCGCAACTGGCGTTGGGTGGCTAACCACCAGGGAGCGGCAATCACGAAGACCACGGATCGTACGCCTGGGCCGAGGGTCATGTCTTGCCGGAATTGGGGCTGCACCTGCGTCAGCACTGCAGCGCCATCCTGCGCTTTCACGCCCTGTCAAAAAGCGGTGTAAAAGCGCGCCAGCCGGTAGCCTGACCTAAGCAGTGCCCGTATCCCCAGCCAGGAGTTCCTCGTGACTACTACAGCCACCTCAACAACCGCCGTGAGCAACCAGCCGCTGGCTGAGCTCGACCCCGAAATCGCAGCAGTCCTGAACCAGGAACTCGGCCGCCAGCGCGGCACCCTGGAGATGATTGCTTCCGAAAACTTCGCCCCCCGCGCAGTGATGGAAGCCCAGGGCTCCGTCCTGACCAACAAGTACGCCGAGGGCTACCCGGGCCGCCGCTACTACGGCGGCTGCGAGTACGTGGACGTCGCAGAGCAGCTGGCCATCGACAGGGTCAAGGCCCTCTTCGGCGCCGAATACGCCAACGTCCAGCCGCATTCCGGCGCCCAGGCCAACGCCGCTGCGCTCTCCGCGATGATCACTCCCGGTGACAAGATCCTCGGCCTGTCCCTAGCCCACGGCGGCCACCTGACCCACGGCATGAAGCTGAACTTCTCCGGCAAGCTCTATAACGTGGCTGCCTACCAGGTGGAGGAAGACAACTTCCGCGTGGACATGGACAAGCTCCGCGAGCAGGCCATCGCCGAGAAGCCCCAGGTGATCATCGCCGGCTGGTCTGCATACCCGCGCCACCTGGACTTCGCTGCCTTCCGTTCCATCGCCGACGAGGTTGGCGCACTGCTCTGGACCGACATGGCGCACTTCGCCGGACTGGTTGCAGCCGGGCTGCACCCGAGCCCGGTGCCCTACTCCGACGTCGTCACCTCCACCGTGCACAAGACCCTCGCCGGTCCGCGCTCCGGTGTGATCCTGGCCAAGCAGGAGTGGGCCAAGAAGCTGAACTCCAACGTCTTCCCGGGCCAGCAGGGCGGCCCGCTCATGCACGTCATCGCAGCCAAGGCCGTGGCCTTCAAGATCGCCGGCACGGAGGAATTCAAGGAGCGCCAGGAGCGCGTCCTCGAAGGCGCCAGGATCATCGCTGACCGCCTCAACCAGGCCGACGTCGCCGAAGCCGGCGTCTCCGTCCTCACCGGCGGCACCGACGTGCACCTCGTCCTCGTTGACCTGCGCAACTCAAAGCTGGACGGCCAGCAGGCCGAAGACCTCCTGCATTCCGTGGGCATCACCGTCAACCGGAACGCCGTTCCGTTCGACCCCCGCCCGCCGATGGTCACGTCCGGCCTGCGCATCGGCACCCCCGCCCTGGCAACCCGCGGCTTCGGCGCCGCCGAGTTCACCGAGGTGGCCGAAATCATCGCCACCGCACTCGTGAAGGGCACCTCCGGCAGTGTCGATATTGATGCCCTGCAGTCCCGCGTGGACAAGCTCGCCGCCGACTTCCCGCTCTACCCGACGCACGAGGAGTGGTAAATCCATGACTAAGACCACCCAGACCGCGAGGGTCCTCGACGGCAAAGCAGCCGCCGCGGCCATCAAGTCGGAGCTGACCGAGCGCGTGGCAGCCTTGAAGTCACGCGGTGTCACTCCCGGCATCGCCACGGTGCTCGTTGGTGCGGATCCGGCTTCGCAGCTGTATGTGTCCATGAAGCACAAGCAGTCCGAAGAGATCGGGATGAACTCGATCCAGCGTGAGCTTCCGGGGGACGCCACCCAGGTTCAGGTTGAAGCCCTGATTGACGAACTCAACGCTGACCCGGCCTGCCACGGTTACATCGTGCAGCTGCCGCTGCCCAAGCACCTGGACACGGACGCCATTCTTGAGCGCATCGACCCCGCCAAGGACGCCGACGGCCTGCACCCCACCAATCTTGGCCGGCTGGTGCTCAACGTCAACGGCGAAATCACCTCGCCGCTGCCGTGCACGCCCCGCGGCGTCATCGAGCTGCTGGAACGCAACGGCTACAGCCTCGCCGGCAAGCATGTAGTGGTGGTGGGCCGTGGAGTCACCATCGGCCGTTCCATCGGCCTGCTGCTCACGCGGCGCGCTGTGAACGCCACCGTGACCCTGACACACACCGGTACGGAGAACCTTTCGGAACTGCTGCGGCAGGCCGACGTCATTGTGGGCGCGGCGGGTGCCAAGCACATCGTCAAGGCGGCGGACGTGAAGCCGGGCGCAGCAGTGCTCGACGTCGGTGTCACCCGCGAAACCGACCCCGGGACAGGCAAGAGCAAGGTCCACGGAGACATCGAGCCCGCCGCTGCCGAGGTGGCCGGCTGGATCTCGCCGAACCCCGGCGGTGTTGGCCCAATGACCGTGGCGCTGCTGATGACCAACGTGGTGGAAGCCGCGGAACGCCAGGCGGGAATTGCCAGGTAGGTCCTTCTTCAAGTCCGACGGCGGCCC
>NZ_JBNHFF010000054.1:0-16178 GCF_059089965.1 Arthrobacter sp. SPT-J7
CCGGGACTCAACAATGACGCCCGGGTGCAGGTCGAAGTCCTGGAGGAGCACCAGTGCATCCAACGGGTCGCCGTCCTCGCCGAGCGTGTTCTCAAAGTATCCGTAATGCGTGGGGTACTGCATGGAGGTGAAGAGGACGCGGTCCAGGCGGACGCGGCCGGTCTCGTGGTCAACTTCGTACTTGACGCGTGATCCCTTGGGGATCTCGATGGTCACGTCATGCTTCATGGAATGCTCCTCGGCAATTGCAGGGGGTTCGCGGCACACCTGACGGCTCACCAAAAAGGAGTGTCCGTGCCGCCGACTACTATTGAGGATATAGCGAGAGGCCCTGGAATCAGGAACTTGTGGGGATATTTCAGGACTTGAGGACCAGCACCAGCATGACCAAACCAACAGCCGCGGAACCGTGGCGTGACCGTGCCCGCCACGGTCTCACGTCGGGCATTTCCGGCCTGTGGAGGTCCTGGCCTTCGGTTTTGCAGACGGCCCTGCTGGTGGTTCTTATGGTGCCCGCGGCCCTGCTGGTAGCTCCTGGATTCCTTGGCCCCGAACCACCTGCCCCCGCTCCGCCGGCGCCGGCATGGCAGCAGCCCCCGGCCACGCTTTCGCCCGGGCTGGGGCTTGCGCCTCTGAATGACTCGGCTGCCGTTCCCCTCGCGGCCAGCGTCAGCGCCCAATTGGAACCCCTGTTGAAGGCCGACGGCGGTGGTACCTTCACGGGGGTGGTCCAGGATGCGCTCACGGGCCAGGCCCTTTTTGACCGCGGGGGATCCGAGAACAGGGTGCCGGCTTCGAACATGAAGCTGTTGACCGCGGTGGCGGCTTTGCGTTCCCTTGGCCCCGGGCACCGCTTTACCACGGAAGTAGTGGCGGGCCCGGCCGCCGGGCAGGTGGTGCTGGTGGGCGGGGGTGACGTCCTCCTCGGGCCGGGGGAATCGAACGAGGACCTGGTAATGGGCCATGCCGGACTGGCCACGCTGGCTGCCCAAACGGTGGAGGCGCTTTCAGCAGCGGGAACCGCCGGGGAGATTAAGGTCCTCGTGGACGATTCCCTGTTCACAGGCCCTGCCCTGAACCCAGCGTGGGAGAGAGGGGACGTGGCGGCCGGGGAAGTGGCGCCCCTGCACCCGCTGGCCCTGAACTCGGGCCGTTATGATCCCGCCGTCACCACCGGCCCCCGCCCACAGGACTCAGCCATCACTGTGGCCGAGGAGTTCGCGGCCCGGCTGCGGACGGCAGGTGCAGCCGTGGGGCTGACGGTGGCAGCCGGCGTCGAACGTATCCCGCAGCCGGCACCAGCGGGTGAACCGGCCGAAGATGGAGGCGGCGAGCCCGCCATCCTGGCCGGGGTGCAGTCGGCTACGGTAGCGGAGCAGGTGGCCCACATGCTGCAGGAATCGGACAACTACCTCGCCGAAGTCCTGGGGCGGTTGGCGGCAGTAGCCGCAGGCCAGCCAGGCAGTAACGACGGCGCGACGGCCGTGGTCCGGGCACAGCTCGCCGACGCCGGAATCCCCGTCGACGGCATGAATCTCGTGGATGTGTGCGGACTGGCCATGGGCAACCAGGTGTCCGCCCGCCAGATCACGGAGGTGGTGCGTGCCATCACCTCGGGCACAGACAGCAGGCTCCGCGCCGCCCTAAACGGCTTTCCGGTAGCCGGCCTCACCGGAACCCTGGACACCCGCTACGGCGACGACTTAACAGTCCGCGGCGCAGGACTGGTCCGCGCCAAGACCGGCACCCTGAACACGGTGCTCGCGCTCAGCGGCTACGTGGTTGATGCCGACGGCCGCCTCCTGGTCTTCTCCTTCATCGGCAACGGCCTCACTCCAGGCACGGCAGGCAACAGGGTGGCACTGGACAGGGCCGCGACGGCGCTCGCCGGCTGCGGCTGCCGTTAGGGCGCTGCTGCCGCTACGACTCGGGACGCGGATGGATATGCGCGGTGCTGACCCTATGAGCGGCCCCGGCCAGCACCGCTTATGCGGTCCCTGGCCGTTTATGCTGAGCTGACAGCGGTCGGTCCGCCGGGTTCGCCGGTGAGCGAACTTAAGGACGATCCACAGCCTGCTGTGTTCTGATGGGACCTATGGAGTCCACTGCAGGTGAGTCGTCAGCCCAAACGTTGTCCAGCCAGGCCTCGGCCTTGATCAATTGGGACCTCGCCGCCTCCACCGCGGCGCGGCTGGCTCCTGCCGGTCCTGTCCTGAACCAGGCGGCCATCGGTGACGCGGTGGAGAGCCTGCGCCGGCTTGCCGATGCTTCGGTTGAACACGTGCATGAGATCACCGGGCTGGAAGCGGCAAGGGACCTCCGGGACTCAAACGTGCTGGTGGTGGACCGGGCCTCGTGGGCAAAAGCCAACACCCAAAGCTTCGCCGTCATGCTGAAGCCAGCCATGGAAAAGATGCTCGAAAACCGCCGTGGAAACGTGAGCCCGGCCGCGGCCGGCGTCAGCGGCGCCATCACCGGCAGCCAGCTGGGCGCCGTTCTGGCTTTCCTGTCGAGCAAGGTCCTGGGCCAGTACGATCCGTTTGCCGCCCTTGCCGAAGGTTCCACCGCACCCTCAGGCGGACGCCTGCTCCTGGTGGCGCCAAACATCCTGGCCGTTGAGCGTGAACTGAACGTCACCCCCGAGGATTTCCGCCTCTGGGTGTGCCTGCATGAGCAGACGCACCGGGTGCAGTTTGCGGCGGCGCCTTGGCTGCGGCACCATATGCTGCAGCAAATCGATGACCTCAGCGGGCACCTGCTGGGCAACGTTGACACCCTGATGGAGCGGGCCACTGCCGCTGCCCGCTCGCTGAAAGACCGGACCGGCAATGGAAACACCCCCGGCCGTGGCGCCATCCTGGACCTCCTGCAGGACCCGGAGGAGAAGGCGGCCATCTCGCACCTGACCGCCGTGATGAGCCTCCTCGAGGGCCATGCCAACGTGGTGATGGACGCCGTGGACGCAAGTATCGTGCCGTCAGTGAAGACCATCCGGCAGCGCTTCAACGACCGCGGCAAGGACCGCGGCGTGATCGAGAAGTTCATCCGCAACCTCCTCGGCCTGGATGCCAAGATGCGCCAGTACTCAGATGGTGCCCGCTTCGTCCGTGCAGTAGTGGACGTCGCGGGAATGGAAGGCTTCAACAGGGTCTGGGAGTCGGCGGACCACCTGCCCACTGAACCTGAGATCTACGACGCCAAGCTGTGGCTTGAGCGGATGGGGCTCTGATTGCCGGATAGCACCTTGCCTGACGCGCCTCCGCCCACGGCACCTGTCACCGCTTCTCCACACCGCAGCGGCCGACGGCGGCCCGGGAGGCTGGCGCCCGTCGTCGGCACAGCGCGCAAAATGCTCCAGGACGCCCTGGCCCAGGCCGGTTATCCCCACCACGTCATCGTGGCCTGCAGTGGCGGCCCGGACTCCCTCGCCCTGGCATCGGTGGCTGCCTACTTCGCCCGCCGCGGGCACGTGGACGGCGATCCTGTAACTGTGGGCGCAGTGGTGGTGGACCACCAGCTGCAGGAGGGCTCCGGAGAGGTGGCGGCGGAAACAGCCCGCGTCCTGCAGGAACTGGGCCTCGCCCCCGTGGAAATCCGGACCGTGACAGTGGCCGGAGAAGGCCTCGGCCCCGAAGCCGCCGCGAGGGAAGCCAGGCATGAAGCGCTGGAAGCTGCTGCCAGGAGCCAGGGCGCGGACGCCATCCTGTTGGGCCACACCCTGGACGACCAGGCCGAACAGGTGCTGCTGGGGCTGGCACGGGGCTCGGGGACACGTTCGCTCGCAGGAATGAGGGCGGCCCGCGGTAGGCTGCTTCGCCCGTTCTTGGGGCTTCGCCGCGCGGACACCGAGGAGATCTGCGCCGTGGAGGAACTGAAGCCGTGGCACGATCCCAGCAACTCGGACCCCGCCTTCGCCCGGTCACGTACGCGGGTGGAAGTGCTGCCGCACCTCGAGGAAAAACTTGGCCCGGGCGTCGCGGAATCCCTCGCCCGGACGGCATCCATCCTGCAGCTGGACGCCGACTACCTGGAGGATGTGGCGGAAGCCACCTTCACGTCCCTGGTGGAGCGGAACGGCCAGGAACTGAGCCTGCCTGAGGACGCGTTGCGCGCCCTGGCACCGGCGATCAGGTTCCGCGTGATCGCCAAAGCAGCGGCCGACGTCGGCGGGCAGCAACCCAGCTACCAGCGCCTTCTGGCCGCGGAAGCGCTACTGCGGCGGCAGGGCTCTGCGGGTCCCGTTGAACTGCCGGGGGGAGTGAGCGTCTTCCGCTTGTCGCTGACGCAGCTGGAAGGCGTCCCGGAACCGGAGGGCTCTGTGGCAGCGGATAACGGCACATCCGTTCCCCGCAGACCCGCACGCTGTGGGAAGCTAGTACTCCGGCCGCAAAAACAGCCCGCAAAATAGTCGCACCCCGCATCTACACAGGAGCCATTGGTGGATTCAAACGACGTCCAGGCAGACCTCAAGCACGTTCTCTACACCAAGGAGCAGATCCAGCAGCGGATCACGGAGCTCGCTGCCCAGATCGACAAGGACTACGAGGGCCGCGAGATCCTCATTGTGGGCGTCCTCAAGGGTGCCGTCATGGTTATGGCTGACCTTGCCCGCGCCCTCCACAGCCACATCTCCATGGACTGGATGGCTGTTTCCTCTTACGGGTCCGGCACCCAGTCCTCAGGCGTTGTCCGCATCCTCAAGGACCTGGATACGGACCTGATGGGCAAGGACGTGCTGATCGTTGAAGACATCATCGACTCCGGCCTCACGCTGTCCTGGCTGAAGACCAACCTGGAATCGCGCGGCACGGCTTCCGTGGAAATCTGCACGGCCTTCCGCAAGCCCACCGCCGCCAAGGTGGAAATCGACGTCAAGTACGTCGGCTACGACATCCCCAATGAATTCGTGGTGGGCTACGGCCTGGACTACGCCGAGAAGTACCGCAACCTCGACTTCGTGGGAACCCTCGCGCCGCACGTTTACGAGTAGGCTCCGCCGGCGAGGACATTGCCACCACGCCGTATGCCCGGCGTATTATCCTGGCCGCAGATGATGCCGGCAGAGCCCCGGGAGACAGGCGCAGGAAGGGCCGCAGCGGGAGTGCCAGGGGCCACTACGCCCAGAGGGAACTTTTGCCCTGCACCATGCGTGATCTACTCCGGACGGTGTATAGCTAGAAGCTGACGCAGCACCATCACGCGCGCAGACTAGTCGCCGTGCAGCACTACCAGGAGGGACGGGGCCAGCCCCCGACACAGATGAAAGCTAAGAACTTCTTCAAGGGCCCGGGCATCTGGATCGTTGTCGTGATCGGCATGCTCCTGGTGGCTTTTGCAACGCTGGCTCCCGGCGGTGCCGCACGGATTGACACTGACAAGGGCCTCGAACTGCTTGCCGGCAACAACGTTGAGCAGGCAAAGATCTTCGACGGTGAAAACCGCGTTGACCTCGTGCTGAAGGAAAACTACCAGCAGGACGGGCAGGACAAGGGCAAGAGCGTCCAGTTCTTCTTTGTTGACGCCCGCGCCCAGGACGTTGTCCGGGCTGTCACCGCTTCTGCACCCACCGGCGGCTACACGGACCAGCCGATCGAAAGCAACTGGTTCTCCGGCCTGCTCTCCCTCCTCATCCCGGTTATCCTCCTGGGCGCGCTTTTCTGGTTCCTGATGACCCGCATGCAGGGCGGCGGCTCCAAGATCATGCAGTTCGGCAAGTCCAAGGCCAAGATGGTCAGCAAGGACATGCCGCAGGTAACGTTCGCTGACGTGGCAGGCTCGGACGAGGCCGTGGAAGAACTCCAGGAGATCAAGGAATTCCTGCAGGAACCGGCCAAGTTCCAGGCTGTTGGCGCCAAGATCCCCAAGGGCGTGCTGCTGTACGGCCCCCCAGGCACCGGTAAGACCCTCCTCGCCCGGGCTGTCGCAGGTGAGGCCGGCGTCCCCTTCTTCTCCATCTCCGGCTCGGACTTTGTGGAGATGTTCGTCGGTGTGGGCGCATCCCGTGTCCGCGACCTCTTTGAGCAGGCCAAGACCAACTCGCCCGCCATCATCTTCGTGGACGAAATCGACGCCGTCGGCCGCCACCGCGGTGCCGGCATCGGCGGCGGCAACGACGAACGTGAGCAGACCCTCAACCAGCTGCTGGTGGAGATGGACGGCTTCGATGTCAAGACCAACGTCATCCTGATCGCTGCCACCAACCGTCCCGACGTGCTTGACCCCGCGCTGCTGCGACCTGGCCGCTTTGACCGCCAGATCGGCGTGGAAGCGCCGGACCTGATCGGCCGCGACCAGATCCTGCAGGTTCACGCGAAGGGCAAGCCCATGGCGCCCGGCGTGGACCTCAAGGCCGTGGCCAAAAAGACCCCCGGCTACACCGGCGCGGACTTGGCCAACGTGCTGAACGAGGCCGCGCTCCTCACCGCCCGCTCCAACGCCAACCTCATCGATGACCGTGCTCTGGACGAGGCCATCGACCGCGTTATGGCCGGCCCGCAGAAGCGCAGCCGCGTGATGAAGGAACACGAGCGCAAGATCACCGCGTACCACGAGGGCGGCCACGCCCTGGTGGCAGCCGCGCTGCGGAACTCCGCGCCGGTCACCAAGATCACCATCCTTCCCCGCGGCCGGGCGCTCGGTTACACCATGGTGGTCCCGGACAACGACAAGTACTCCGTGACCCGCAACGAGCTCTTGGACCAGATGGCCTACGCCATGGGCGGCCGTGTCGCCGAGGAAATCGTCTTCCACGATCCCTCCACCGGCGCCTCCAACGACATCGAGAAGGCTACCGGTACCGCCCGCAAGATGGTGACCGAATACGGCATGAGCGAACGCGTTGGCGCGGTGCGTCTGGGCCAGGGCGGCGGGGAGCCGTTCCTGGGCCGCGACGCCGGGCACGAGCGCAACTACTCGGACCAGATCGCGTACGTCGTGGACGAGGAAGTGCGCCGGCTGATTGACCAGGCCCACGACGAGGCCTACGCCATCCTCATCGAGAACAGGGACGTCCTGGACCGCCTGGCCCTCGAGCTGCTGGAACGCGAAACGCTGAACCAGTCCGAGATCGCCGACATCTTCCGCGACATCCGCAAGCGTGATTTCCGTGAGGTGTGGCTGTCCAAGGAAACCCGTCCGGTCCAGACCGCCGGCCCGGTGGAATCGCGCCAGGAAAAGGCAGAGCGCGAGGCCCAGGAGGAAGCCAAGCAGGCCCGCCTGGACGAGCCGCTGGATGCCCAGCCGCCGCATCCTCAGGGAGTTCCGGAGGACGCACCGTTCCAGGGAGGCATCCCGGACTCGGGGCCTGACGCCCTTCGCGGCTAAGCTTCTACCGTGACCCACTTCGACGACGACGTTCCCGCTTCCGCCGTACATCCGGTGGAGGGCGGCGCCCACCACTCCTCCAAACACCCAAAAGTGGACCGGCCCCGGATAGAGGCAGCTGTCCGTGAGATTCTCCTGGCCATCGGAGAGGACCCGGACCGCGGCGGCCTCGTGGACACCCCCAAGCGGGTGGGCAAGGCTTATGCCGAGATGTTTGCCGGGCTGCACCATGATGCAGCCGAGATCCTTTCCACCACCTTTGACCTTGACCATGAGGAGCTCGTTTTGGTCAAGGACATCCCGTTCTACTCCACCTGCGAGCACCACCTGGTGCCGTTCCACGGGGTGGCCCATGTAGGCTATATCCCCTCGCACGACGGCAAGGTGACCGGGCTGAGCAAGCTGGCCCGGCTGGTGGACATGTACGCCCGCCGCCCCCAGGTGCAGGAGCGCCTCACCACTGAAATCGTCGAAGCGATGGTCAGTCACCTCAAGCCCCGTGGCGCGATCGTCGTCGTCGAATGCGAACACATGTGCATGTCCATGCGCGGTATCCGCAAGCCCGGAGCAAAGACCGTCACCAGTGCGGTCCGCGGGCAGCTTCATGACCCGGCCACCCGTGCCGAAGCCATGAGCCTCATCCTCGGAAGGTAATCATCAGACCATGGATTCACTAGCTGCAGCGCCGGGAACCGGCCCCGCAACCTCTCCGCTCCCCATCCTGCGCAAGCCGCGGCCGGCGGCCCGGTTTGAAGACCTGCCCACAGACCGCACCCTGGTGATGGGCATCGTCAACGTCACCCCGGACTCCTTCAGCGACGGCGGCGAGCACGCGACGGCGGACACCGCCATAGCTGCCGGCCTCCGGATGTTCTACGCCGGCGCGGACATCATCGACGTCGGCGGCGAATCCACCCGCCCAGGCGCAGAGGATGTCAGCCTGGAAGAAGAACAGCAGCGCGTAGTCCCCGTGATCGAGGCGCTGGTGAAAGCCGGCGCCCTCGTCAGCATCGACACCGTCCACGCCTCCACCGCAGCCGCAGCCCTCAAGGCCGGCGCCGCCATCATCAACGACGTCTCCGGCCTCACCATGGAACCGGAGATGGCCGAGCTCGTGGCGTCCTCCGGGGCCCCCTACATCCTCACCCACCGCCGCGGTGACGCCCGCACCATGAACTCCCTGGCGGAGTACAAGGACGTTGCCGGGGAAGTGGTGGCCGAACTGGCCGGAGTTCGGGACAAGCTCTACGCTGCCGGGGTCAGCCGGGAACAGATCATCATCGATCCCGGCTTGGGGTTCGCCAAGAATGACGCCCAGAACTGGGAGCTCCTGCAGAACCTGGACCAGCTTCAAAGCCTGGGCCACAGGATCCTTGTCGGGGCCTCCCGCAAGCGGTTCCTTGGCACCCTGTTGACGGTGGCCGGCAAATCCGCTGCGCCGCAGGAACGGGATGCCGCCACCGCGGCGATCACTGCCATCAGCGCCTACCGAGGCGTCTGGGCCGTACGCGTGCACGACGTCGGCCCCAGCCTGGACGCCGTTAAGGTTGCCGCGCGCATGGCCGTCACAAGAACCAGCCAGTAGGCCCAGCCATGGACAGGATTACGCTGACCGGCGTCACCGCCGTCGGCCATCACGGCGTCTTTGATTTTGAACGCCGCGAGGGGCAGCCTTTTGTTGTGGACGCGGTGCTTTATCTGGACTTCACCAAGGCGGCGGAATCCGATGACGTCCGGGACACCGCGCACTATGGCGAGGTGGCTCAGCGTATTGCTGCATGGATATCGGGGGAACCGCTGAACCTGATAGAGGCTCTGGCTGTCCGTATTGCGGACAGCCTGCTGAACGAATTCCGGCTCCAGGCTGTGGACATCACGGTGCACAAACCCCAGGCGCCCATCGAGGTGCCCTTCGGGGATGTGGCCGTCAGTATCCACCGTGCCCGGAACAACAGGGAGAGACCAGTCCAGGGGGAAAGACTATGAACTCCGGTTATTCCAAGGTGGTGTTGGCCCTGGGCAGCAACCTGGGTGAACGCAACGAGACGCTGACCGAGGCGGTTGCGGACCTCGTTGACCTGCCCGAGATCCGCCTCCTCGCTGTGTCGCCCATTGTCCAGACCAAGGCCGTCGGCGGACCGCCCGGCCAGCCGGACTTCCTGAACATGGTTATCACCGTGGAAACCAACCTCTCCCCGCACAAGCTGCTGGAACACTGCCAGGCCGTGGAAAACAAGCACCACCGCGTGCGGAAGGTGCGCTGGGGGCCGCGCACGCTCGACGTCGACATCATCTCCTATGGCGACCTCCGCAGCGATGATCCGGTCCTGACGCTGCCGCATCCCCGCGCTGCCACCCGGGCCTTCGTTCTCTACCCCTGGTCGCTTATTGAGCCGGCTGCCACCCTGGACGGCGAACGCATCAGCACTTTGGCCGCGCGGGCGGAGGATTTTGGCGACCTCGCCCCGTTCGACGGCTTCGGCGACTTTGACGGACTGCGTGCCGCGGGGGTGGTGAAGGAGCGATGAAACCCATCAATCCGCTTCGCCTCCTGCTCATCGGCTTCATCCTGGCCGTGGCGGGCTGGTCGGCCACCGTGGTGACAAGCCGTTACAGCATGGCCACGCCCGTCCTGCCCCTCACCGCGCTGGCCACCATGGGCGTCATCGTTGCCATCACCCTGATCCTGGGCATCCGGGTCCTACGGTGGCGCAACAGCAAGAAGCCGAACAGCACAGAAAAGAAAAAGGTGCTCGATCCGCTCCTCGCAGCCCGGACGCTGGTGCTGGCCCAGGCCTGCGCCTATGCCGGGACAGTCCTGCTCGGCTGGCACGTGGGGATCTTTTTGGACCAGCTGCGGATCTGGAGCCTGCGCAGCAACCAGGGCATCACCTGGTTGGCGCTGGCGATGGCCGGCGGCGGACTGGTGATGATAGTGGTGGGCCTGCTGGTTGAGCGGTTCTGCAAGATTCCGCCGGAGGACGGCGACACCAACGGCGCAGGCGGAAAACCGGGCCGCGCGGTACGCGGAGAAGCCGCAGGGGAAGGCGAATATGCATACCGAGGCGATTGACCCGCCGGGAATCGTCTGGCAGCGGGTCTCACCCAAATACGTCACTGTCCGGCTGGTGCAGTGGGCGTTGGGGAACCTCATCACAGTCCTCCTCCTTTCCTTGCCCCTGGTGCTTGTGCTCCTGGACGTCTGGGCCTGGCCGCCGCTGTGGCTCGCCGTCACCGTCCCCTCCGTGGCGCTGGTCCTCGCCCTGTGGCGGCTGGTGCTGATCCCGCGCCAGGTGCGGGCCATCGGGTACGCCGAACGGGACGATGACCTGCTGGTCAGGACCGGCATCTTCTTCCAGCGCACCATGGCCGTCCCGTATGGCCGGATGCAGTACGTGGACATCGGAGTCGGGCCCGTGGAACGCGCACTTGGCCTGTGCACGTTGAAGCTGCACACGGCCTCGCCGGGAACGAACGCCCAGATCCCCGGACTGCCCGCAGCGGAGGGCGCGCGGCTGCGCGAGCAGCTCGCTGCCCGGGGCGAAGCCAGGCTGGCAGGACTATGACGGCAGAGGGGCCGCATCCGGAGCCTGGAGGCCCTGCCACCTTCCCTGCCTTCGAAAGTGCCGCGCCGAACCCTTTGCCCGGCACCGCGGCCGACGGCGAATGGCTGCGGGTGCACCCGGCCTCTCCTTTCGTGCGTGGCTGGGTGGCCCTTGCCGCCATCGGCTTCTTTGTTGGCCGGGACGTCTTTGAGCGGGCGCTGCAGGGCCGGCCCATCCTCGAGGATGAATTCGCCGGCCGGGCACCGTTCCTGCTGGCCGGGGGCGCAGTGATGCTGCTCATCGCGGTGCTGGGCTTCATCCTCACCTGGTACTTCACCAAATACCAGGTGTCTGGCGGTTACGTCCGGGTCAACACCGGCTTCATTTTCCGGCAGCAACGCCAGGCGCGGCTTGACCGCGTCCAGGCCATCGATATCGTGCAACCCCTGCTGGCCCGGATCTTCGGCCTGGCCGAGCTCAAGTTCGAGGTGGCAGACGCGGGGGAGTCCGCTGTCCGGCTGGCTTACCTGAAGATGGACGATGCCCGGCAGCTCCGGGCCACCATCCTGGCGCGGGCCGCCGGGGTGACCCTGGATCCTTCCCGCCCCGAGGAGCCGGCACCCGAGGCGCCGGAATTTCCCGTACTGTCCGTGCCGCCGTCGCGCCTTGTAGGTTCCCTGCTGCTCAGCGAGCAGAGCGTCTTTGTGGTGCTGGGCGGCGCGGCGTCCGTCATACTGACTGCCGTCACGGGCAATGCAGCGTTCTACCTGTACCTGATCCCGGCTGCGCTCGGACTGGCAGCCAGCTACTGGGGGCTGTTCAACAAGGGGTACAACTTCACCGCTGCCATCTCGCCTGATGGCATCCGGCTCCGCTACGGGCTGCTGGATACCCAGGCCCAGACGCTTCCGCCCGGCCGGATCCAGGCATTGAAAGTCATCCAGCCGCCGCTCTGGCGGGCGATTGGCTGGTACAGGATCCAGGTCAACGTGGCTGGCTACGGCATCGTCGAAAGCGCCGGCGAGGGCTCGGGCCGGACCACGATCCTGCCGGTGGGCAGGCTTGGCGACGTGATGGCAATCCTCGCGCTGGTGCTTCCGGACCCCGGCACGCCGCAGCCTGCCGCCGTGTTCGGTGCCGGGCTCCAGGGGCTGGATTCCGGCGGCGGATTCGTCACCACTCCGCGCAGGGCGCGCCTCCTGGCGCCGCTGGGATGGCGCCGGAACGGATTCACGGCCACGGACACCGCGCTGCTGATCCGCTCAGGCCGCTGGTGGCGGGAACTCGTGGTGGTGCCGCACCAGCGGACCCAGTCGATGGCAGTGCACCAGGGCCCGTTGGCGCGCCGGTTCCGCCTGGCCGACCTGGTATTGCACACCACCGCCGGCCCGGTCACACCGCGCCTTCGGCAGGCGGATGTGGAGCAGGCGATGGCGCTCTTCGACGAACAATCCGCCCGCGCCCGGCTGGCGCGGAAGCGGCAGACCACGGAACAGTGGCTTCGGCAGGTGGCTCCGGGGGTAGGACCCGCCGAACCCGGAACCGCCGGAACTACGCCCGCCGAACCCGGAACCGCCGGAACTACGCCTGCCGGAACCAGGCCCGCCGAAACCCCCGGCCAAACGCAGAAAGGCCAGCAGCATGGCTAAACCCGGACGCCTCGGCGTCGGAATCGTGGGCGCAGGAAAGGTGGGTGCCGTGCTGGGCGCCGCCCTGCGCGCGGCCGAACACGCCGTCGTCGGCGTCTCAGCGGTTTCCGAGGCAAGCCGGGAACGGGCGGAAACGCTGCTTCCCGGCGTGCCCGTCCTGGAAGTCCAGGACATCGTGGAGCGTGCCGAGCTGGTGCTGCTGGCGGTGCCCGATGACGCCCTGCCGGATCTGGTGGAAGGCCTCGCGAAACTGGGTGCATGGCAGCCGGGCCAACTGGTCGCCCACACGTCCGGCCGGTTCGGGGTTGGGGTGCTCCATCCGGTACGCGCTGCCGGGGCCGTTCCGCTGGCTCTGCATCCGGCCATGACCTTCACCGGGATGACCCTTGACCTGACCCGCCTGCTGGACTGCACCTTCGGGGTCACCGCGGATGCGGCCATGCTGCCGATTGCACAGGCGCTGGTAGTGGAGATGGGCGCAGAGCCCGTGGCCATTGCCGAGGCGGACAGGACCCTGTACCACGCGGCACTTGCGCACGGCTCGAACCATCTGGTGACCCTTGTGGCACAGGCTTCCGAGCTGCTGAGTGAGGTGGGAGTGGAAGCGCCGGAGCGCATGCTGGGTCCGCTGCTGCGGGCAACCCTGGAGAACGCATTAGCCTCCGGGGAGTCCGCCCTCACCGGCCCCGTAGCGCGTGGCGACACGGGAACGGTCAAGGCGCATGCCGAGGCGTTGCGGGAGTTCGACGGCGGCGGGCAGGGGGATGTGCTCGCGGCATACCTGGCGATGGCACGGGCCACAGCACTGCGCGCCGAGGGGCGCGGGCTGCTGAAACCTGACCAGCTGGGGGAGTTGCGCAAGGCCCTGGAACCGGAGGAAGACTGAAGATGTCCATCAAGCTCGTCACTACTGTTGCCGACCTCCACGCGGAGAGCGCCCGGCTCCTGGCCTCCAGGCGCGGCACGTCCCAGGGGCTGGTGCCCACCATGGGTGCGCTGCACGAGGGGCACGCCGCCTTGGCCCGCACCGCCGCCGAACAAAACGACGTTGTGGTGGCCACCATCTTCGTCAACCCGCTGCAGTTCGGCGACGCCACGGACCTGGACCGTTACCCGCGGACGCTCGGCGCCGACCTTACGCTGCTTGACGAGCAGGGCGTGGACCTGGCCTTTGCCCCGTCGGTGGACGAGGTGTACCCGGACGGCCCGCCGCGGGTGCGCGTCACCTCCGGAGTGCTTGGGGAGAAGTGGGAGGGCGCTTCGCGGCCCGGCCACTTCGACGGTGCCCTCACGGTAGTAGCCAAGCTGCTGCACTACGGAATCCCGGGGGCAGGGCTGCCCGCTTCGGTGACGGAGGACGGGGGCTTGCCCGCTTACCGCGCCTATTTTGGGCAGAAGGACGCCCAGCAGTTGGCGCTGGTCCGGCGGATGGTGGCAGACCTGAACTTCCCGGTCGAAATCGTTGCAGTGCCGACTGTTCGTGCCGTGAATGGACTGGCCCTCTCCAGCCGCAACCGCTTCCTGTCCGAGGAAGAGCGCGAGGCGGCGCTGGTGCTGTTCCGCGCACTGCGGCTGCTTGAGGAGCGGGCGAAGGCGCGGGAACCACTCGATCTTGAGTCAGCACAGGCGATGGTGGAGTCCCAGCCCCTGGTGGGCTTGGACTACTTTGATGTGGTTGACCCGGCCACTTTGGAGCCGCTGGCCGAGAACTGCCGGGAGACGCCGTTTCGAGGCGAAGCCCTCGCACTCATCGCCGCCAAGGTGGGACCGGTGCGGTTGATCGACAACATGCCGCTGAGCGCATAACTGAGTCCTGTTGGCCGCTCGAATTGGCCGGGGCGAACTGGCGCGGCGATTTGAAGCTAGATGCCTGGTATGCCCCGGTTGGCCACCAATTGTTCCAGGAGCGCGCGCTCCGGCCTGCCCGGATTCCTGGCGACGCAGCGACGGAGCCTTGCCCTTGCAAGCTCTTCCCCGGGTTCTTCCCTGCGCAGCACTTCATCGATGAGTTCCTGGGCCTGCCACCGGAGTGAATCGATGGCGAACTGACGGATCTCGGCCGGTGTATCGCCGGCCATCCAGGGGTCCGGGTCTGACGGCACGCTCTGGAACATCCGTTCTGCTGACATAGGGGCCTCCTTGCACCAATCCGAAGTGGCCGGGGCCTCTGCGGCGTCGTAAGCACTCGCTGGAAGCAACATTACAGGGGGGAGACCGGTCTGTCTTTACCACGGGCGGTAAACTGGAGATGTTATGAACCCAGAAGCGGAGCTTCCCCGGTCCGGGGCGGTGAACCACGTACCTCCAGCCACGCCTTCCGCGGCGGCTCCTTCACCCATGGTCGCCGAAGCACCCGCGCCGGAGACCGCCACCGCCAAATCCGTTGCCCGGATCATGACCGTTGCCTACGAGCTTTTCTCGCGTCGCGGTGTGCGGGACGTTGGGGTGAATGAGTTGATTGAGCGGTCAGGGGTGGCCAAAGCAACCTTCTACCGGCACTTCCCGTCCAAGGACTCGCTGGTCCTGGCTTTCCTGGAACAGCGGGACAAGCAATGGACAGTGGATGCGATTGTCTCGGAGGCACGCCGCCGGGGGCACACGCCGGCCGAGCAATTGCTGGCCATTTTCGATGTCTTCGGAGACTGGTTCCTGCGCGAGGATTTCGAAGCATGTTCCTTCATCAACGTCCTGCTGGAAATGGGCCCGGCCCATCCGCTGGGCCAAGCCAGCATCGATTACCTCGCCAAGATCCGCGGGCATGTGCAGGCCCTGGCTGAAGAGGCAGGGTTAACCCGCCCGGAGGAGTTTGCCCGGTCCTGGCACATCCTCATGAAGGGTTCGATTATCTCTGCCACCGAGGGCGACATGCAGGCGGCCAGGCGCGCGCAGCAGATGGCCGGCTGGCTGATTGAGCACCACCGGAGCTAGCCCAACCACCATGCATCGCTAGCCCAACCACCATGCATCGCAGGACTGACGTTACCTCGTGCCGGCCCGGCCTCCAGACCCCGCACGGTGCCCAAGATGCTCAGCTTGCTTATTACTTTCGGCGTTCCTAGGTTGGATCCTGTCAGGCAAACAACTCGCGAAGCGGTACCGCCGCGCGCGCATCGCCCCAGGAGGCATCCGCCCCAAGCGAGGAGGAAAAGTGTCAGAACATAACATCGCAGGTAAGAAGGTCGCATTCCTGTTGACGGACGGCGTCGAACAGGTTGAACTCACCAGCCCCTGGCAGGCAGTCAAGGACGCCGGCGGCCAACCCACCTTGGTGGCCCCGAAGAGCGGAAAGCTGCAGGGTTACAAAGGGACGGAAAAAGGCGACACGTTCGACGTCGACCTAACGGTTGCGGAAGCGAACGCCTCCGACTTTGACGCCTTGGTCCTTCCCGGTGGCGTGGTTAACGCGGACCACCTCCGCGTGGACAAGGATGCCCAGAGCTTCACCCGGAGCTTCTTCGAACAGCACAAACCCGTTGCTTCCATCTGCCACGGACCGTGGCTGCTCATTGAAGCCGGTGTGGTGCGCGGGCGGAACCTCACGTCCTACCACACCCTTCAGACGGACCTGAGGAATGCCGGCGCCAACTGGACGGACGAGGAAGTGGTGGTGGACCAGGGCCTCGTCACCAGCCGCAACCCGGATGACCTCCCGGCCTTCAAC
>NZ_JBNHFF010000055.1:0-15850 GCF_059089965.1 Arthrobacter sp. SPT-J7
CAGCGGGCGCCGGGGAAGCGGGCGCCGAGGTTACGGGCGCGGCCTGGGCTGGAGACTGCGCTGGCGCGCTCTGGACGGGAAGGCTCTGCGGTGCAACACCGGTGGCGCCCCCGCTGAGGCCGAGCCGTGAAGCGCAGGACGGCCAGGCACCCCAACCCTGAGACGCCTGGACCTGCTCGGCCACGGCGATCTGCTGTTCGCGGCTGGCGTCAGCGGCTGATCCGGTGCCACCGTAAGCTGCCCAGGTGCTGGGGCTGAACTGAAGGCCGCCGCTGTAGCCGTTGCCTGTGTTGATGGCCCAGTTGCCGCCGCTCTCGCACTGGGCGAGGGCATCCCAGGTGGACGTGCTGGTGGCGGCGTTGGCCCCGGTGGCGGAAAGGGCGATGCCGGCAGCCGAAATGGCTGCCACGGTGGCTCCGCGGCGCGCGGCAGTACGGAAAGTGGTTTTTTTCATGATGGTGATGCTCCTGAAGGCCACCTGCGCTGGTTCCGTCCCCGGAGATCGTCGCGCCACTGCCCACCCCTGACGAATAGAGGTCAAGTTCGGTGGCTGCCGGCTGGGCAGTTCTGGTGGAGGCAGCACCGGGCATACATGCGCCCGCGTTCGCGGGCATGCCTTTCACGCTAGGACATCAACCGAGCGTTATCAAATCGAGATATTTCTGGCCGTCACAGGTGTTTTCCTCCGAGGGCCGCTGCCAGATACGGTGCAGTGCGGCTTTCCTGGGATTGCGCGACGGCGGCGGGTGTCCCCGTTGCCATGACCTGCCCGCCTTTGTCCCCGCCTGAAGGCCCCAGATCGATTACCCAGTCAGCACCGGCCACCACTGCCATTTCGTGCTCCACAACCACCACCGAGTTTCCGGCGTCCACCAGTCCGTGGAGCTGTGCCATGAGCAATTCCACGTCGGCGGGATGCAGGCCCGTGGTTGGTTCATCGAGCAAGTACAGGGTGTGGCCGCGCTGCGCCCGCTGAAGCTCTGTGGCCAGTTTGATGCGTTGCGCCTCCCCGCCGGAGAGCTCCGTGGCCGGCTGCCCGAGCCGGAGATAGCCGAGCCCCACGTCCTGGAGGCTCTTCAGGCTCCGCGCGGCGGCGGGGACGTGGGCCAGGAACGCCGCGGCGATATCCACCGTCATCGCCAAAACTTCCGCCACGTTCTTGCCCCGGTACTCCACCTCGAGCGTTTCCGGGTTGTAACGGGAACCAGCGCATTCGGGGCATGGGCCGTAACTACCGGGCAGGAAAAGCAGTTCCACTGCCACAAAGCCCTCACCCTGGCAGGTCTCGCAGCGCCCGCCTGCCACATTGAACGAAAACCTGCCCGCACCGAAGCCGTGGAGCCTGGCGTGTTCGGTGGCAGCAAATTCCTTGCGGACGGCGTCAAAAAGTCCCGTGTAGGTAGCCAGGTTGGAGCGCGGCGTCCGCCCGATGGGCTTCTGGTCCACGGTCACCAGGCGGTCAATGTGGTCGCTTCCCGTGACGGTTCCCAGCGCCAGGGGCTCCCCGGACTCCTCTAGCTCCACGGGTGCCTTGAGTCCGGAGCCCACCATCTCGCCGAGCACCCGGCTGACAAGGGTGGACTTTCCGGAGCCCGAAACGCCGGTCACGGCAGTAAGGACACCAAGGGGAAAACGGGCATCCAGTCCCCGCAGGTTGTGCCGGCTGATGTCCGTCAGCTCCAGCCATCCGGCCGGCTCCCGTATTTGCGGCTTGCGCGCAACATCAGGCATTTGTGGCATGGCGTTCCCAAGCAGGAACGGCCTGGTGACGGACGCCTCGATGTCCGCGAGACCGTCCACGGGCCCGCTGTAGAGCACCTCGCCGCCGCCTTCACCCGCCCGTGGGCCCACGTCCACCAGCCAGTCGGCCCGGCGGACCACGTCCATGTTGTGCTCCACCACGAACACCGAGTTGCCGGAGGCCTTCAGTTGCTCCAGGACGTCCAGGAGGGGTTCGGCGTCGGCCGGATGGAGTCCGGCGGACGGCTCGTCCAGCACGTAGATCACGCCAAAGAGGCCGGAGCGCAGCTGGGTGGCGATGCGCAGCCGCTGCATCTCGCCCGGCGACAGTGTCGGGGTAGCCCGGCCCAGAGCGAGGTAGCCGAGCCCGAGGTCCAGCAGGACGGTGATGCGTTGGAGCAGGTCCCTGGTGATCGCTACGGCAACCTCGTTCGACTCGCCGGAAACGTGCGTACGGGAGGCGGTGCCGGCGTCGTGCAACTCCGACGTGGGGCGGACGATCTCCGCAAGGTCCGCCATGGGGAGGCGGTTGAGTTCCGCGATGGTCCTGCCGGCAAACGTCACGGCCAGTGCCTCCGGGGTCAGCCCGGTGCCGGAACAGCGCGGGCAAGGTCCGGACTGCATAAACGCAAGCACCCGCTCCCGCATGGCGGCGCTTTGCGAATCGGCCAGCGTATGGAGCACGTAACTCCTGGCACTCCAGAAGCGCCCCTTGTACGGTTTGGCCACACGGTCGCGCTGGGGAGTTACCTCCACCACGGGCTGTTCCTCCGTGAAGAGGATCCAGTCGCGGTGTTTCTTCGGCAGCTTGCGCCACGGGACGTCGACGTCGTAACCCAGGTGCCCAAGGATGTCCCGCAGGTTCTTTCCCTGCCACGCGCCGGGCCAGGCAGCGATGGCGCCATCACGAATGCTTAGTGACTGGTCCGGGACCAGCGAGGACTCGGTGACTGTGTGCGCGATGCCCAGGCCGTGGCATTCCCGGCATGCTCCGGCGGCTGTATTGGGAGAAAAGGCGTCCGAGTCCAGCTGTGTGCTGCCGGCGGGGTAAGTGCCCGCGCGGGAAAAGAGCATCCGCAGGGAATTGGAGAGCGTGGTGACCGTTCCCACTGTGGACCGGCTGCTGGGTGCGCCGCGGCGCTGTTGAAGCGCGACGGCGGGGGGCAGGCCGCTGATCAACTCCACCTTGGGATTGTGCCCCTGCTGGATAAGGCGGCGCGCGTACGGGGCTACGGATTCGAAGTAGCGGCGCTGTGCCTCAGCGTAAATCGTGCCGAAAGCAAGTGATGACTTCCCGGAGCCGGACACCCCGGTGAACGCCACGATTGCATCGCGTGGAACATCAACGTCCACGTTGCGGAGATTGTTCTCGCGGGCTCCGCGCACCCGGACAAAGCCGTCGGTTGGGTGGGCAGGAGACGGATACTGCAGGTCATCAGCGTGCTTGGCGTTCTGCATTGGTTCGACTCTAGTGGCGAATCCGGTGCAGGGCATTATCCTGACCGAATGGAAAACTTTGCGGCCGGTACTGCCGCGCCTGAAACCGAACCCGTTGCAGTTGAGCCTGAGGTCTCTGCCAGGCTCCTTCCGGTGGCGGAACTGCACCTCCACATTGAGGGGACACTCCAGCCGGAGTTGATCTTTGCGCTCGCGGAGCGGAATGGCATCGTGTTGCCGTACAACGGCCTGGACGAATTACGGGAAAAGTACGAGTTCACGGACCTGCAGTCGTTCCTTGACCTGTACTACGCCAACATGGCGGTTCTGCAGACGGAACAAGATTTCGCCGATATGACCCGTGCGTACCTGGAGCGCGCTGCCGCTGCAGGGGTGCGGCATGCCGAGATCATGATGGACCCCCAGGCGCACACCTCGCGAGGCGTCCCCCTGGAAACCTGCGTCAACGGAGTGGCTTCGGTTTTGGCGACTTCCGAGCAGGACTACGGGATGTCCACCATGCTGATCGCGGCGTTCCTGCGGGATCTGTCGGAAGAATCTGCACTGGAAATCCTGGGCAGGCTCCTGGCCATGAACGCACCAATCGGTGCGATCGGACTGGACTCCGCGGAGGTGGGCAATCCGCCGTCGAAGTTTGAGCGGCTTTACGACAAGGCGCGCGAAGCGGGCCTGCGGCTGACCGCCCACGCAGGCGAGGAGGGGCCGGCGTCGTACATTATTGAAGCCCTGGACATCCTGGGAGTGGAGCGGATCGACCATGGCATCCGCTGCATGGACGATCCGGACCTCGTGGAGCGCCTCGTGGACGCCCGGATCCCGCTGACGGTGTGCCCGTTGTCCAACGTGCGGCTGCGCGCCGTGGACACCCTTGCCGACCACCCGCTGCCCGCCATGCTCGCGGCGGGGCTCAATGTCTCGGTCAACTCGGACGATCCCGCCTATTTCGGTGGCTACGTGGATGACAACTTCGCCCAGCTGGAAACGGTGTTCGAACTCTCTGATTTCGACAAGGCCCGGCTGGCCGCAAACTCCATCCATTCGTCCTTCGCTTCGGAGGAGCGGAAGGCAGAGTTGCTGGACGAATTGAACGGCGGCGAGGTAACGCACTGAGGTCGGTTGTGTCGGACGCAACGTCCCTGCCCTGATAACGCTAAACTTGGTGCCGCAGGCGTATCTGGGAAGGTGCGGAGCGGCACCAATGCCAGCGCTCCGGGGTTGTGCACTCAGCCCTATACCCGATACTCCAGACTCACTTGTTGGAATGTCCGCTTCATAGTCGGTCACGACACGCAGAGTTAACCATTTCAAGTCGCGCGATTTAACGGGCAGTTGGCATGATGCCTAAGACCGATCGCTTTATAAAAGGGGAATCATGGCCAAGTCCACCGCAGAAAACACCTTCCTTCGACTCAAGACCGTGCTGGATGTCCTGACCGAAGGCGTGTGGTCCGGTGAGGCACTGAACGCGGGCCAGGTCCTCGCTGAGGCTACCGCCCGCGTGCCGTTCAACGACCACGAGCGCGAACTGCTCAGCGGCGGCATTCCCCGCGGCCACAAGACGCTGACTTCAGCCACCGCCAAGCTGGTCAAAGCCGGCTGGCTGGTCAAGGGCCGCTCGGGCTGGACCATCACCGAAGACGGCATGCGCGCCACGGTGGCCTTTCCGGATCCGGTGTCCTTCGCCTCCGCGCTCGACGCCGGCACCCCTGTTCCTGCCGAGACCCCGGTTCCCACGGCTCCCGCAGGATTCGTGCGCCCTACCTTCGCGACCGCCGAAACCACGGCGCCGGCGGAGGCCACCACCAAGACGGAGACCAAGAAGCCGGCGAAGAAGACCCCTGCGAAGAAGGCCGCTGCAGCCGTAGGCAAGGCAGCCAAGGTGCTCGAAGACGCCGTCGAGCCTGTGGTGAAGGCCGTCCGCAAGGGCAAGGCTCCTGCCGCGACCACGGAGGCTGAAGCGCCGGCGGCTGTTGGTTCCTTCGAGGACCCGGACGTCGAGACGCACCCGCAGCCCGAAGCGGTGGCCGTCGCCGGCGATTTCAACACCATCCTTGGCGCACCCGAGAACTGGGCTCCGCAGTACGACGAAGCGCAGATGGAGTTCGACTTCCTGGACCAGCTCTGGAAGAAGAGCGCCGAGCTGCCGGCCGGCCACTACACCTTCAAAATCGCGCTGAACCGGTCCTGGGACGAGAACTACGGTGCGTTCGGCACGTTCGACGGTCCCAACCACGAGCTGCACCACGACGGCGGCACGGTCACCATCCGTTACGACCACCGCACCCGCGACATCACCATCAACTAACCGCCACCACCGGCCCAACTGGGTCGCACTACGTGTTGTTATGGAGCGTTATAACGACACATAGCGCTACTTGGTTGGGCGGGTTGTTCGGCCAGTCTGTTGCTGAGCAGCCAGTTGGTGAGCAGCTGGTCGGTTAGCAGAGGGGAGCCCAGATGACCGGCAGGGAAGCTTCGTCGTCCGATGCGCCCGGCACTGAGGCCGTGCGGCTGACTGCCCGCGTTTTCGGTGTCGTCCAAGGCGTTGGTTTCCGCTTCTGGACCATGGGCAAGGCGGAGGAGCTGGGCCTCACCGGTGAGGTGAAGAACCTCGACGACGGTTCGGTCGCCCTGGTGGCCGAGGGGCCCCAATGGAAGATCCACGAGCTCCGGGCTTGGCTGAACTCCGATGCAACGCCGGGTCGGGTGGAACGCGTGGAGGACGCGATGTCACAGGCTGACGGCAGCTTCCGCAGTTTCAGGGCCCGCTGACCGGCACCTGCAGGTTTGCCGATCTCTCACGGGATTGCCTCCACCAATCTGCGTCCCTCACTCCTGTGGGCTGAGACCGATAAAGGCACCGAGCTCCTCCAAGGCGGCGGGACGGTGCGGCATGTAGCTGGTCAGTTCGGGGGAGCGGATGATGACCGCCCGCCACTGCCCGCGGGATACCGCCACGTTGATCCGGTTCCTGTTCAGCAGGAACTCCGCCCCGCGTGGTGCCTCGCTGACGGCCGAACACGCCATCGAAACGAGCACCACCGGTGCCTCCTGGCCCTGGAACTTGTCTACCGTCCCGACCCGGACGCCGGTCAGGCCATCTTCCTCGAGGGATTTCCGGATCAGGTGGACCTGCGCGTTGTAGGCGGCCACCACCAGGAGGTCTTTCTGTTCAAGGGGCTGGGACTCCGCATCCGCGGCAGGAGTCCACTTCAGCCCAAGATGCCGCCGCGCCTGGCGCACGACCTCGGCGGCTTCCTCCTTCGACGCGGTGGTGTTGCCGCTGTGGTTGACGAAGGCTGTCTCAACCCCTGGCAGCAGTTGCTCAAGCTGGCGCTGTGAAGCCGCAGGGGCAGCCTGGAGCTTTCCTTCGTAGCTTAACCGGGAGACTGCACGGCACAAATCCGGGTGCATCCGCCAGCTGTCGGCCAGGAAATAACCAAGGTTGGCAGGGAGGGTGGCGTGGCCTGCTGCGAGCCACCCCAAAGCTGATTCATCCACCGGCTCCGGGTGTGCACCCTGCGAGACCTGCGGCAGCTGCTGCGGATCGCCGAGCAGGAGGAGCCGTTTGGCTGCCCGCGAGACAGCCAGGGTGTTGGCGAGCGAGAACTGCCCCGCCTCGTCAATGACCAGCAGATCCAGGGAACCAGCGGGCACTTCTTTGCCCGTCATGGTCCAGGCGGTGCCGCCTACGAGGCAGCCCCCGGGAGACGCCAACAGCCTGGCCACGTCGCCGTCGACTGAGGACTTCCACGGAACGTCGTGTGGCGACGCAAGCTTCTTGGCCACAACAGCCGGATCCACGCCGCCGGTTCTGATGGCGCAGCACAGCAGGTTTTCCACCACGTTGTGTGACTGGCCGACCACACCGATCTTCCAGCCTTCGCCAACGAGCCGGCCGATCACGTGGGCGCCAATGTATGTCTTTCCCGTCCCGGGCGGTCCCTGGACGGCGAGGTAGGAACGGTCGAGGTCACGGACGGAATCGGTGATCGCGGCAGCGTAATCCGCCGAACCGTCCCGTTCATGCGGGACGCCCACGGGCTGCCGGAGGGTGCGGAAACGCGGGGTCTGCTTTCGCAGGATGTCCAGTCCAGGCTGGGCAGGCAGGTGCGGCACGGAGGCGCCGACGCTGGCGGCGATTTCCTCGATGGCAGCTTCGATGCTGGCCGTCGAAAGGGGCTGGTCCTCCGTGAGGGCAACGGGCAGGTGCGGGTAGGCAGCAACCCTTCCGGACTCACGCTCGGCGATGGTGATCACGGTGTGCTCCGGGTTGTCCGGCGCCGGCCCAACCTCGCTGATCCTGGTCCCAAACGCGAACGCCCTGGCTCCGGGAGCGGCATCGGGATCGGCCATACCGTCCGGCGGCGGCGCATCGTAGAGCCGGCACCAGCTGGAGTCCGATCGGAAATCCGACCCCTCTGTCATGGTGCCCTGAAGCCGCAGAATACGGGTGCGCATCCGTTCCCGCGGCTTGGCAAGGGCCCAATCGGACGTCACTTCCGCTGAAGACACCACAAACACGTTCCGCTGGTCGGACCAGTTCTCGAGCGGTGCTTCCACCCGGTCGAAGTGCTGCCACCAGAACTGCTTGCGTTCGCGGCGGTGATATCCAGTAGCGGCGGCCACCATGGCGATGGCGCGTTCGTCGTTCGTCCAGGGACGGTTGTCCGGCAGCCCGGCGAGATATTCGCGCAGCCTGGACTCCTCGGGAGTTTCTTCCGGGGCCGCCGGGCGTTCGGCCGGTGCGGCCTCGGGGCGCTGTCCCGCTCCTGCCCCCGCAGCATCCTCTCCGGCCACCTCCAGGAGCCAATCGCGCAGCCGGAGGGTGGAAAGGCAGTCGTACTGGTTGTAGTCCGAAATCGACGTGAGGACCTTTTCCGCCTCTGCGGCGTTCCCCGCATCCCGGGCTGCACAGTAGGCAGCGTAGGCCACGACGGAGGCTCCGGCGTCCTTAACGTCCCCGGAGCGGAGGTTGCTGCCCATGTACAGCGGTTCCAGCTTTTTGATGGAGTACGACGCTTCTGAAATGCGCAAGGACTGCCGGACTGTGGAGTAGAGGTCTACGAGCAGGCCTTCCCGGAGCCAGGAGTCCACCGTGTCCTCGCCGGCCTGGTGGGCGAGGGAAAGGTTTCGCAGCGCCGTCTTTTCGTAGGCCGCGTAATGGTAGACGTGCATGTCCGGGTAGCGTGCCCGCCGCTCCTCCACGTATTTTAGGAAGTCCAGAAAGGCGCGGCGTTCCTCGGACCGGGAGTGCGCCCAGAAGGGGCGGAAAACAGGACTGCCGGGATGACCCGGAACCGGAGCCTCGATCACACCGAACAGGTACTCGATACCCCAGGCTCCGGTGGCAAAGTCCTGCCAGAGCGGGTCGCCCTCGAAGTCGAAAAAGATATCGCCAGGGCTGGGAGCTGGAAGGGCCCCAATGGTGTTCTCCGGAAGCACCGTGAACGAGACCGTATGCGGTTGGCCGTCCTTCGTGAAGGTCCGGGATCCGGCCGGAGCATCGAGGCCAAGCTGCATCCGGGCCTGGGCACGCAGCCGGAGCACAGAATTTCTGGCTTCCTCGACGGGCATTGCCGCCAACTGGTCGATGGTGCGGATCCCTGCAGCATTCAGCTTCCTACGCTGCACCACTGACATGCCGGCCACCATCAACAGGTCCCGGTGGACTTGAACCTGCTCCGCGCAGTAGTCACACCGGCCGCAGTGGACGATGCCCCGCTGCTGCCACTGCACGGCGGTATCAGCGGACCGGTGCTGGGCTGTCAACTCGCGGAAGCGGCGCCGCCGTTCCCGGAAAACAGGCAGCAAATCCGGAAGCGAGTGGCTGCTGCGGAGCCAGTCGTCACCCACGCGGGTGCCGAGCACCAAGATGGCCGTTGGGGAGGGTTCGAGTCCCATCCCGAGAAGCTGGTCCCCGTACGCCGCCAGCTGCAGCAGGGCGCCCACTTTGGCATGCCGGGCCAACTTGGTATCCCAGACTTCGTAACGCCCCGGGCTGCCGGTGCCGGCAGTCTCGTTGACGAGGAAGTCCGCGTACCCAAGGAGTTCGCCGTCGAAGAAGGTGGCCTGGAAAACGACGTCGGCCCCGGACCGCAGGGCGAGCTCGGTTTCGGCGTGCTTTGCCTGCAGGTCCCCGCGCAGGTTCTGTCCCCGGTCCAGCGAGTAGACGCCCGCACCGCGGCTGGCATCCCATTTACCGTACTTGGCGATCAGGCTGGCCAGCACGGTTTGCTCGTGCTTGTCACCCAGCTCACCGGCACGGACCTGCATCTCGTCAGCCTGAAACTCGGCCTTCGGCGCGCGGCCCAGTTTTTCGTCCAGGATCCGGAGCGTGCGGTACTCACATTCGCTGGCCGCCACCAGGTCGCTGGCGGAAAACACCAGGTCCGGCGGCGCGCCAGGCACTGCAGCTTCGAGTAAAAACACGGGGCCTCCCCATCGACAGCCGGACCTAAGGAAATTCCCCTGGCCTCGAGTTCAACCTAGCAAGAGGCACTGACACTGCGGCCGGGTCAGCCTTTGGCGTCCTCGCGCACCTGGGCCTTGTCGTGCTCGATGTGAGCCTTTTGCAGCAGGTCCGTAAACTCGGTTTCGTTTCGGATGAGCTTCTTGTACTTCTCAGGCAGCTTGCGGATCTGGTCTTCCTCCCGGCACATCTTTGCGAAGATCTTGTCCCGCTCCACCATGTCCGTCTCGTAGTTGAGGTCCAGGTACTCGTTGGCATGGCGCCTGGCGCCGGACACAGCGTTCTTGGCCTTGCCCTTGGGGCTGAAGATGGAGGCCAGGACCGTTACCAGCAGGACGCCAAGGATTACGCTCAGTGAGACCTGTGTGCTTACTTCCACCACGTTGACGTGTTGGCCGTCGTTGATGAAGGGAAGCGTGTTCTCGTGAAGGGCGTGCAGGATGAGCTTCACCCCGATGAAACCAAGGATTGCTGCCAGGCCGTAGGAGAGGAAGATCAGGCGGTCCAGCAGACCGTCGATCAGGAAGTAGAGCTGCCGCAGGCCCATGAGGGAGAAAGCGGTGGCGGTGAAGACGATGAACACGTTCTGGGTCAGGCCGAAGATGGCCGGAATGGAATCGAGGGCAAACAAAATGTCCGTGCCGCCGATGGCCACCATCACCAGGAGCATCGGGGTGAGGACGCGTTTGCCGTTCTCAATGGTGAAGAGCTTGTCGCCGTCGTAATGCGCCGACGCCGGAAGGTACTTCTTGGCGAGCCGGACCACCAGGCCTTCGGAGTGTTGGTCGTGGCCTTCGGGCCGGAGCAGGTTGCCGGCAGTGATGAGCAGGATCAGTCCGAAGATGTAGAACACCCAGGCGAAGCTGTTGATCAGCGCAGCTCCGAGGAGGATGAAACCGGTCCGGGCAATCAGCGAGAAGACGATGCCGAACAACAGCACCTTTTGCTGGTCCGCGCGCGGCACCCTGAAGCTGGCCATGATGATGAGGAAGACAAAGAGGTTATCGACGGACAGTGCCTTCTCGGTCACGTACCCCGCGAAGTACTCGGTGCCCATGGTGGGACCGCCGAACAGCAGCACGCCCAGCCCGAACAGCAGGGCGATACCCACATAGATCGCGGACCAGATGGCCGCTTCCTTGAGGGAAGGCGTGTGGGCCTTCCGCACATGGAAGAAGAAATCGAAAGCAAGCAGGCCAACGATTCCAACAATGGTCAGGGTCCAGACATAGGACGGTACTTCCACGCGGCAGGCCTTTCGTCGGAATGTCCTTCCAGCGTACCTAAGCTGGCATAACCTAGGCAGGTTTCAAGAGTTCATGCTCCACGACGGCGGTGCGTGAGAGGGTTTTGTAGCCCTCCTGCTCGAACAGGACGGTAATGACGTCGTCCTCGTGCCGCATCACCAATCCCGGACCCCACTCCTTGTGGACCACCGAGGACTGGAGCGGGAACGGATCGTCGGCAGCGGGGGCGGGCTGTTCAGCGGACCCCTTCCCGCCGTCGTCCTGCCCTTGAATTCCCACGGCAGGCACATCGGCACGATTGGCAGCCTCCGCGCAGGCACCACAGTTGCCGCACGGTTCGGGCAGGTGTTCACCGAAGTAGCCCAGCAGGAACTGGCGACGGCAGCTGTCCGTCTCCGCGTAGGCGCGCATCATGGTCAGCCGTGACTGGTCCACCCGCTGCCGGGCCTCGGCCTTGTCGACGGCGCGGTCCACGAGGGAAGGCAGCGTGGCTTTGGAGGTGAGGCGGATGCCGCGCTTGCCGGTGGTGACCGCGCCCGTGTCCTCCAGTTGGTTGACCAGCCCGGTGACGCGGCGGACCGGGAAGCCGGTGAGCTCCGCCAGGGAGGTTTTGGGAGTGGGCGCCCCGGCGGACTTGAGGACCTTCAACACGGCCAGCAGCGATTCCGGATCCGGAGAGTGGGTGCCGAAGAACTTGCGCAGGCCAAGGTCCTCGGCACGGTAGTGCAGCACCGCGGAAGCGGTGTCACCGTCACGGCCCGCCCTGCCGATCTCCTGGTAGTACGCGTCCAGGGACTCCGGGATGTCCGCGTGGACCACAAACCTCACGTTGGGTTTGTCGATGCCCATGCCAAATGCTGTGGTGGCAACCACAACATCCAGCTGGTCGTCCAGGAACTGCTCGTGGACGCGCTCGCGGTCTCCAGCGGACCGGCCCGCGTGGTAGGCCTCAGCGCGGAGCCCTTCCTTTTCGAGCTTGGCGGCATACTTTTCTGTGTCCTTGCGGGAGGCGGCGTACAGCAGGCCCTGCCCGTCATCCCGGGCCAGCGCCGCAACCTGCTCCAGCACGGCATTGCGCTTGCCCTTGTCCTCCTGGTGGCGGACTACATTGAGGGAGATGTTGGGACGGTCGAAGCCATGAACCAGGACCAGCGGGTCCTTCATACCCAGCCGTTCGGCGATCTCATCCCGCACAGGCGGCGACGCGGTGGCGGTCAGTGCTGCCACGGGCGGGTTGCCCAGCCGCTCGCGGACGTTGCCGAGGTTAAGGTAGTCGGGCCGAAAGTCGTGGCCCCACGAGGAGACACAGTGGGCCTCGTCCACCACGAACAAAGAGACGTCCAGTTTCGCGATCCGATCCACCGTTTCCTGCTTGGCCAGTTGCTCGGGCGCGAGGAAAAGGAAGGTCGCCTCGCCGGACTCAGCCGCCTGCCAGGCAGCCTCCACCTCTCCGTCGCTCCGTGAGGAATTGACAGCGACGGCGGCACCCTGGCCCAGCTCGTCGGCCAGCCCGTCCAGCTGGTCCTCCTGCAGGGCGATGAGTGGCGATATCACGACGGCAGGGCATCCCGTGGTGTTCTGGAGATGCCGGGCGGCCACTTGGTAGATGGCGGATTTACCGTAGCCGGTGGGCATCACGGCCAGCACATCGCGCCCTTCGACAAGGGCGCGGATTCCGTCCAGCTGGCCGTCGCGCAGCTGCGGCAGGGAAAAGGAAGACGCCGCGAGGGCGTTGAGGGCAAGATCGTCGGACATTTGGTAGCGGCTCCGCACAGTGGGTCCTGCGGCCGCTTGCTTCAGCCGAGGTATCAAGCCTAGCGCGGGCCGGGACCCGGCGTCGTCCTGGTCCGTCTGCCATGTGGACAAATCGGCACTCCGGTTCTTTCCTGTTGTGTACACACGCGGTGCCCCGTCCTTGACTTCCCGGCCACCCTGAACAACTGTGGAAGGAACTGGTCCGCCGGCAGAAGCTACGAGGTTTAGGGGCCATACAAGCAAGGAGAGTGCACCGTGACGCGCGAAAACCCGAAGGTCGAAGAAACCGACGAGTCCGAGCTTGAGGTGACGGGTCATCCCAAATCCTGGGCGGCCGGAGTGCCCGGTGTTTACTACTCCATGCAGCCTGCGCTGAAGCATATGGGCGTGGACAGGACGCGGAAAACCCTGCTGGCGCTGAACCAGAAGGACGGCTTTGACTGCATGAGCTGCGCGTGGCCGGACCCTGGCCACCGCAAGACGTTCGAATTCTGTGAGAACGGCGCCAAGGCTGTCACGTGGGAAGCCACCCCGGTGGTGGTCAGTTCGGAGTTCTGGTCTGAGCATCCGGTCTCCGAGCTAAGGGAGCGGTCCGAGTATTGGCTGGGGATGCAGGGCCGGCTTACGGAACCCGTGTACAAAGCCGCGGGCGAGGACCATTACCGGCCCGTCAGCTGGGACAAGGCGTTCAGCATCATCGCGGACAAGCTGCAGTCTTTGCCAAGTCCGGACGAGGCAGCGTTTTACACCAGCGGCCGCACTTCCAATGAGGCGGCGTTCCTGTTCCAGCTGTTCATCCGCGGGTACGGCACCAACAACCTGCCGGACTGCTCCAACATGTGCCACGAGTCCTCCGGCTGGGGCATGGGCCAGACCATCGGCGTGGGCAAGGCCACTGTGTCCTATGACGACTTCGCCAAGGCGGACCTGATCATCATCATGGGCCAGAACCCCGGCACGAATCATCCCCGGATGCTCACTGCCCTTGAGGAAGCCAAGGAAGCGGGGGCCAGCATCGTGGCGGTCAACCCGCTGCCGGAGGCCGGCCTGATGCGCTACAAGAACCCGCAGAAGGTCAAGGGGATTATCGGCCGTGGAACGGATCTGGCCGACCAGTTCCTGCAGGTCCGGATTGGCGGGGACATGGCGCTGCTGCAGGCTGTATCCAAGCGGGTCCTGGACGCCGAGGCCGCAGCTCCGGGAACCGTGCTGGATCACCAGTTCCTTGCGGACCACTGCCAGGGGCTTGAGGAACTCCGGGAGCACCTGGCCGACCTCGATGAAGCGGCCGTCCTTGAAGCCACGGGCCTGGGCGCCGAGGAAATCGATGAACTGGCAGACCGCTACCTTCGTGCCGAGAAGGTGATCATCACCTGGGCCATGGGCATTACGCAGCAGAAAAAGGGCGTGGCCACCATCAAGGAGATCATCAACCTCCTGCTGCTGCGCGGAAACATCGGCAAGCCCGGCGCCGGGGCCTCACCTATACGAGGACACAGCAACGTCCAGGGGGACCGCACCATGGGCATCTGGGAGCAGATGCCGCCGGCGTTCCTGGACGCCCTGGGCAAGGAATTCAACTTTGAACCGCCCCGGGATCATGGTGCGGATGCGGTGGAAACCATCCGGCAGATGCGCGACGGCGACATGAAAGTTTTCATAGCGATGGGAGGCAACTTCGTGGGCGCCATGTCAGACACCCATGAAGCTGAAAGGGCGATGGAGAACACCGAGCTTTCCGTCCAGATCTCCACCAAGCTCAACCACTCCCACGGGGTTACCGGTGCCGAAGCCTTGATCCTGCCAACACTGGGGCGCACGGAGATCGACCGGCAGGAGTCCGGCCCGCAGTTCGTCTCGGTGGAGGACACCGTGTGCGCCGTTCACGCCTCGCATGGAACGGTGGAGCCGGTGGCGCCGGGGCTGCTCTCCGAGGTGGCCATCGTCTGCCGGCTGGCGCAGCGGGTGCTGGGAGACCGGCTCACTGCCGACTGGGCCGGCTTCGAAAAGAACTATGACCTGATCCGGGACCATATCTCCCGTGTGGTGGTTGGCTGCGAGGACTACAACCGGAAGATCAGGCAGGAGGGCGGTTTCATCCTGCCCAACGGGCCCCGCGACTCTCGGTCGTTCAACACCCCTACCGGCAAGGCCATGCTCACCGTCAACGAACTTGAACATGTGGAACGGCCCGCTGGCACGTTGATCCTGCAGAGCATGCGCTCACATGACCAGTTCAACACAACGATCTACGGCCACAATGACCGGTACAGGGGCATCAAGAAAGGCCGGGAGGTGGTGTTCGTGAACCCGGCTGACCTGGCCGAACTGGGACTCGAAGACGGGCAACGCGTGGACATCCACGGTGTGTACCCGGATAACGTGGAACGGGTACTTCGGAACTACCGGCTGGTGTCCTACCCCTCAGCGCGTGGTTGTGCGGCAGCCTATTATCCGGAGGCAAATGTCCTGGTTCCCTTGGAGAGCGTGGCCGAAGGAAGCCAGACGCCGGTGTCCAAAGCCGTGATCGTCCGGCTCGAGCCGGCCCGAGTTACGGAGGGGGAACCGGCGGCAGCAGGGTAGGCCGGACTTACTGGCCTGTATCGGCCCAGCCCTTGCTGGCAGGGCCGCTGTCCTGCCCGTCCTCGCAGAGGTGGAACGCTACACGGGCAGCTTTTTCAACAGAGGCACGTGCTGCCTCCCGTGTCCCTGCGCTTCCCGTTCCGGCTTCCAGCCCGGCAGCGTACCCCACCAGGAAAGTGGTGACAGGGGCTGCAGGGTGGATGACCGAGTCGGCGGATTTCCGGGCCAGGTCAAGGAGCAGCTCGTTATCCACGTCAAGGTCCAGTATTTGCAGCGCCTGCGCCAGGCGGTTGCTCCACTGGTCCAGTACCTGGGCTTCTTCGTCACTGACTGCCATCGTTCGCTCCTTGTCACGCAGGCCCCGCAGCCATGCAGCTGCTTTCCGGTGCCGACACTACAACGCTTCGCAGCGGAAGTCATGAGCACGCCGCGTCCAGCTTCCAAAACTAATCGTCAAAAAGGTTGCCTAAAGGCCGCTCCGGCTCTGGTTTCAGCTCAGAACCCATGCCTAGACTGGGCAGACCCGGCCACGGTGACTGGACTGCGGCTCGCCACGCACCACTGAACCTGCAGGACGGTGTACTGTCCGGGACGC
>NZ_JBNHFF010000056.1:0-15341 GCF_059089965.1 Arthrobacter sp. SPT-J7
GCGGCTGCGCAGGAGGCGCTTCTCCACTGGCGCGAACACCAGCAGCTCGATCAGGATGCCGACGGCGAGGATCAGCAGGATCGCGGCCATCACCACTGACATATCGGACAGTTGCCGGCCTTGGTCCAGCAGCGAGCCCAGGCCGAAGCCGATGGTGCCGCCCACGGCGATGATTTCCGCGGCCATCAGGGACCGCCAGGAGAACGCCCACCCCTGTTTGAGACCGCTGAGGTATCCGGGAAGTGCGGCGGGAAGGATGATCTGCAGCGCCATCTGGAGCCGTGACGCGCCCAGGACAGTTCCCACGCGCCGGTATTGCGGCGGGATCTGGTCCACCCCGGAAATGAGCCCGTTGATGATGGAGGGGATGGCGCCCATAAAGATGACGAAGTACACAGTGGCGTCGGTGAGGCCGAACCAGATGATGGCGGCAGGCACCCAGGCCACGGAAGGCAGCACCTGGAGGCCGGAAATCAGTGGGCCGAAGGCACGGCGAAGCGGAGCCACCTGGGCAAGCAGCAGCCCAACTGGAGTAGCGATGGCCACACTGATCACAAAGCCAACCAACCCCCGCTGCATGGAGGTCCAGACGGATTCCTGAAGTTTCCCTTCGCTCCAGAGGACCCCCATCTGGGTGACCACGTCCATGGGGCCGGGCACCAAGTCGCGGCGCTTCACCCCGAGCGCGACGTAGAACTGCCAGATGAGGACCAGGACCACCAGAGCCGCGATAGGCAGGAGCACCCGGCTCCAGTCGATCCGGTGCTTGCGGTCGGCGTCGGACTGCAGCGAGTCAAGGCCGGATTCCAGTTCCCGGAGGTCCTCTTTGCCCGTAGAGGTGCGGGTCAGGGCAGCGTGGACGTGCCGGGCTTCCGCGGGTTCGGCAGGGGCTTCCGCCAGGGGGGTTTGGTTACTTGGCATGGCGGCGAATCTCCTCACGCAGCCGGGCGGTGATAACCCCGGTCAGCTGGCCGGCAAGCCCGGCGTCGGTTCGGTGTTCCTCCGTGACTGCCCATTCCTGGACAACGCGGCCGGGGCGCGAGGACAGCAGCAGCACGCGCTGGCCCAGCCGCACGGCCTCGCGGACGTTGTGGGTCACGAAGACGATGGTGCGCCCGGTTTCCTTCCAGATGCGCTCGAGCTCGTCATGCAGGAGGTCGCGGGTGATAGCGTCCAGGGCGGCGAACGGCTCGTCCATGAGGAGCAGCTGCCGGTCCTGCGCGAGCGACCGTGCCAGGGACACCCGCTGGCGCATGCCGCCGGACAGCTCGTGCGGGCGCTTGTCCCCCGCGGTGGCAAGGTGCACCAGTTCGAGGAGTTCCTGCGCCTTGGCCTTGCGCTGGGCCTTGCCAACACCGCGGAGCTTCAGGGCCAGCTCGATGTTCTCACGGGCTGTGAGCCAAGGGAACAGGGCGGCGTCCTGGAACATAAAAGCGGCACCGTCGCTGGGGACTTCGAGGGCGCCCGACGTGGGCGCCTCCAGACCCGCCATGATGTTCAGCAGGGTGGATTTGCCGCAGCCGGAGGCACCGAGGAGGGCAACGAACTCGCCCTTGCCGATGTTGGCATTGACGTCGTCCAGTACCGGGGCGCCGTCGCCGAAGCGCTTGCCCAGGTGTTCCAGTACGACTGGCATGGTGCCGTCCTTAGGTAGTGGTGAAAGGGGTCAGTCCTGGCCGAGGCCGGCGGCCGGGATCCGTGGGGTGCCGCCGCCGGCGATGACGCCGTTGAGGGGGCGAAGATCGAAGAGGCCGTTGATGTCGGCCTGCTTGGTGGTCCCGGCCTCCACCCCGTCCTGCAGCAGGCGGGGGTAGCTTCCGGCCAGCGGGTCGAGGGTGAACGTGATGTTGGCCAGGGACCGTGCGAGGACGTCCTCGGCCAGGGCTGCGCCGGCAGATTCTTGCAGGGCCGAGTTGATGACGGAGGCCTTCTGCGCGGCCGGGGCTTCGTTCAGCCAGGCCACGGACTTTGCGTGGCCCGCGAGCAACGCCTTTACGGTGTCCGGGTGGTCGGCCGCGAACTTCTGGTTCACGATCAGGACGGTTGTGGGAAACTCGCCCGGCTTACCGGTGCTGCTGCCATCCCAGAGGTCCTTTTCGTCCACCAGTACCTTTGCTCCGGCCTGGAGCACCAGCCTGGACGCCCACGGCTCAGGCAACCACGCGCCGTCGAGCTTCCCATCCTGGAACAACTTCAGCGTCTGGGCATTTTCCGTGGGGTTGATGGCGACATCACCGCTGCCGTCGACGTTGGTCTTATACCCCTGGTCCGTAAGCCAGGCGCGCAGGGCCACATCCTGGGTGCCGCCGAGCTGTGGCGACGCGAGAGTTTTGCCCGCGAGGTCCGACGCGGATGTGATGCCAGGCCTGACCACCAGTTGGGCACCTCCGGCGGCAGCTCCGGCCACGATCCTGACGGACTCACCCCGGCTCTGCACAAAGGAGTTGATCGCCGGATTGGGGCCGATGTAGGCAGCATCAATGGCGCCAGCATTCAGCGCCTCGATAGCCGCGGGCCCAGCGTTGAAAGTTTCAGTGCTGAGGGCGGTATCGCCAAGGGCTTCAGCCAGGAAGCCTTCCTTGATGCCTACCAATGCGGGCGCGTGCGTGACGTTGCCAAAGTATCCGAGCTTCAGGTCCGCTGCGGGCGTGGGTTCAACAGCCTGCGCCCCCGTGTTGCGCGACACGGTCGACGCCACCACTGCCCCCACCACGATCAGCAGGACCAGCCCAACGGCCAGGGCAGCCTCGATGGCACGCTTGCGCTTGGGAACCGCGCTTTCGCCTGCCACGATGCGAGTCATCCCGGGCTTGGAACTAGTCATTGTTTCACCATAGGGAGTGGCCGAAAGCCGTTCAATGAAGCGGAAACGGGGGGTCACGCGGGTTCATGTGGCGTCATATTTCGACGACAGCGCCCCACCACTTGTGGGCGGCGGAATTCCCATGGATGCAGATTCGAGTACTCACTACTCGTGCCTCGCCATCCGCCGCCACGTAGCGTCCACTAAAAGTCCTGCTGGGAGGCACACAGCTGTTTTGACTTCAGGGGCACGTCATGGGCATTGCGCTAGGCAGGCGACGGTTATGCCATCGGGCTGTGCCCGGTGGGCAGGCTGACCGCGGGGGGCAACAGTGACCCAGGGTGACGGCTACGCCCCCCTCCTCAATCCTGCCGTGCTGGAGAGGCTTCGCGAGGAGCTGGAGGGCGATGAAGGAGTCTGGCGGATTTTTGTGCAGAACTTCATCGGCCATCTTCCCGAACGGATTGAGCGGCTGCGGCAGACCCTGACAACCGGGGACTTCAGAGGAGCAATGGACGCAGTGCTCAGCCTCAAAACATCCAGCCAGATGGTGGGCGCTGAACGCCTCGCCGGCATGGCCTTGGACCTGGAAGGGGCGCTTCGCAACGAAACCCGGTACACCGACGCAGCCGTTGCACTTCCCCGGCTGGCTGCGGGGTACCTGCGGCGGATCAAACAGTGCGGCCGGCAAACTACGTACCTGCTGCAGGCCACGCTTAAGCAGAGGCGGGACCTCAGCTGACGCCCGGTCAGAGCTGGCCCCGGAGCCCGGCAGGGACGCCGCAGTTCCGGTGCCTCGCTCTTTTGACCGGATGTTTTTACCCCGTTAAGGTCGCCCCACCTGTCTGTTGACCTTGCCTTCGTAGGTTCTGGGTGTGACCAACAACCAGGTGCTTACCGCTCTGCAACTTCCACGTAACCTTCCGGACGACAGCACGCGAACCGATTCCCTCACTGCGGGTTTCGCGGTCGTCGGCCATCGCGGGGCCATGGCTCTTGCACCCGAGAACAGCGCGTCATCGTTCCGCCAGGCTGAAGCCGCCGGCGTTGACGAAATTGAACTGGACGTCCGCGTTACTGCCGACGGCGTCCCCATCGTCCTTCACGATCCCACCCTTGAGCGGTTGGCAGCGGGAGGGCCTTACCTGTCCACGCCCGTGACCCAGCTGACGCTGGCCCAGCTGCACGAGGTTCCGTTCAATTCGGGACAGCCCGTTTTGACGTTCGCTGAAGTCCTCGAGCTGACCAACGTCACGCTCCAGGTGGAAATTAAGGACCCGGCCGCGGTGCCGGCTCTGGCCGCGCTGCTCGCTCAGGTCCCGGCATGCACCCGCCGCATCAAGTTCTCCAGTTTCCTCCCGGAGGCACTTTTCCTGCTTGCTTTGCATCTGCCTGCGGTTCCCCGTGGCCTCATTGTCAGCAGCTTTCCAAGGACGCGGCGGCAACAGGAGGAACTGGAAGACGTCCTTATCATCACCGGCGCCGGCACGCTGTACACGGGATTCGAGCACCTCACTCCGATGCATGTGGAACAGCTGCACGCAGCGGGCCTGGAGGTCCACGTCTGGCCCCTCACGTGTTCCGGCGACCTGGACCGGGCGCTGGAGTTGAAGGCCGACGGCGGAACGGCTGACAACCCGGGCCAGGCCAGGGCGTGGCTGCAGTCGGCACGGACGCGGGCTGCAGCGCCGGCCGTTGCGGCATCCTGACGCAGGCAGCGAAAGACGAGCAGCTCGAGCCTGTCAGTTGCCTTTGACGTTGATCAGCTGCCGGAGTTTGTGCCGGACCGTGACCAGGTCGGCGGCGTCCTGCATCACCTGGTCAATCGACTTGTAGGCAGCCGGAATCTCATCGATGAAAGCCTCGGATACTCGGAACTCAATTCCCCGCATGGCCTTCTTCAGCTCCTCCAGGGAGAACGTTTTGCGGGCAGCGTTGCGTGAGTATTCCCGGCCTGCCCCGTGCGGTGAGGAGTTCAAGGATGCGGGGTTGCCACGTCCTTCCACCACGTACGACGCTGTCCCCATGGAACCTGGAATGAGTCCGGGATCGCCTGGCGCGGCTTTGATGGCCCCCTTCCGCGACACCCAAAGGGACCTGCCGTAGTGCGTCTCCTGCTGTGTGAAGTTGTGATGGCAGTTGATGCGCTCGCGTTCCTGCACCGAACCGCCCACCCAGTTGCCGAACTGCGTGCTGACGCGGTCCATCATTTCCTCCCGGTTCAGCAGGGCGAAGTGCTGGGCCCAGCGGAGCTCCGCGATGTACCGGTCGAACTGGGGTGTGCCCTCGTCGAGGTAGGCGAGGTCCGGGTGGGGCAGGTGGATCTGGTTCTTTCGCGAGACGTGCTGGGCGACGCCGATGTGGTGCTGGGCGATCTTGTTGCCTATGCCGCGCGAGCCGGAGTGCAGGAACAGCCACACGTCGTCAGCCTCGTCTGCGCAGACTTCGATGAAGTGGTTGCCCGAGCCCAGGGAGCCCAACTGCAGCTCCCACTTCGCAACGTACTGGGCGGGGTTGAAGCCTGCCTTTGCCGCGAGTTCCTTCAGTTCCGTAATCCTGCGTTCGGCCGTGGGGAGCACTTTTCTGTTGTTGTGCCCGGCGGACAGCGGAATCACCCGCTCGATGCCTTCGCGGAGCTTCTTGCGGTCCTTCGGCAGGTCCTTCAGCGAGTACTGCGTCCGGACGGCGATCATGCCGCAACCGATGTCCACTCCCACGGCCGCGGGGATGATCACGTGCAGCGTGGGAATGACCGAACCCACAGTGGCGCCCTTGCCCAGGTGCGCGTCGGGCATGAGCGCCAGGTGCGGATAGATGAATGGCAGCGTGGACGTCATCACGGCCTGCTCCCGCGTCTGGCCGTCCAGAATCGAAGCCCAGTTCAGCAGCTTGCTGTTGATGGTTTCCATGCAGTGCCTCCCACTGGCAGCTGAGGGCTGTCGTGTTTCCTAGGCTAACCCCACCCGCCCAGCGCACAGGGTGTTCCACCACCAAGGAGACCAACCATGGTGGACGTCCAGACTGAGATCCTCATTCGCAGGCCGCGCGCCGAGCTAGCGGAGTACGTGGCCGACCCATAGCGGGGCCGCACAGCCACGGGTTCGCCTGAAACGGAACGAGGTCGCCGTAAGGATACGGCGACCTCGGGTGCTTCCTGCGAACTCGGCGAAATTAGATGCTGTAGCGCTCGTCCTCGTGGTCGCCCGGGTGGTCCTTGACCAGTCCGGCGGCCAGCGTGTTGCCGTCCAGCGGGTCAATGACCAGGAAGGCTCCGGTGCGGCGGTGGTGCAGGTAGTTTTCCAGCGGCAGCGGCGCGGCGAGCCGGAGCTGCGCGTGCCCGATGTCGTTCAGTTCCAGGGTGGACGCCGGCTCCAGCTTGAAGGACGCCAGGTCCAACTTGCCGCCGACGTTGCGCACCAAGGCCTGGACGGTGCGGGTGCCATGTTTGACCAACACCTTGGCGCCTTCGCGGAGCGGCTTCGGAGACAGCCAGCAGAGCGAGGCGTACAGGTCCGCCGAAGCTTCGCGGACCGTACCTGCAGCGGCGATGGTGTCACCGCGGGCGACGTCGAGTTCCTCGGCCAGGCGGATGGCGACGGACTGCGGGGCAGCCGCTTCCTCCAGCGAGGCGCCGGCAAAATCGATGCCTACCACCGTGGTGGTGCGCGGATCCTGGCCCGGGGTCAGGACGGAGACCTCGTCCCCCACCTTGACCGAGCCTTCGGTGATCTGGCCGGCGTACGCGCGGTAGTCGCGGTAGTCCTCCACGTCCAGTCCGCCGGCGACGGCGTCGGGAGCAAGGGCGCCCTGCGGCCGGATGACCAGCTGCACCGGAAAGCGGAAGCTCTCCAGGTGGCTTTCCAGCTCGTCGGCGGCCGGAAGGGTCTCGAGCACCTCGAGCAGCGCGGGCCCGGTGTACCAGGGGGTACGCTCGGAGCGGTCCACCACGTTGTCGCCGTCGAGCGCCGACACGGGGATGACCGTCAGATCTGCGATTCCGCCTGCATTAAATTCATCCCGACCGAGGCCCAGCTCGCGGCCCACCTGCTGCACGTCGGCTTCGATCTCGCGGAACACGGACTCACTGAAGTCCACCAGGTCAATCTTGTTCACGGCCACGATCACGTGCGCCACGCGCAGCAGCTGCAGTACGGACAGGTGCCGGCGGGTCTGCTCCAGGACACCTTTGCGTGCGTCGATGAGCACGACGACGGCATCCGCGGTGGACGCGCCGGTCACCGTGTTCTTGGTGTACTGCACGTGCCCGGGGCAGTCGGCCAGGATGAAGCTGCGGCGGTCCGTGGCGAAGTAGCGGTAGGCCACGTCGATGGTGATGCCCTGTTCACGCTCGGCACGCAGGCCGTCGGTCAGCAGGGCGAGGTCGATGCCGCCCTTTTCCCCGCCAAAGCCGCGGTCCGCTGAGGTGCGGGCAACGGCGTCGAGCGTGTCAGCCAGGATGGCCTTGGAATCGTGAAGGAGGCGGCCCACCAAGGTGGACTTGCCGTCGTCCACCGATCCTGCGGTGGCGAACCGGAATAGGGTAGTTGGCAGGGCCGTTTCGAGGCCACCGGCCGCGCCTGACAAAACCGTGTCGGTGCTCATTAGAAATACCCGTCCTTCTTGCGGTCTTCCATGGCTGCCTCGGAGATGCGGTCATCTGCACGGGTGGCACCACGTTCGGTCAGGGTGGAGGCAGCGACTTCAACCACGACGTCGGCCACCGTGTACGCGTCGGACTCGACGGCGCCGGTGCAGGACATGTCACCCACGGTGCGGTAACGGACGGTCTTGGTGATGACTTCCTCATGCGCGAGCGGCTGGGACACTTCTCCCACTGCGCGCCACATGCCGTCGCGGGCGAAGACCTCGCGCTCGTGGGCGTAGTACAGCCCCGGCAGTTCGATGTTCTCGCGCTCGATGTAGCGCCAGATGTCCAGCTCGGTCCAGTTGCTGATGGGGAACGCCCGGACATGCTGGCCCACGGTGTGACGGCCGTTGTAGAGGTTCCACAGCTCGGGGCGCTGGTTGCGCGGGTCCCACTGGCCGAACTCGTCGCGCAGGCTCAGGATGCGTTCCTTGGCGCGGGCCTTGTCCTCGTCACGGCGGCCGCCGCCGAAGACGGCGTCGAACTTGTTCTGCTGGATGGCGTCCAGCAGCGGGACGGTCTGGAGGGGGTTGCGGGTGCCGTCGGCCCGTTCGGCGAGCTCGCCGCGGTCTATGAACTCCTGGACGGAGCCGACGACGAGCTTCAGCCCCAGCCGCTCGACAGTACGGTCCCGGAAGTCGATGACCTCGGGAAAGTTGTGCCCGGTGTCCACGTGCAGCACCGGGAACGGGACCTTGCCCGGCCAGAATGCCTTGGTGGCCAGGTGCAGCATCACCACGGAGTCCTTGCCGCCGGAGAACAGCAGCGCGGGCTTCTCGAACTCGGCCACCACTTCGCGGATGATGTGGATGGCCTCGGACTCGAGGGTGTCCAGGCTGCTCAGTCGGGTGGAGACGGCGGAGTCAGTCACCTGCGTTATCTCCTCGGTTAGGGAAGTGCTCATACGTGTAGTCCGCATTCTGTCTTGTCGGAGCCTGCCCAGCGGCCGGCGCGGGGGTCGTCACCCGGAGCCACCTTCCGTGTGCAGGGCTGGCAGCCAATGGAGGGGTAACCCTGGGAAAGCAGCGGGTTGACGGGCAGGAGGTTGTCGTCCGAGTACTGGACCAGCTGCTCGAACGTCCAAGCAGCCACCGGATTGACCTTGACCAGGCCGTTGGCCTCGTCCCAGGTCACCAGCGGGGTGTTGGTGCGCGTGGGAGCTTCCTCACGGCGGACGCCGGTGAACCAAACTTCGTATCCTGACAGCGTGCGGCGCAGCGGGGCCACCTTGCGCAGGGCGCAGCACTGGGCGGCGTCGCGCGCGAAGAGGTCCTTGCCCAGAAGCCGGTCCTGCTGCTCCACCGTGTTCTCCGGGAGCACGTCCACCACGTTGACGCGGAGGTTTGCGGCCACCTCGTCCCGTGTGGCGTAGGTTTCCGGGAAGTGGTAGCCAGTCTCCAGGAACAGGACGTCGACGCCGGGCAGCTGGTCCGCGACCAGGGCGGGCAGGACGGCGTCGGCCATGGAGCAGGCGACGGTGACCGAGGGCAGGTCGAAGTTTCGCTCCACCCAGGCGATCACGTCACGGGCCGGGGCGTCCCAGCCGAGCTCGGCAGCGCCTGCTTCGGCGAGGGCCTTCAGTTCTTCCTTGCTGCGGAGCTTCGGAACGGGCGCAAGCTCAGCCACTGTCGCCTCGACCTGCGCTGATGCATCAGCCGGCGCAACCACCGGGTCTACTCCAAGTGCATGCTTGCTCACTGGAGTGCCTCCTCGTCTGCTGCGTGCGCCCATTCGGCGAAGGTCTGGCCCTCGGCGCGCTGGGCCACGAAGGTGCGGACTACGCGCTCCACGTAGTCGGGCAGGTCGTCAACGTAGACCTTAAGCCCGCGGACGGTGCGTCCCAGGCCCGCCTCCTCGCGCTCGTTGGAAGCCAGCCCGCCGCCCAGGTGGACCTGGAAACCCGGCGAGGGGTCGCCGTCGGGCGTTGGAAGCATCATGCCCTTAAGGCCAATGTCCGCGGTCTGGATACGGGCGCAGGAATTCGGGCAGCCGTTGATGTGCAGGGACAGCGCGTGCGGCAGTTCGCCGGATTCGGCGAGGTCGGCCAGACGGCGTTCCAGCTCGGCCACGGCGGTGGCGGCCGTGTGCTTGGTTTCCACGATGGCCAGCTTGCAGTACTCGATGCCGGTGCAGGCGATGGTGCCGCGGCGGAACACGGACGGGCGGGCGGACAGGCCCAGCGCGTCCAGTTCGGCCACCAGGGGCTCCACCTGGTCCTTCGCCACGTCCAGGACCACCAGTTTCTGGTGCGGCGTGGTGCGCAGGCGGTAGGAGCCGCGGGCCTCCAAAGTGTCGGCCAGCTTGACCAGGCTCGCGCCGGACAGGCGGCCGGCCAGAGGGGTGGCGCCAATGAAGAACTTGCCGTCCTTCTGCTCGTGCACGCCGATGTGGTCGCCCGGGGTGGTGGGCTTGGGTGCGGCGGGGCCGTCGGCCAGCTTGTAGCCCAGGTACTCGTCCTCGAGGATCTGGCGGAACTTCTCCGGACCCCAGTCAGCCATCAGGAACTTCAGGCGGGCCTTGGTGCGCATGCGCCGGTAGCCGTAGTCACGGAAGATGCTGGTGACGCCGAGCCACACATCCGCTGCCTGCTCCGGCGTCACGAAGGCGCCCAGGCGTTTGCCGAGCATCGGGTTGGTGGAGAGTGCGCCGCCGGCCCAGAGGTCGTAGCCGATACCCAGTTCGGGGTGGCGGACACCCACCAGGGCGAAGTCGTTGATCTCGTGGACCACGTCCTGGCTGGGGTGGCCGGTGATGGCGGTCTTGTACTTGCGCGGCAGGTTGGACAGCAGCGGGTTGCCGATGAACCGCTCCCCCAGCTCCTCGATCAGCGGGGTGGGGTCAATGATTTCGTCCTTGGCGATGCCGGCCACGGGCGAACCGAGGATGACGCGGGGCACGTCGCCGCAGGCCTCGGTGGTGGAGAGGCCAACAGCTTCCAAACGGGTCCAGATCTCGGGGATGTCCTCCACGCGGATCCAGTGCAGCTGGATGTTCTGGCGGTCGGTGAGGTCGGCAGAATCCCGCGCGAAGTCGACCGAGATCTGGCCAATCACGCGCAGTTGCTCGGTGGTGAGCGCACCGCCGTCGATCCGCACGCGGAGCATAAAGTACTTGTCCTCGAGCTCGTGCGGCTCAAGCGTTGCGGTCTTGCCGCCGTCGATCCCGGGCTTGCGCTGGGTGTACAGGCCCCACCAGCGGAACCGGCCGTGCAGGTCCTGGCCCGGAATGGCGTCGAAGCCCTCTTTGGAATAGATGGACTCGATACGCTCGCGCACATTAAGGCCGTCGTCTTCCTGTTTCCAGGTTTCGTTGGCATTCAAGGGCGTTTTGCCGTCCACTTTCCACTGCCCGTGCGGCTTCGCGGCGGGGCGGGACGTGCGGGCCGGGCGCTTCGGGGCGGCGGTGTCCGCGGACGCTCCGGCTAGAGCTGTATCAGTCATGCATCGACTGTAGGTCCCGCCCGAATAGCGTCACAAAGGCCCGGAAACGCTAAGTCACCTAGGGAAATATTTCGTCACGAAACGCCGGACCGTCTTGAAGAAGCCATCCCGCTGTGCATCCGGCCGGGCTTCCTCCGGGGCTGCGGCAGGCTCGCTGGAAAGTGCCCCAGAGGCTGATTCTGTTGCTTTTCCGGTTGCGGTCGAGTGGGCCTTCGCGACGGCGGCGTCGTACCTTTCCAGCGCGATCTCGGCGAGCACCGGCGACGGCAGCAGCGGTTCGGTCACGAGGTCGGCCCCCGCCTTGGCGAGCTGGTCGTGGAAGTAGCCCGGCGCAAGGAGGTAGGAGGCAATCACCACCCGCCCGCCAACGTCCACGGCCCCTGCGGACTCCCCCGCCCCGGCACCCCCTTCCAGTTCCTCACGAAGCATGGTGACGGCGTCGGGCACGGACGGCTTGGCGGACGCACCATAGGCGGCGACCATCCGGTTGGGCCGCAGCTCCTGGAGCTGGCCCAGCAACTCCTCGACGCTCACAGCTGCCTTGGGGTTCGACGAGCCCGCGGCGGCCAGGACAATCACGTCGCGGTCCGTCACACCGGCTTCGCGCAGGCGCTGGTCCAACAGTGCGGCAAGGCGCGGATCCGGTCCGAGCGGGGCCGCGGCCGCACTGCCCGGGCGGCTCTTTACGGCCCGCGCGATGTCCACCTTCACGTGGTAGCCCACGCTCAGCAGCAGTGGCACCACCACCGCGGACTCCCCCTCGGGCAGGCCGGCAACAACATCCACCAGGTCCGGCTGCTGGACATCCACGTAGGCTTCGCGGACGTCAAGACCCGGGCGGAGCGCTGCGATGGCGTCCCGCAGGGCATTGACCTCAACGGCGCCTTGTGTGCTGGATGTTCCATGGGCGCAGGCGATCATGATGGGGCTGTTCATAGGGGCTAGCGTAACGTTGGAGCCGCCCTGTCTGCCCTCCTTGAAACCGCCGGGACGCTCAATGACATTCCCTTTTGCCATCGCCCTGGTATGGCTGGACCTTGTTGGTGTCTTTTTCTTCGCTGTCTCGGGATCCCTCCTGGCTGCCCGGAAGCAGTTCGACATTGTGGGATCGCTCCTGCTGGCCTCGCTCGTGTCCCTGGGCGGCGGCGTCATCCGCGACATCATCCTCGGCGCGACGCCCCCCGCGGCTTTCAGCAATCCCGCGTACCTGGTCCCGCCGATGCTGGCCACCTTCCTGGTGTACTTCCTGTTTTCCAGCGTGGAGCGCTTCACGTCGCTGCTGGTCCTGTTCGACGCCGGCGGACTGGCACTGTTCTGCATCACGGGCACTTTGAAGGCGTTGTCTTTCGGCGTCAATCCTGTGGCGGCCGTCCTGCTCGGCGTCACCACAGCCGTGGGCGGGGGGCTGTTGCGCGACATCACCGCAAACGAGGTGCCCCAGTTGTTCAACTCCCGGGACCTCTACGCCCTGCCGGCCTTCAGCGGGGCCGCCCTGACAGCTGTGCTCTGGGTCACCGGATCCTTGAACGCGGTGACCGCTTGTGTGGTGGCCGCCCTCGTTTTTGCCTTCCGGGTGGTTGCCTGGCGGCGCTCTTGGTACATCCCGCTGGCCGTCAACGGATGGCACCGGGCAGGGGCTGACGGCGGCTAATCGCGGGCCCGCGATTAGCTAGGATATGAACCATGACTGACATGTTCCTCGAGAAATTCCGTGCGCTTGTTCCGAAGTATCTCGAAGACGAATGGCAGGAAGATGACGGGCTGTCTCCCGAGGAGCTGGACAAGGCCCTGGCCGACCACCAATTCCAGATTCCCCTGGTCCTCCGCGAGTTCTATCTGGCCATTGGCGGCTGCGAGGACCTGATGGAGGCCTACCACTACTTCTGGGACCCGGACGAGCTCGAAGTCGACGACGAAGGCTTCCTGATGTTCCTTGAGGATGAAGAAGAGGAATACACCTGGGGCTTCCGCGTAGGCGACCTCAGCGTCCCGGATCCCATCGTGTACCGCCGCAACAACGCCCGCGGCCAGTGGAAGTCCGAGGAAGGCACATTCTCCGAGTTCGTGTTCGACATGTTCGAATGGGCCTTCGAGGACGAGGAAGGCTAGGGCCTTTTCTTGGTTTCCCGAAGAATCTCCCCACCTTTGGGAGTCCGCACTAACGAGTCCCGATACTTCACACTCTGCGGGGGGACACGTTCAAACAGTCTTTGACACGGACAGTAACAACAGACTTGCGTCTTATGACAAACCTGTCATAGACTATTCACGGATCCGCTAAACGCCTCCGGCGGGTCTGATGCGAACGGAGAGATAGCCTCGGTTCTCAGCAACGTATGACTCGTATCGTTGCTGCGGACCGGGGCTGTCCCGTTTAACAGCTACTCCCCGACTTCGTTGAGGACCGGACGGTCTAGAGGAGCGGCCAGGGTTGCCCACACAAGAAGAAACCCGGCGCCACCCATGGAGCCGGGCTTCTACACGACAGGAGCTAGCTGGCCCGGTCCACCACGGCCAGCGCGAAGTTGGACAGCGATTCTTTGACCACACCTTCGGGCAACGGGGCCAGGGCGGCAATGGCCTCATTCGCCCACTCGCGCGCCACAACCCACGACTCTGCAGTCACCGGGTGCTCACGCAGTCCCGCCACCGCCTCGGCCAGGGCTGCATCGGAGGTCAGGTCGCCGTCGATGAGCTTGAGAAGTTCGAATGCGGATTGGTCACCATCTGCAGCGGCCCGGCGCAGGAGCAGCACCGGCAGCGTGGGAACACCTTCGCGCAGGTCCGTCCCCGGGGACTTGCCGGACTTGACCTTGATGCCGGTGACGTCGATGACGTCGTCGGCAAGCTGGAATGCCACGCCCACCTTCTCGCCGTACTCCACCAGGACCGACTCGTAGGCGGGATCGGCTCCGGCAAAGATTGCGCCGAGCTGGCCTGAAGCCGCAACCAGGGAGCCGGTTTTGTCCGCAATGACAGAAAGGTAGTGCTCCAGTGGATCCTCGTCCGGACGCGGCCCCACGGTTTCGTGCAGCTGGCCCAGGCACAATCGCTCGAAGGTGCGGGCCTGGATGCCCAGCGCCCTTGAGCCGAGTTCGGAGACCAGGATCGAGGCCCGGGCAAAGATCAGGTCACCGGTGAGGACTGCCACCGAGTTGCCCCACACTTCGTGGGCAGTGGGAGCGCCGCGGCGGAACGGAGCGGAGTCCATCACGTCGTCGTGGTACAGGGTGGCGAGGTGGGTCAATTCCACCACGACGGCGGCCTGCACCACGGCGGGAAGCGATGCGTCGCCAAGGTGGGCGCAGAGGAGAGTCAGCAGAGGCCGGATGCGCTTGCCGCCGGCCTCCACGAGATGGCGCGACGTTGCGTCAGCCAGCGGATCCGAATTGGCGATGGCCTCGCGGAGCTTCTTCTCCACGCGGGCCAGATTGTTGGTGATGGCGGGACCCAGCTCAGCATCTCCGGCGATGGCGGCGAAGCCGGCGGGCAGCTGCAAACCCGTTGCGATGGCGGTGGTGTTGAGGCTGGGTTCGGACTCCGGCAGGCCGTGTCCGGCGTGCGTCCAGCTGTGGTCTGCGGGGGTGTTCACTGGTTAACCCTAACTTTTTGTTGCGGATACCGCTGATTCGAAGCCGACTGGGTATTGGATGTGGCCGGAACCAGCGACTCCAGGACCCGGATCACCCGGTCCTCGAAGCCCTTCGCCGAGGGGTCCGTGAGGTTGGCCAAAAGCCGGACCACAAACCGCATCAGCACCGGGATGGGCATGCCGGTCCGCAGCGCGAGCTTCATGACCGCGGGCTTGCCAATCAGCGCGGCGAAGGCCCGCCCCAACGTGAAGTGCGATCCCCACTGGTCCCGCACATACTCCGCGTACCGCGAGAGGTGCGCGTCGGCGTCGTACGTTCCGCCTGAGGAGGCAGCGCGAGAGGAGGCGTCGATGATGAACTCGGCCGCGAACCGGGCAGACTCCATGGCGTACGAGATGCCCTCGCCGTTGAACGGGGAAACCATCCCCCCTGCGTCGCCCAGCAGGAGCATTCCGGGCGAGTAATGCGGCGTGCGGTTAAAGCCCATGGGCAGTGCTGCGCCGCGGATGTCCCCAACCTGGTTCTCCGGCGTGAAGCCCCACTCGGCGGGCATCCCGGCGGTCCACTCCCGCAGGACCTGCTTGTAGTCGAGCTTGCCGAATTCCTTGGAGGAGTTCAGGATGCCCAGGCCCACGTTGGACGTGCCATCGCCGACGCCGAACACCCAGCCGTAGCCCGGCAGCAGCTTGCCGTCGCGGCCGGGGAGCTCCAGCCACCCTTCCATCCAGTCGTCGTCCGTGCGCGGCGAGGTGAAATAGGTGCGGACTGCCACCCCGAGCGGGCGGTCGTCACGCTTTTGGATCCCGAGCGATACGGCTGTACGGGTGGAGTTTCCGTCGGCGGCGAGTACGACGTCGGCA
>NZ_JBNHFF010000057.1:0-15060 GCF_059089965.1 Arthrobacter sp. SPT-J7
ATAACCCTGCCGTCGCTTCCCCGCGAGTCACTGCCGGCCGGCCTGGGAAACGTGCCCAGGCTTTCTGCTTCCTCGCTGTCTGCTGCTTCCTTCTCCGGTGCGTCGTCGCGGTGCGGAAGGGTGACCACCAGTGTGGCGCCCCCGCCGTCAGTATCTTCCACGCGGACCGAACCGCCGTGGGAGCCTACGATCGCGGCCACGATGGCCAGTCCCAGGCCGCTGCCTCCCGTCTCGCGTGTACGGGAGGTATCGGCCCGGTAGAAGCGTTCGAAAACCTTGGAGGCGTCCTCCTCCGAAATCCCCGGCCCGTGGTCGCGGACCTCAATAACTGACCGGAGCTGTCCGCCCTCCGTGGCACGGACGCCCACGGCCAGCTCCACGGGGCTTTCCTCCGGTGTGTAGCGCAGCGCGTTCCCTACGAGGTTGCCCACCACCTGGCGGAGCTTGGCTTCGTCGCCGAGCACCGGCGCGGGGGCTGCCGGGCCGCCGTCGAGCCCGGTGAGGGATATAACCCGTGAGCGGGCGCTGGCCTGCGTGTCCACCACCGCGTCGTGGGCAATCAGCTGGAGGTCTACAGGCTTTTGCTGCAACGGCCGTTGCTCGTCCAGGCGGGCCAGCAGAAGCAGGTCCTCCACCATGGAGCCCATCCGCTTGGCTTCGCTTTCGATCCTGCCCATGGCAGTGGCCACGTCCTCCTCAGTGGTCAAGGCGCCGTGCCGGTACAGCTCCGAGAAGCCGCGGATGGTCACCAGCGGGGTCCGCAGTTCATGGGACGCATCGGCGGCGAACCGGCGCATCCTCGCCTCAGACGCCGTGCGCGCGGAGAAGGCCGTTTCGATGTGGGCGAGCATGGCGTTCAGGGAGCTGCTGAGCCGGCCCAGCTCGGTGCCGGGATTTTCCACGTCAACCCGGCGGGACAGGTCGCCGGCGGCTATGGCGGCGGCTGTCTTTTCCACCCGGGCAAGCGGCCGGAAGGCCCGCGATACAGTCCAGCTGGCAATCAGGGACGCCAGCAGGAGGGTGAGCAGACCCACACCGATGACAACAAGGGTAGCGTGCTCCAGGACGTCGTCAACGCTTTCCAGCGGCAGCCCGATGAGCACTACGGCTGTAGTCTGGTTGTTCTGCACCGTCACCGCGATGACCCGCCAGTTATGGCCGTCGGTGCCGCGCACCTGGTAAGGCTCTGTGCCGCGTTCCCGGGCCTGTTCCACGGTCATGGAGCTGATGTCCGGCCCATTGTCGGGCTCAGCGCCAAAGGGAAAAGGATCTTCCCCGGGCACGAACAGAATCAACGAGTAGTCGGTGGGAACCATGGGTGCCTGCAGCTGCGAGAAGGACCGTTGCCGGCTTGCCAGCTCAACGGCTGCCTGCAGCTTTTGGTCCACCTGGTCCTGCAGGTAGTTGTGAAGGAGGGCCAGGGTCCCTGCCCCGGTCACCGTAAGGGCAACAATGAGCAGCGCCATGATCATGGCCACCAGTTGCGTCCTAAGCGAAGACGACTTCCACTGCTGCAGCAAGGTCAGCGCTTTTCTGCCGTCCGCAGCACGTACCCCACGCCGCGCTTGGTCTGGATCAGGGCCGGAGCCTCAGGGTCAATGTCGACTTTCCGGCGAAGGTAGGAAATGTACGACTCCACGATGGAGGCATCCCCGTTGAAGTTGTACTCCCACACATGGTCCAGGATCTGCGACTTCGACAACACCCGGTTGGGGTTGAGCATAAGGTAACGGAGCAGCTTGAACTCCGTGGGGGACAGTTCGATGACTGCGCCGCCGCGCCGTACTTCGTGGGCGTCGTCGTCGAGCTCCAGGTCGTCGACGCGGATCACGGCGTCGTCGTCGAGCAGGGGCTGCGTCCGGCGCAGGACGGCGCGGATGCGGGCAACTACTTCATCGAGGCTGAAAGGTTTGGTGACGTAGTCGTCTCCGCCGACGGTAAGGCCCGTGACCTTGTCCTCGGTATCGTCCTTTGCTGTCAGGAACAGAACAGGAAAGTGCTTGCCGGAAGCCCTGAGGCGGCGGGTCACAGTGAACCCGTCCATGTCCGGGAGCATAACGTCCAAGACGGCAAGGTCAGGAGCATGCAGGTCGGCAGCGGCAAGTGCGTCCCGTCCGCTGGCCGCGGAGACGACGTCGAACCCGGCGAACCGCAGGGACGTCGAGAGCAACTCCCGGATGTTGGGTTCGTCATCCACTACCAGGAGCTTCGCTTCAGGTCCGTTCTTGTTCATGTTCCCATCATGCTCCCAGAATCTGGGAGTTGTCTGGATCGTTGTTGAAAGCAGGGTGGAGGCGCTGCTTGTTACCGCTGCCGTTACCACCCCAGTGTTCCTTCTTGGCCCGGCAGGGAAATGACAGGCCTTCTCCCGGAGCATATGCCTCCAATTTGCCCCTCACGCGCCCAAAGCGCACCGGGCGCTGCGCCACCGGCGAACGCTATTCGGCCGTTTCCACGTCCTTGGCGTCCATGATGCGGTAGGCGTACCCCTGCTCGGCAAGGAACCGCTGGCGCTTGGCCGCGAAGTCCTGGTCGAGGGTGTCCCGGGCCACGAGCGAGTAGAACCGCGCAGCCCGGCCGTCCTTCTTGGGCCGGAGCAGCCTGCCCAGCCGCTGTGCTTCCTCCTGCCGCGATCCGAAGGAACCGGAAACCTGGATCGCCACAGAGGCTTCGGGGAGGTCGATGGAAAAATTCGCAACCTTCGAGACCACCAGCGTCTGGATATCGCCGGCACGGAAGGCATCAAAAAGCTTTTGGCGCACCTTCACGGAAGTGTCGCCCTTGATGACCGGCGCCCCGAGGCGCTCACCGAGGTCGTCCAACTGGTCAATGTACTGGCCGATGACCAGCAGCTGCTCCCCATGGTGCCGGGCTACGAGCTGTTCCACCACCTGCGTCTTGGACTCGGAAGTGGCACACAGCCTGTATTTGTCGGCGTCGTCTGCCATGGCGTAGGCAACCCGCTCGTCCCGTGGCAGGTCCACCCGGACCTCCACGCAGTCGGCCGGGGCAATGTAGCCCTGGGACTCGATGTCCTTCCACGGTGCGTCGTAACGCTTGGGGCCAATCAGGCTGAACACCTCGCCCTCGCGGCCGTCTTCCCGCACCAGGGTTGCTGTCAGGCCAAGGCGGCGCCTGGCCTGCAGATCCGCTGTCATCCGGAAGATGGGTGCAGGCAGCAGGTGCACTTCGTCGTAAATGATCAGGCCCCAGTCATGCCCATCCACCAGTTCCAGGTGCGGATACAGGCCGCCGCGCTTGGTGGTGAGGACCTGGTAGGTGGCGATGGTCACCGGCCTCACTTCCTTAACAGCTCCCGAATACTCACCAATTTCGTCCTCGGTGAGGGACGTGCGCTTGAGCAGCTCGTCCTTCCATTGCCGGGCAGCAACGGTGTTGGTGACCAGGATCAGGGTGGTGGTGGAACCGGTCGCCATGGCTGCGGCACCTACCAGGGTTTTGCCGGCCCCGCAGGGCAACACCACAACCCCGCTGCCTCCTGCCCAAAAGTTGTCGCTTGCCATCTGCTGGTACGGCCGCAGTTTCCAGCCGTCCTCATTCAGCGCGATCAGGTGCGGGGTGCCGTCCACGTAGCCGGCCAGGTCCTCTGCCGGCCATCCGATCTTGAGCAGGAGCTGCTTGAGCTGTCCGCGCTGGGATGCGTGCACCACCACAGTTTCACCATCAATACGTGGGCCCAGCAGCGGCTGGATCTTTTTGGACCGGATCACTTCCTCCAGGACCGGGTAATCGTCGGTCCGCATAACCAGTCCGTGCTGCGGATCCTTTTCCAAGCGCAGCCGGCCGTACCTGGACATGGTTTCTTCGACATCGATCAGCAGCGAATGCGGCACGGGGAACCGGGAGTACTTCAGGAGGGTGTCGAGGACCTTCTCGGCGTCCAGTCCTGCCGCACGGGCATTCCACAAGCCCAACGGAGTAAGCCTGTAACTGTGGACGTGCTCGGGGGCGCGTTCCAGCTCTGCGAACGGCGCGATGGCGTGCCGGGCTTCGGTTGCGAGCTCATGGTCAACCTCGAGCAGGATGGTCTTATCGCTTTGGACTATCAGGGGTCCGTCGTTCACGCGGGGGAGTCCTTCACTGGCGCAGTTCCTCTGCGGCCTCAATGTCAATGATGCGATGGATGGACAGCACCCGTTCGGTGTCCTTCGCGGGGTCGAAGACCCGCACCCGTCCGCCGCTTACTGATAGGGGAACAACAATTTCCAGGTTGGCATTCCCCAGGCCGTCCACCACATTCATGCTGATGCGCTGCTTGAGCCGGATAGCCCGCTGCAGCGCCTCTAAGCCAAGCTGCGTCGCTGCCTCGCCAGTGTGGTCTGCATCCGCGCCGTGAGAAGTGCCGACGGCGGCAGGACGGTGGCGCAGCACATCAAGTTGTGCTTGTACTTCCTCCGCCGGCGGGGCTGTCCTTGGGGCAGTGTAGATGGGGCGGGACGGGGTGTGGGGCGCGGGAACGCGCCGGAGCTTGAGCACCGGCTGCTCCGAATCGTCAAAGGACGGGGAAAGGCCCAGGCTCCGAAGAACCTGCGCTGTTTCCCGCGGTGGCGCCGACGATATGAGGACCGTGGGCGCAATCCGGACCAGGCCCAGCCCCTCCGTCTTCGGCCCGGCCAGCAGCTCCAGAAGTGCAGCTTCATCCTCGCTCTGGACGAAACTGGCCGCTGCGCCCACCCGCAGCCGACCGTGCCGGGCCGCAGTATCCTCCACGAGGTACTGCAGCGGCTGAGGTACCGCAGTGGCCGAGTGTTCCCTCAGGAATTCCAACACGGTGGAGGCATCATGGCCAGCGTCCAGGGCGCGCCGGATGGAGCCGGGCGAGAACCGGTAGATGGTGGCCGGACCCTGGCCTTCGGCGTCAGCCATAAGCAGCAGTTTCTCGGTCAGCGCCGGGGCGAGGTATCCGGGGGCAACGGCGGTGAGGTCCGCCTGGAGCAGTACATGGTTCAATTCCGCGGGCAGGTGCTCGCCCAGGATGGAGAGGGCGGCCTCGGGATCGTCGTCCGCGATGGCGCTTCCCAGTTGGCTCAACGCCCCGGAGCCCAGCAGCCCGAGTATTTCGGCTTCTGCCAGGACTCCGCGGATCAATGAGCTGAAGCGGCGGGCCATCCGCGGCTGGGCCCACTCTGCGCGTTGGAGTACCGCTGGCGCGTCCAGGACGGGTGCAGTGCCGTCAGGGGCTGCTGCTTCCCGGGTGAGTTCGTTCAGGATCTCCAGGATCCGTTTGCGTACGACGGGGGCGTCGGGCCGTTGCGCTTCGGCTGACAATGCGATGATGGTGCTCCCGGAAGCGGCACGGTGAGCTGCGGCTCCTGGAGCCCCGTTAATCGGTTGCCCCACCAGGGACGGTACGCGCTCGCTGGCCAGCCAGGCGTTGACGAGCCAAAGCCACTGTTCCTGCCTGGGCAGGATGAGCCATTCCAGCTCCGGCGGCTGGACCCAAGATGATGAGTCCACATCCAGGCGGATCAGCCCGGCGAGCCCGCAGAGCTCCAGGAGAAGCCCGGCACGGGGCTGGTCGATCCGGAGCATCTCGGCCAGCCGCCGCATCTCGCGGACACCTACGCCGCCGCTGCGCAGTGTGGCCATGGGCTGTTCCCGCACCGCATGAAGTACTTCGCCCACGAGCCGCAGCGTCTCGCTGATGGCCCCCAGGGCAGCATTCCGCCGCAAGGCCGCACTGGTCCGGCCAAGCTCGGGAACCGGCGGCGACAGCCTGAAATCATCGATGATGGCACCGCCCCGCAGCGAGAGCCCCACGCTGTGCGGCAGCTCCACGTGGGCGGCGTCCAGCGGCACCAGCAGGCCGCGTGCCAGTAGCCAGTCGATGGGCCCGACGTCGGATCCTTCGGCGGTGATGGACGCCTTGCGTTGCGCCTGGGGAACGGCACCCATGGCCCAGTTCCTGAACCGGGCGAGCAGGGCCGCCGTCCGTTCCGGAGCAGTGGACAAGATGTCCCGGAGGTTCTCCGGCGAGGACGTCCAGCGTTGCAGGGCAAGCGCTGCCTCCATGGGCGTTGTGGCTCCATGGATGGCTGCACCGCTGCGGTGAAGCTCGGAAACGAGCTGGACCGCCCGCTGCGCAAAGGCCGGCTGGAGGCGCACCAGTTCGGTATAGCTGCGGCCGAGCCCAGCAGGATAAATCCCCACCACATCCTTGAGGCTGCCGACGGGGAGGTAATAGCGCTGCCTGTTGCCGCTGGCGGGTGATCCGTGCGGGGGTTCTGCGCGGTGCACCAGGGCGAGTTCCTGCAGGGACGCCAGGATCCGTTCCACAGCGGCAACCGTGGAACCCGAGATCAGTTTGCGCAGTCCTGCGGCGGAGGCGCTGTGCTCCGTATCCGTGTTGGTGCACAGATGGAGGGTTTCCAGGACCTGCATCTGTGGCCGGTTGAGGCGTTCCAGCGCACGCTGGACGCTGACGCGCCCGCTGGCCCGGGCAGCGAGGGCGGCGAAGTCCGGTACCGGGGGGGAAACGAGATCCGGACGCGCGTCGAACAGCGCCCGCAACGAGTCATCGCTGCGGGCCTCCAGGTCCTTACTGAGCGCGCGAATAAGGGACATCAGTCCAACGTTACCGCCCGCCCGGTTTTCCTGCCCGGCGGCGCCCGGCAACGCTGTCAAGAACAAGGAACAGCATCAGGAGGAACGCCAGCGGCAGGCCGTAGAGGGCGGTGTAGGTGACCCAGGCAGGAGCAACCGAACCGGCGAAGGCGAATGCCACAACGGCAGCCACCGCCACCAGCGAAAGCACTGCAATAACTGCGCCGAGGATCGTCAGGGGACGCCGGTAACGCGAGGGTGTCATGAACGTAACGCTAACAGCCCGGTCTGGCACTCCCGGCATGGCTGCAGGGTCGCACTTGCGGGGAGCCATCGAAAGCAGGATTACGGCACCGGGCAGGATAACCTTGAGGGATACAGACCAACACGGTCTCCCAGCCGTCACACCTTGGACCCGCACAACAATGTGGATGCGGTGACGGCCGGCCGTGTCTCAAGACGTCAGAACGAAGAAGGTTGATTACGTGCCTACCGGCAAGGTCAAGTGGTATGACAAGGAAAAGGGCTTCGGATTCCTCGCGGGCGAAGATGGCCAGGAAGTCTTCCTGCCCAAATCGTCGCTGCCTGAGGGCGTAACAGAGTTGAAAGCAGGCACCCGCGTCGAGTTTGGTGTGGCTGACGGCCGCAAGGGGGCCCAGGCCCTGGGCCTGCGTGTGCTGGACAAGACGCCGTCCATCGCCAAGGCCAAGCGACCCAGCGCGAAGGACCTTGCGCCGCTGGTCCAGGACCTCGTTACTGTTTTGGACAACCTGTCCGGAACCCTTTCCAAAGGCAAGTACCCGGAAGGCAATAAGGGCAAGGCCATCGCCGCGGCCCTGCGTAAGGTTGCCGACGAGCTGGACGTTTAGGCCTTTATGAACCGGGAAGCTGATCAGCAGGACCTGGAGTCACTCGATCCGGAGTCAATGCCCCTGGAGCCACGGGGTTTGGAGTCAATGGACATTGAATCGATGGACCCGGTGCCGGGGGACACGGCGCAGCTGCAGGCCGGTGCTGCAGCGGGCGGGGCCGCCGGTGGCACCGCTGTCCCAGCCGGCCAGGTGCCTGGGGTGGCGAAACCAGCCAAGCGACGCGCCGGTGTGCCCGTATGGCGTACCGGTAAGCCGGACGCTTTTCTTGCTGCTGCCGTGGACACGGCTCGAGCAGCCATCGAAGGCATCACCGCGGCGGCGGATGTTGGGCAGCACCTCGCGGCCAAGAGCGAAGGCGACCGCCTGGTCACCCACCTCTTTGCGTGCAGGCTGCCCGGCTATGCCGGCTGGCAGTGGTTCGCGGTGCTGACCCGGAATTCGCGGTCCAAGGTGGTCACGGTTAACGAGCTCGGCCTCTTGCCGTCCGAGGAGTCCATCCTCGCCCCTGAATGGGTTCCGTGGGCCGAACGGGTCCGGCCCGAGGATGAACAGGAACAGGAATCGGGGCGCGGTGAGGACCGGTCGCACGAGGCGGAAGCCGCTACGCCCGCCGCCGGTGCAGAGCCGACTGATGGACGTGCTGACCACGCTGATGTGCTGGAAACAGACGCCGCCGGGCCTGCCGCCACCCAACCTGCCGCCACTCAGCCTGTCGATGGGGATGCTGGAGCCCTGGACGATGTAGTCCCGGATGACCAGGCCCATGACGACCAACCACAGGTGGACCAGGCCGAAGTTGAGGAAGCTGACGTGGCGGAGCAGCCCTCAGGCCAGCACTCCGGGACAGATTAAGGCACGGAAACAACCGCGCCCAAACAAGGAAACTGAGCTAAGAAACGCAACGGCGCCGACCGGGCAGGACCCGGGCGGCGCCGTCGTGCGTTAAGGCCGGAGGTTACGTCAGCCGGTTACGTGGGCAGTTTCGATCACTTGCGCAGTTCGCCCGCCACATAGTCGATGCTCGCAAGAAGCGCGGAAACATCGGCCGGTTCAATGGCCACGAAGGTTGCAATGCGCAGCTGGTTGCGGCCGAGCTTGCGGTACGGCTCGGTGTCCACGATCCCGTTGGCGCGAAGGACTTTGGCGACCACTGCGGCATCCACGGACTCATCGAAGTCAATGGTTGCGATGACGTTTGAACGCTCATCCGGCTTCGTCACGAACGGGGTTGCGAACTCCGAAGCCTCTGCCCAGCTGTAGATACGTCCGGCAGAGTCTGCCGTGCGCGAAGAAGCGAAGTCCAGTCCGCCGTTGGAGTTCAGCCACTGCACTTGGGCGTCCAGCGTTACCAGCGTGGAGAGTGAGGGCGTGTTGTAGGTCTGGTTCAACCGCGAATTGTCGACGGCCGTCTGCAGGTCCAGGAAATCCGGAATCCAGCGGTCACCCGCCTTGATCCGCGCCGCGCGTTCCAGGGCGGCGGGGGAGAACAGCCCAAGCCAGAGGCCTCCGTCCGACGCAAAATTCTTCTGCGGAGCAAAGTAGTAGACGTCACTTTCCGCGACGTCCACGTCCAGCCCGCCCGCGGCAGAGGTAGCATCCACCAGTACCAGGGCACCCTCATCTGCGCCGGCAACACGCTGTACCGGGGCTGAAACGCCCGTGCTGGTCTCGTTCTGGGGCCAGGCGTAAACGTCCACGCCGGCTTCGGCCGTGGCTGAAGGGCGTGTGCCCGGCTCGGACTTGATGATGGACGAGGAGCCCAGGAAGGGCGCTTTGTTGGTGGCTGCCGCAAATTTGGACCCGAACTCGCCGAAGGAAAGGTGCTGGGCCTTGTTTTCAACCAGGCCGAAGCTCGCCACATCCCAGAAAGCCGTCGAACCGCCAACGCCCAGGACCACTTCGTAGCCGTCGGGGGCACGGAAGAACTGGCTGAGACCTTCGCGGACGGAACCCACGAGGTTCTTGACCGGGGCCTGCCGGTGGGACGTGCCGAGGATGTTCTTCGAAGCCGCGGACAGCGCATCGATCTGCTCCTGCCTGACCTTGGAAGGCCCGGCGCCGAACCGTCCATCCTGGGGCAGGAGGTCGGCGGGAATAGTGATGCTGGTTTCGCTCACGGGTGCTCCAATTTCGGCGTGGACATGGCTTTGGTCCGGTCGGATGTTGGTGGCCGGCAGCCGGGGACGACTGCAACCAGGGCCTCCCTCATTCTGCCTGAACCGCTCTATCGGCGGGAACCGGAACCGTCATAGTCCAGCCAATGAGACGGCCCGCCCGCACCCACTGAACTAATCGGACAAAGTCAAAATAGGCTAAGCTTTTCCACGGACTACGTCGCGGTGAAGGCGATACGGTGGGACAACGCTAGGTACTGTGCTCGAGGAGCTGAGCTGGATGACGGATCTGATCGATACTACGGAGATGTACCTTCGGACCATTCTGGAGCTCGAGGAAGAGAACATCGTTGCCCTTCGTGCGCGTATCGCCGAGCGGCTGCGGCACTCGGGGCCTACCGTCTCCCAGACCATCGGGCGCATGGAGCGGGACGGGCTGGTTGTGGTCTCAGGCGACCGCCACCTTGAGCTCACCGAGACGGGCCGGAAGCGTGCCACCGAAGTAATGCGCAAGCATCGCCTGGCCGAACGCCTTCTCGCTGATGTGATCGGACTGGACTGGGCCTATGTCCACGATGAAGCCTGCCGCTGGGAGCACGTGATGAGCGAGCGGGTGGAACGGCGCATCTACGAGTTGCTGAACCACCCCACGGAGTCCCCCTACGGAAATCCGATTCCGGGCCTTGCTGCCCTCGGCGGCGTGCCGTCCCTGGGTTTCGCGGACGGAGCCATCAGCCTTCTGGAGGCAATGAAGTCGTACGGTCCTGCCTCGGTGGTGACCGTCAGCCGGCTTGCCGAGCCCATCCAGGTAGAGCCTGAACTGCTCTCCCAGCTCGATGAGGGGGGCATCCGGCCGGGTGCCGCCGTGTCGCTGGAACGGGTGGGCGACTACATTTCGGTTCGGGTTCCCGGCATCGAAGGGGCGCTTGAGCTGCCCCCGGAGGTAGCCGCCCACGTCTTCGTGGCGATCAGCTAGAAGGCGGCGAAGGGCCCGATACCCCATGGGAAGGCAGTTACGCAAAGATAACGGAATTGTTACTTTGCGGCTTAAGCATCTATAGTTGAACCAAGCGTTGATATTAAAGCGTTACCTGATCTGGAGCCGAGCTCTGCCAGCGGATCAGGAGCACGAGTCGTAACTGGCAGAGGCGGGGGAACCACAAGCGGCAGCAGGGGACTGCCTTGGGGTGAAGTCCGTCAGCAGCAAGCCACTTCCAGTGAAGGATCCCTCCGGGATATCTCTGTGCCGAAGCTTGCTTACGGCGGACCGGGTCTTTGCACTCTCTGACCCGAATCCGACAGCTAACTTCGCAGGCTTTCCAGAGAGGAACCCTTCTTGACCATGCAGAATTCCAGGGGACGCCGCCGCGCGGCGGTCCCTGCTTCGACACCGCGTGTCGTCGAAGCCATCACCTCGGAACGCCCCCGCGATCCGCACCGTGATGCGCGCCGCCGTCGGGGTCCCTTCCGTCAGATCACTGAGTTCGCTGCTGCCAGCGGCATCGGCCAAAAGGCCGGTATCGCCCTCGCTGCCACCGGCCTGGTACTCACCGTGACCGTGCCGGCCACCAGTCCCGTGATGGCAACGGATGCCTCCGGATCCACTCCTGCGGCCGCGTCTGCTGTTGCCCCCCAGCCGCAGGTTTCCGCGGAAGCTGGCGCCCAGATCGACTTCAGCCGCTCTGCTGTAGTTACCCAGGCGGACCCGGATGGCAAGCTGAAACAACTTCTCAGTGCCCAGTCTGCCGGCGCCATCACCCGCGCCGCTTCCGCGGGAAGCCTTGGTGCCCCGCTCGCTGCCCTGACCACTGCGTCGCCCTTCGGCTACCGGGTCAGCCCCATCACCGGAGGCTCCGGCGATTTCCACCGGGGACAGGACTATGTGGCCCAGTGCGGCACCTCTGTGCTGGCCGCAGCCACCGGAACTGTCACGTTCGTTGGATGGCACCAGTACGGGGGCGGCAATCGTGTGGTGGTGGATCACGGCAATGGCCTGGAGACCACCTACAACCACCTGTCATCCTTCAGCGTAAGGGAGGGGCAGACGGTGTCCCGCGGGGACGTTGTGGCCCTCAGTGGGACCACAGGAGCCTCCACCGGCTGCCACCTCCACTTTGAGGTCCAGGTCAATGGCGAGGTTGTTGACCCGACCGGCTGGCTTTAGTCAAGTGACTGTGAGCTATCACTTGAACTTGACCAGCCGTGACCTGAATGTGACATTCACCCAAAACTGCTGTACCGTCTAACTCGCGCCAACTTTTCCGAAGTTGACGCTCTTGTGCGGATTGCCTAACTCTGCCACCGCTCAAGGTCCGTTCGCATTTCATCGTCTGGCAGGGGCGGGGGAACCAATTTTGGCCTTCAGCTTTTTGGAGGCCTTGGGGTTAAGTCGCAAAAGCTTCCCAGGAAGCTACGCGGCCGGGTGACTCCCATCCGAATCCGACAGCTCACCTCGTAGGCATTGGGAGAGGCTACCTTCGTGTCTTCACGCCATAATTCTGCGCGCCACCGTGCGCAACCGGTTCGTACCAACCCCCTGGACTCCATGTCCAAGGCTGTTAGTGCCAATGCCGGGACAGTAGGTCGCCAGGCTGCAGTCATCGCAGCTGCGTCCGGCCTCATCCTGACCATGGGCCTGCCGGCCAATGCAGCGGACACCACCGCTGGTGTTTCCGCCTCCACTGAGTCCGGATCCGCACAGAGCACCCTCGCGGTCACAGCGGCACCCACGGCTACCGTTTCCTTTGAGCGCCCCGTGGTCAAAACCACGCCGGCACCCAAGGTCGAAACGGTGCGTGCGCAATCCACTGCCTCCGGCAACCGGACCGCTACCACCGCTACCACCGCAGCTGCTCCGGAATCCGCCCCGCAGAAGCTCACTGAAACCGTTGCCTCCGCTTCCACTTCCGGAATCGCGGGCATTGCCTACACCGGCATCGGCCGTCCGTACGTTTGGGGCGGCACCACTCCCAACGGCTGGGATTGCTCAGGCTTTACCCAGTGGGTCTACGCCCAGGCCGGCATCAGCATCCCCCGCGTTAACGCGTGGACTGCAATGAAGCCCACCTCCACGCCGCAGCCGGGTGACCTGGTCATGCAGAACGGCGGCGCGCACGTCGGCATCTACGTCGGCAACGGCATGATGATCAGCGCCCTGAACCCGTCCCAGGGAACGCTGCTGCACTCGGTAGCTGCTACCGGCTCTTCCGCGTTTTTCACTATGAACTAGTTCTTCGACCCCAGGGTCCAAGGGCTTTCATTGCCCAAACACGCTCTTCGCTAAATCACCACACATCCCCGTTCGGGGCGTGCCGGCGTACCCCCAAGATGCCGGCGCGTCCAAACACCTTTGGCTGCCTACAAGCGGTTTGAAGGAAAACGAAAGAGAGAACTGATGACTACTCGTGCAACCGCACGGCACCGCGCCGAGGTCACCAAAACCAACTCGCTCGCCATCAGTGCCAAAGCTGTTGGCGAGAACGCCGGCGGCGTAGGGCGACAGGCGGCTGTTATAGCAGCCGCTTCCGGCCTGGTCCTTACCAGCGGCCTCGCTGCCAACGCTGCTGACGCCAACGTCCAGCGTGACTCTGCCCCGGCCTCCAACCTGGAAGTTGAATCAACGGTTGAGGCTCCGATCTCCGCCGCTTCCACCATTGCCATCTCCTTCGAGAAGCCCGCTGTGACCACCACCCCGGCTCCCGTTGTTGAAGCTCCGGAGCCTGAGGTTGAAGTCCAGGAAGCCGCTCCGGCTCCTGCGCCGGCCGCAAAGACCGCCGCGGTCGCAAAGGTAACCGCCACGGCTCCGGCTGCGGCAGCCCCCGCAGCTCCTGCCTCGGCAAGCGGCAAGGGTGCAGCCATCCTGTCCGCCGCTTACGCCCAGCTTGGCGTCATGCAGGACTGCACCATGCTGGTGACCAACTCATTGGCTGCCGTGGGCATCAACTTCCACGACTGGCCTGCAGGCTACCTTTCCCTGGGCCGTACGGTGAGCGCTGCTGAAGCTCAGCCGGGCGACCTGATTTACTACGCCGACGGCGGCGCCGGCATGGCCCATGTGGCTGTCTACGCTGGTAACGGCCAGGCGGTACACGGTGGCTACAACGGCAACCAGACCGTTGTCTTCAGCGCCAACGTTGGCTCCGGCCCGGTGTTCATCCGCGTCAGCTGATAAACCGCGGCCGTAGCCACGGCTGATCAACATTGAACAGGACCCCTGCCTCGTCGGCGGGGGTCCTATTCAGTTAACCGCCTGGGCAGCTCCGTGTGCCTACCTGGGATGCGGCGGGCGGCCACCGAATTTCGGCCGGACACGGCAGTGCGTGCTCCAGCAATTAGCCGATAATGCATTTCTTTGTTTACTCTTGTGGTGTCGATCCATAGCCCGGACATGCCGAGGGCAGCCGGCCCTCGTGCCCCTGACGGGTGCGGCCGTGAAGAGGTACGTGCATGCGCACTCTCGTTCTGAATGCTGGATATGAACCGCTGGCGGTTATTACTTTCCGCCGGGCGCTGGTGCTTGTGCTCACGGGCAAGGCGAGCGTTGTTGCCGAAGGGGACGATCCCGTAGTGGGCCCCCAGGAAATCCTGGGCCGCCCGTCCGTGATCCTCCTGAACCGCTACATCCGTCCCAGATATAACCAGTCGACCGCTGTCAGCCGGCGCGGAGTGCTCCGACGGGACGGGCACAAGTGTGCTTATTGCGGAAAAGCTGCGCACACCATCGATCATGTTCACCCAAAGTCACGCGGGGGAGCCGAATCCTGGGAAAACCTGGTGGCGGCCTGCCTGAGGTGCAACAACCTCAAAGGCGACCACACACCCGTTGAGATGGGCTGGAAGCTGCGGTTCGTCCCAGAGCCTCCGCATGGCACAGTTTGGCAGATTAAGGAACTCGAGAAGCCGACGCCCGCGTGGGATCCTTTCCTGCTGCCGGAGCGTGCTGCCTGATCCCCTGGTTCGGCTGCCGGATTAGTGCTGCCCCCCAACCTGCCGCGTGAGTACGTTGCCCGGCCGGCGCCCGACTAGGCTGGGGGAGTGGAACAAGACTTCTTGTACTTCAACGCCCTGATCCTGGCCGGAGGCCGGTCATCCAGGCTCGGCGGCGTGCCCAAACAGGGGTTGGTCTTTCACGGTGACACCCTCCTGCAGCGGGCTCTTGCCGCGGCCTCCGGTGCAGCGCGCACAGTAGTGGTTGGTCCAGACCCCGGCGCCCTCCCGGCAGGGGTGATCTCCTGCCGCGAGCAGCCGGAGTTCGCAGGACCTGCTGCCGCGGTGGCAGCAGGGCTGGAGGCCCTCGCCCAAGCCGCAAGCGAAACCGCATACACCCTCGTGCTGGCGTGCGACATGCCCCGGGTCTCGGCTGCCGTACAGGTGCTGGCCAAGGCACTGGAGTCGGGGGAGCCCAGGGCCGACGCGATCATCGCGTGCTCCACAGACGGAAGGGCCCAGCAGCTAGCCGGTTTCTACCGCACAGCCGTGTTAAAGAGGGCAGCACGGGAACTGGGCTCACG
>NZ_JBNHFF010000058.1:0-14740 GCF_059089965.1 Arthrobacter sp. SPT-J7
CCCCCCCCCCCCCCCCCCCCCCCCTCCCAGGCCACGCCATCCCCCTCTACCCCCCCCCGGCCGCACTCCCGGCACTCCACCGCCGCCGGGAAAAGCGCGCGCCCAGAAGCGCGGGTGGAAGTCCGGGGAAGCCAGCGGCGGCGGCCATGCAGCCACGTCGGCCGGCTCAGGTGCAGAAACCCGGGCCGTCACAGAAAGAAGAGTCCGCCATGGCTATCGAAGCCCCGTCCGCGGCCACACACGACGGCGTCCCCTCCCTCCAGGATTTCCTCGCCGAACGGCCCACGCCGCCGGCAGTGCTGAGCGAGGCAGGCTGGCAGGGAGCCGTCCGCCGGCTCACCGGCAATGCCATCAACCCTGCCCCCGGCCGCCGCGAACGCGCCCATTTGAACGCCAGGGAAGATGTCCAGCGGCGCCTGGATGGACCCAGGACTGTCGTTGTCGTCAACCCCAAGGGCGGCGCCCATAAAACCACCGCCACCCTGCTTCTAGCCGCCACGATGGGCATCGAGCGTGGCGGCTACACGCTGGCGTGGGACAACAATGAAACCCGGGGCACCCTTGGGTGGAGGGCGCCGCTGGCCGTCCACCCGCGGACGGCAGTGGACCTGCTGGAGGAGGTGGATCGCTTCGAAAGCCCCGTCCTGGGACGGATCGGGGACCTGGACCGGTACGTGCGCTACCAGGGTTCGACGCAGTTTGACGTGCTGGCCTCGGACGAGGACGCGGCCGGAGCAGCCACCATTGGCAGCCGCGAATTCGACCGCCTGCACACGGCCCTGCGCCGCTTCTACCGGATCATAGTGGTGGACACCGGCAACAATATGCGGTCCTCCAACTGGCAGGCGGCTGTGCAGGCGGCCGATGAACTGGTCATCATCTCCACCCTGCGGGAAGATACCGTAGCCAGTGCCGTCTGGCTCGTTGACGGACTGCGCGAGCGCGGGTTCCAGGCCAAAGTGAGCAACGCCGTGACGTTGCTCGCGGCACCCTCCGGGCAAACCGACGTGCAACTTCATGCCAGGGCGCGCAGGCATTTCGTGAGCCTGACCAGGGAAGTGCTGGATGTACCTTACGACAAATCCCTCGTCTCGGGTGCACGGTTGAACTACCAGGCGCTGCAGCCAGGCACCCGCGAGGCATGGCTGCATGCCTCCGCCGCTGTGATGCGCGGCATGTAGGACAAGCGGCACCGGGGCCTTCGTTTTACGGGAGCGCCCTGGCTTCGCTGAGCTGCAGGCGGCTCCGGTACTCCACCGGCTTGCCTGCGATGGGGTCCACGAACCCGATGCCGCGGGCCAGGAGCTGCAGGGGCTTGGTGTAGTCATCCGGAGCCTTGTCCAGCAACTCCGGATAGAACGCGTCATTAACGATCCCGAGCCCCAGGGACGCCATGTGCACCCGCAGTTGGTGGGTCTTTCCGGTGTGGGGTTCCAGCCGGTACAGCGCCCGGCCCTTGGGACTGCCGGGTGCCGCAGCGGCGGCGGAAGCGTCGGCGTCGAACGTTTCCAGCCGCTCAATCCGCGTTTCCGCGTTGGGCTGGCCGTCAATTACCTCGGCCAGCAGGTAGCTGCGCGACTTGGTCATGCGGTTGCGCACCACCACGGGAAATTCGACGGCGGGATACCCTTCCGCGGGCTCCGCGGCGGACACGCACTCATAGTTTTTTTGCACCTGGCGTTTCTCGAAAAGCACCTGGTACTTGCCGCGGGTGTCGGGGTTTGTCGAGAACAGCAGGACGCCGGCCGTCATGCGGTCCAGCCGGTGCATGGGAATCAGGTCCGGCAGGTCCAGCTGGTTCCGCAGGCGGACCAGCGCGGATTCCTGGATATAGGTGCCGCCGGGGGTGGTGGGCAGGAAATGGGGCTTGTCCACCACCAGTAGGTGCTCGTCCTGGTGCAGGATGTCCAGCTCCACGGGAATGCGGGTTTCCGGCGGCAGCGTCCGGTAGTACCAGATGAACGTATGGTCCTGCAGCCGCGTGGTGCGGTTCAGCGGGGTACCGCCTTCGCCAACGATCTCGCCCGCGTCAAACCTGTCCTCGATGCCCTGCGGATCAATATGCCCCCAGCGGTGCATCATGTAGTCCATTGCGGTGTCCCAGGGGCCCTCCACGGGAAGGCGCAGGCGGGTGGCATTGACGCCGTCGCGCACGGGGAGGGGGGATTTCATCACCGGACAATTCTACGGGGCCCGGCTGCTGCCTCCAGCGCTCCCGGGGCTGCACACGTCCGAAGCCCTTCGCCGATACCATCAGCTTGCGGATTGGATCAGGCAGCCCAGCCGCGGGCAATGGCGTCGAGGGCTGCGGTGTAGGCAGCTGCCCAGTCGGCGTCCGGTGGGCCCACCTGGGCGAGCTCCAGGCTCACCACGCCGTGCACCTGGCCCCAGATGGCGAAGGCAATCATCTCAACGGACGCCGGCAGCAGGACCCCCTCGGACTGCGCGGCAGCAACGGCGTCGATCAGGGGTTGCATGGCGCCGGCGGCCACCTCCGGGGTGGGCCGGCAATCAACGTAGGCCGCCAGCGCGCCGCCGAACATGAGCCGGTACAGCGCGCGATGCTCCAGGGCCCAAATCCTGTAGGCGACTCCAAGCTCACGAAGTCCACCCGGTGCAGCGGCAACCTGCGAGTCCCGGAACGAAGCGAACCCGTCGTCCACGACCGCAGTCAGGAGCTGGGACTTCCCGCCGAACAAGGAGTAAACGGCAGTAGTGGAAGTCCCTGCCGCGGATGCCACATCCCGCAGGGTCACCCTGGCGGGCCCGTCCCGGTCCACCAGGTCAGCCGTTACGGCGAGCAGTTCATGCTTCAGGGAATCGTTATGTATCACGGGTCTTGCCACGGAACCCATTGTTGCATAACCTTGTTTTGTAACGTCGTTACGGACATCGTTACGAAAACCAGTACCAAGGAGTTTCCCATGGCAGGGAGTGTTTTTTCTGGCCGGTACACCGCTGAGCCCGGCCGTGACTCAGTCACTGTCTTTTTGATCGGCATGCGGGCAAACCGGTGGTGGAAGGCGGCGACAGTTGGGAAGGTCGCTGCAGCAATGCCGCGGATGCTCCAGCACCTGGCCTTGGACCCGTCGTCGGGAATGCTGGGATCTGAACAGTGGTTCGGGCGGACCACCATGCTGCTCAGCTACTGGGAGAGCCCGGAACACCTGCGGAAGTTCGCTGCGGACCGGGAGTCGCCCCACCTGGAGCCCTGGCGCCGATTCATGAAGGAAACAGCCGGGAGTGGAGACGTTGGTGTCTGGCATGAAACCTACCAGGTGCCTGCGGCCGGAATAGAAGCCATCTATAACGGGATGCCCCTATTCGGGCTGGCGAAGGCCACCACCCATGTCCCTGTCGGGGCCGGTACCAGTACTGCCAGGCAGCGGATGGGCAGGTCCCCAAGGCAAGCCGCGGCACCGTCAACCCCCGCCAGGCAATAGCAACTCGCCCAGGCATAGCCGCACCCACAGGCATTGTCCAACGCCGGCCAGGCGATGGCGACGCCCATCAGGCAATGGCGACGGCGGGGGCGTCCTTCAGGGTCCGGCGGAGTTGGGGGGCGGCGTCCAGCCGGTCCTGCGCTGACCGCAGGGCAAGCACCGCGGACTCCAGTTTCTCCGGGGGCAAGGTAAACGGCACCCGGAGGTAGCGTTCGAAGGCGCCGCCAATCCCAAAGCGCGGCCCTGCCGCCAGCCGGATCCCATGGTCGGGTGCGATGACCGTCAGCGCCGTGCTGATGGGCGCGGGCAGTCTGCACCAGACGGACAGGCCGCCGGATGGGTACGCCGTTTCCCACTCCGGCAGGTATCCGGCCAGCAACTCCAGCAGGGCGCCACGGCTGTCCCCCAGGGCAGTAAGCCGGGCCGGCAGCGGCTCGTCCAGGGCGCGGACGAGATGCGCCGCGGCCAGTTGTTCCATGACAGGTCCGCCCAGGTCCAGGGAGGTCCGTGCCGCCGCGAACCGCTGGATCAGGTCCCCGGAAGCCCTGATCCATCCGGTGCGGAGACCTGCCCAGTGCGACTTGCTGAGCGATCCGATGGTTACCACTGCTGGACTGAAGGCAGCCACCGGAGTGGTCTGGACGCAGTCGAGGTTCAGCTCCCGCAGGGTTTCATCCACCACCAGCGTGGTTCCCGCGGCCGCCGCCGCCTTGACCAGGAGGCGGCGTTGGGGGTCGGGCATCACTTGTCCGGTGGGATTGTGGAAGTCCGGCACTACGTAGGCGAGTCTGGGGCGCTGCTGCATCAGGGTGGCCTGGAGTGCCTGCATGTCCCAGGCCGGAGCAAACCGCCCGCTGCCACCGCCGCTTGCGGGGGTGCTGGAGAATGCCACCGGGGTTGGCCGGCAACCGGCGGCGCGGATGCCGTCAAGGGCATTCGGGTAGCTTGGGTGCTCCACCAGCACCCTGTCCTGCCGCCCGGCGAGGGCCCGGAGGACGATGTTCAAGGCGTGCTGCGCGCCCGACGTCACCAGGATCTGGTCTGCCGTAGTAGGTGCCCCGGCTGCCGTGTACCGGGCCGCTATTGCCTGGCGCAGGGGGAGCAGGCCGACGGCGTCATAGCCGAATCCCGGGAGCAGGGCCGGGAGCTCGGTGAGGGCCGCCGCGAACGCGCGGTGTACTACCTCACCGCTCGCGGAAAGGGACGCATAGGCGAGGTCGATCAGCCCCTCAGGCGCGGCCAGTCCGGGTGCCGCGGGTCCAGGCCCTGCCAGCGCTGGACCACCAGGCACTGGGTCAGCGAGCAACGTGCTGCCGGCAGGCGTTGTGCGTGGAATCCGGGTCCGGCTCCTGCTGCCTTGTCCGCTGGTCACAAATCCTTGCTCCCGGAGGAGTCCGTAGGCGGCGGTTACGGTGGTGCGGCTGACGCCCAGGGATTCGGACAGCGCCCGCTCGCTGGGCAGGGCGGTGTCCAGCGCCACCCGGCCGTCCAGGACCAGGAGGCGTACGACGTCGGCCAGCTCACGGTAGGCGGGCGCGGCGCCAAGGTGCCACGTTCCCAGAAGGCGGGCAAGGGCGGCAGCGCTGAGAGGGGACATAAGGCCAGTATTCCAAACTGGCTATGGAATTCAATGCCAGTTTTCTGCGAGGGTGGTTCCCATGTTGACCCGCAGACTCCTCCAGCTCTTCCTCGGCCTCGCCATGTACGGAATATCAATCGCCCTGTTCATCCGGGCCGGACTGGGCCTGGACCCGTGGGACGTCTTTCACCAAGGCGTGGCCGGGCGGACCGGGCTCAGCATCGGCCTTGTGGTCATCATCGTGAGTTTCCTGGTGCTGCTTCTCTGGATTCCGCTGCGGCAACGGCCTGGGTTCGGCACATTGTGCAACGCCGTGCTGGTGGGCGTCTTCGCGGACATCAGCCTTGCCCTGATCCCGGCTTTCTCCCACCTGGGCGGGCAGGCCGCCATGCTCGCAGGTGCAGTGCTGCTGAACGGCATCGCTTCCGCCTGCTACATCGGTGCACGGTTTGGACCCGGCGCCCGGGACGGCCTGATGACGGGCCTTGCCCGGCGCACCGGATGGTCCGTCAGGTTGTCGCGCACACTGATTGAGGTGGTGGTCCTGGCCGTCGGCTGGCTCCTGGGCGGCTCAGTGGGTGTGGGCACTGTTGTCTACGCCCTCGCGATTGGACCCCTGGTCCAGCTGCTGCTCCCGGTGTTTATGGTGCCCGCCGCGCTCCCAGCCGAACCCGACCCGCAGGGGCGGGACGACGCCGGCTCCGTTACTCCGGAACCACTGGTCAGCAACGGCTAGTGGGACTCCCCGGAGGCCCGGGCAGGGCGCCTTGTCCGGGCGCTGAGGCCAGGACGCCTGCGCTTGGACCCCCTAACCCAGGAGCGGCTGGCACTGGGGGCAGAAGTAGATGTCCCGTTCTTCCTCGCCGTTCAACTTCCCCAGGACGCCCCGCCGGATCGGCGTTCCGCACTTGAGGCAGGGCTGGTGCTCTCTGCGGTACACCCAATAACCCGGCCGTCCGGCCATTCTCCCCACCGGCAGGCCTTTGGCGTTGAGGATGGTGACGCGGCGGCCGGGACCGAGGTTTACTTCGAGCAGCTGCTTGGCATCCATCATCATGGTCCGCGCATCCTGGACGGCGGATACCGGTGACGCCGGATGGACACCGGACAGGAAGCAGGCCTCACAACGGTAAATGTTGCCGATTCCCGCCAGGTTGCGCTGGTCCAGCAGGGCAACACCGATAGGGACATCCGGGGCGGCACGCACCCGCCGCTCCGCTTCGTCCAGGTCCCAGTCAGGTCCCAAAAGGTCAGGGCCAAGGAACCCCACGATGGAGTCCTCATTGGCCGTGGCCACCACTTCAACAATGCCAAGGGAAAATCCGACGGCGTCCGCCACCGGCGTGCGCAGCACGCATCGGGCCGTGTATCCCGGCTTACGCCACCTGCCGCCTGGCGGGTAGACCTGCCAGGTGCCCTCCATCTTCAAATGCGAGTGGATGGTAAGCCTTTTGTCCTCCGGGCCCACTACCCGCATCAGCAGGTGCTTGCCGCGGGGAACCACCTCCGCCACCGTCCATCCGGCCAGATTCAACGTGGCGAAGCGGGGCACCCGGAAGTCGGACGCTATCAGTTTCTGTCCCGCCAGCGCCTGGTGCAGCTGGTTGGCTGCGCGCCAGACCGAATCCCCCTCAGGCACGAATCCTCAGCCCCTTGGGCGTGGAGTAGGCTCCGGCCGAACTGAGCGCCGCGGCAACGGGCGTATCCAGGATCCCGTGGCCGTTCACTTTCTCCATGATCAGCTTGTCGACAGCGCCGCGGGTCACCACACTGACCAGCGCCAAGCCGGCCGCGGCGAGGATAGTGTCATTGTCGCTGAAGGCCAGCAGGGTTTTTCCGCCCCGTTCCACGTACAGGACCAGCGCGCCGTCCACCAGCACCACCAGTGCACCCGCCTTCCGTCCGGGACGGTGCCCGGTTCCGGCTTCGTCGTGGAGCGCGGGCCAGGGGAGGGCCGCGCCATAGGGGTTGGCGGGATCAGTGGCGGCCAGGGCAAGCGCAGCAGGCTCGGGCTTGGCGAGCTGAGTGTCCTCGGAGTAGGAACGGAGCCGGTCAACGGTGGCCGGCACAGCGAACTGGGCAGCTCCCAGATGCTCGATGAAGTAGCCGCGGCGGCAGCGGCCTGCTTCCTCGAGCCGGGCCAGGACTTTGTACATCAACCCGAATCCGCCAAGGATCTGTTCTGCCATCACCGAGCCGCGGGTCACCACGCCGTAGCGGTCCAGCAGGAGCTCGGCAGTGGCGCGGGCGTGGATCGTGGGGTCGAGTTCGGGCTGCGGTAGCGCGGACCAGCGGCCTGCTGCCAGGGGTGGTGTTGCCGTGCCTGCTGACGTCCCGTACCGGCCGCTGCCCATACCCGCCGAGCCCATCAGGCCGGTTCCGTGGGAACGGCCCAGCCGGCTCAGTCGCGGCGCACGTGCCCTGGGTGCGCGGGCAACCTGCCGGTGGGCCGTGTGCCCGCCGGCGATCAGAGTCCGGACGGGAGCAAACGTGTCGCCGGTGATGCGGCCGGCCCAGGCCAGGTCCCACAATGCGGTGACAACCTCTTGGTCACTCAGAACTGAGTCCATTCCGCCGGCCACCTCAGTCAGCTGCCGGAAGAAATAGCCGCCACCGTTGTTGCGTAGGTGCTCCAGGAGCCGCTGCTGGGCGCCGCCTGGTTCATAGTCGATGGCCGGATTCAGGGTCAACTCGGCTGAGTCGGCCAGGTGCAGGCTGATCCAGCCGTCGTTTCCGGGCAGTGCTCCTGCTCCGGACCAAAGCACCTCGCCGGCGGCCATCAGTTCGTCGAGCATGGCCGGCTGGTAGTTGGAGACCCGGGAGGCCAGGACCAGGGGCTCCCAGGCGGACGCGGGGACCGGGACACCCGAGAGCTGGTCGATGGCTGTGACGATGCCGTCCAGCCCGCGCAAACCCGGTTGGCCGCGGCCCGCGCCGGGGGTACGGACATGCTGCCAGGCCGGCAGGAAACGGCCGTACGCAGACGCGTCGACAGGCTCCACCTCTGCCCGCAGTGCTGCCAGCGACCGGCGGCGCAGTTTGCGGAGTACTTCGGCATCACACCACTCACTGACCGTGGCGGGATGGAGCGCTTCAGGTGCGGCGGGGTGGAGCCCTTCAGCGGGTGCTGAGGGGTCGGCAGCAGGAGGGTTGGTGGCAGCGGGGTTGGCATCAGAAGGGGTAGCAGCAACATCGTTAGCTGCCGGATTCACTGCCGCCGGCTGCGTCCCGGGCGGGACCGCATGGGGCCGGAACTCGCCTTCCACCACCCGGCCGTCAGCGGCGAGGCGCTTGAGGGCGGTGGTGACCACTGCCACGCCTAGGCCCAGCCGGGCTGCCGCTTCGGCCGCCGTGAAGGGCCCGTGGGTGCGGGCATAGCGGGATACGAGGTCCGTCAGGGGATCCGCCACTGGTTCAATGAACGCGAGCGGCACTCCCATGGGTAGGGGGACGCCGATGGCATCCCGTAGCCGCGCGGCGTCTTCAACAGCAGCGAAGCGTTCCACGCCGCCGATGTTGACCTTGATGGCGCGGTTGGCCCGCTGCAGGGCGAGCAGGTGGCCGGTGGCGGATTCGGTAGTGGCATGGGCCAGGTGGGCTGCAGGCGCCTGGGCAGCAAGCTCGGCCGCAAGTTCGGCATCTGTTGGTTCGGCAACGGCCGCATCCGCCACCGCAACGTCCCCGGCCGTCGGTGACCCGCCGGCAGGTTCGGCGGCTGCCGGCTCCTCGCCCTGAAGCCTTGCGGCAGCCTCCTCCGGCGCCAGCGGACCAAGCAGGCGCAGCAGGTCTGCCACACCTTCCACTCCCCGCGCACGCCGGTCCGGCGCCAGGCGCTGCAGCTCCCGTTCGGTGGAGTCGATGACCCTGGCGTCCAGCAGTTCGCGCAGCTCCACGCGCCCCAACAGCTCATTGAGGAGGGTGGAATCGAGGGCCAGGGCAGCGGCACGGCGCTCCGCCAGGGGGGAGTCGCCCTCGTAAAGGAACTGGGCAACGTACCCGAACAGGAGCGACTTCGCGAAGGGCGACGGCTGCGAGGTCGTGGTCTCCACGATTCTCAGCTCGCGCCGGTCCACGGACGCAGCGATGTCTTTGAGCGCCGGAAGATCGTAAACGTCCTGCAGGCATTCGCGCACTGTTTCCAGCACGATGGGGAACGTGGGGTACTTCCGTGCCACGTCCAGCAACTGGGCGGACCGCTGCCGCTGCTGCCACAGCGGCTGCCGTTTGCCGGGAGTCTGCCGCGGCAGCAGCAGTGCACGGGCGGCACATTCGCGGAAGCGTGAGGCGAACAATGCGCTGCCCCCTACTTCTGCCGTGACAATCTGTTCCAGTTCCTCGGGGTCGAACAGGAACAGTTCCGCTCCCGGCGGCTCGTCTTCCATCATGGGCACGCGAAGGACGATCCCGTCGTCGGCGGCCATGGCGGAGCCATCCATGCCGTACCGCTGGTTTAGCCGCTGGCCCACCGCCAGCGCCCACGGTGCATGCACCGGCATGCCGAAGGGGCTGTGCAGGATCACCCGCCAGTCGCCCAGTTCGTCATGGAACCGCTCCACCACCAACGTGGTGTCGCTGGGCACCACTTCGGTTGCCTGCTTCTGTTCACTGAGGTACTGGATCAGGTTGTTGGCCGCAAAGGCGTCCAGGCCGCTGGCTTGGCAGCGCTCAATGGCGGGCCCGACGTCGGAGGTTGCCAGTTCCCGCACGAAGGCACCAAGGGCACGGCCCAGGTCCACCGGGCGGCCGAGTGAATCGCCCTTCCAGAACGGAAGCTTTCCGGGCTGGCCGAAGGCCGGGGAGACCAGCACGCGGTCGTGTGTGATGTCCTCGATCTTCCAGCTGGTGGCGCCCAGGGCAAAGACGTCACCCACGCGGGATTCATACACCATCTCCTCGTCCAGCTCGCCGACGCGCCGGCCGCCCTTGGGGGCAGGCGCGGGCTTGCCGTCAGCGGACGCCGCCGCCGACCCCTCCAGTTCCGTGCCGATGATGTACACCCCGAAGAGGCCGCGATCCGGAATGGTGCCGCCGGAAGTGACGGCGAGGCGCTGGGCCCCCGGCCTGCCTTCGATGGTTCCGGCGTTCCGGTCCCAGACAATCCGGGGACGAAGCTCGGCGAATTCGTCGGAAGGGTAGCGGCCCGCCAGCAGGTCCAGGGTTGCCTCGAAGGCCGACCGGGGGAGGGACGCGAACGGGGCAGAGCGTCGGATAGTGGCAAACCATTCCTCAACATCGATGCTGCCCAGCGCCGTGGCGGCTACGGTCTGCTGCGCCAGGATGTCCAGGGGATTGGCCGGGATGCTGAGGCGCTCGATCTTGCCGCCCAGCATGCGTTCCACGGTGATGGCTGTGTGCACGAGGTCCGCCCGGTGCTTAGGGAAGAGGACGCCCTGCGAGACTTCGCCTACCTGGTGGCCGGCACGGCCCACCCGCTGCAGGCCACTGGCTACCGACGGCGGTGATTCCACCTGCACCACCAGGTCCACGGCGCCCATGTCGATGCCCAGTTCCAGTGATGACGTAGCCACCACGCACCGCAGCCGGCCCGATTTGAGGTCGTCCTCAATCAGCGCTCGCTGGTCTTTTGAAACAGAGCCGTGGTGCGCCCGCGCCAGCACCGGGCCCGCCCCCGCGGAACTTCCCGCCTGGGCCATCATCTGGGCCGGCGTGGCGGTGGAAACAGGGGCTTCAGCGGCCGTCCCGATTGCCTGGGTGGCCGCCGGCACAGGATCATCCCACCCTCCGCCCTCCGCCAGCAGCTGCCGCTCCACGTAAATCTCGTTGAGGCGCGCCGTGAGCCGTTCCGACAAACGGCGGGAGTTGGCGAAAACGATGGTGGACTGGTTGGCCAGCACCAGGTCAACAATTTTTTCCTCAACGTGCGGCCAGATGGAGGCTTGGGGCTGCAGCCCGGAGGCGGGGCCGGAGTCGAAGGCTCCGGCAGCGCCCTGGAGGTCGGACATGTCCTCCACCGGCACGGAAACGGTGAGGTCCCAGTTCTTTTTCGCGGGCGGGGCAACGATTTCCACCGGTGCGGAGCCGGCCAGGAACTGGGCCACCAGTTCCTTCGGCTCCACGGTGGCCGAAAGTCCAATCCGCTGGGCGGGTTTGGGCAGCAGGGCGTCCAGCCGCTCAAGTGACACGGCGAGGTGGGCTCCACGCTTGGTTCCGGCCACGGCGTGGACCTCATCGATGATGATGGTGTCCACTTCAGTCAGTGTTTCCCGGGCCCGTGAGGTGAGCATCAGGAACAGCGATTCCGGTGTGGTGATAAGGATGTCCGGCGGGTTGCTCAGCAGGACGCGGCGGTCCGCCGTTGTTGTGTCTCCGGAGCGGACACCCACCGTGATCAGTGGTGCCGGCAGCCCCAGCCGCTTTGCAGTTTGCGTGATGCCGATCAGCGGGGAGCGGAGGTTCCGCTCCACATCAACGCCGAGGGCTTTCAGCGGCGAGATGTACAGGACCCGGGTCTTGCGTTTGGGTGCGCGGGGGCGCCTCCCTTTTGCCGGTGCCTCGGGCACCGGGGTTTCGGGAGCGGCTGTGCCGCCGGACTCAAGCAGCCGGTCCAGCGCCCAGAGGAACGCGGCGAGGGTCTTTCCCGAACCGGTGGGAGCCACCACAAGCGCGTGCGAGCCGGAGGAGATGGCCTGCCAAGCACCGTTTTGGGCGGGCGTCGGCTCCGAGAAAGCGCCGAGGAACCAGTCGCGTGTAGGCCTGCTGAACTGGGCCATGGGTGCTTCCGCGACTGCACCCCTGCCTCCGCCTCCGGGCTGTTCCTGGATCATGCCTCCATCATGCCCCAAGCCACCGACAGTGATACCGGCATGCAGCTTCCCCCGGGTCCCGGCTCAAGCCCTTCCTGCGCGGGGAAGGTTCTTGGTGGCAGGGCCCTCCAGGAGTTGTCCTTCATTGGTGAATCGGGATCCGTGGAGCGGACAGTCCCAGGTCTGCTCGCTGTCGTTCCAGTGCATTATGCCGCCCAGGTGTGTGCAGACGGCTGACAGCTTGCACGTGGTTCCGTTGACGGTGGAGACGGCCACCGGCTTTGCTCCCTCACGGTAGACCTTGCCTTCGCCTTCGGCTGGCACAACGGGAGCCGGCCCGGCAGCCGGTTGTTCCTTGCCTTTCCCCAGCCCCTCGGCCGCCAGCTGGCCCCAACCCGCTGCCAGCTTGGCGGCCACCCCCGCATTGAGGGAAAGCGCTGACGCTGCGGCGGCGGGTGAACTGACACGGCGGTGGATGGTCTTGGCCCAGGGTACGTGGCCGCCAAGGATGTCCGCGGAAATTCCCACGGCCGCAGCTACCGCGTTGGTCATGCCCCACTTGTTATAGCCGGTGCCAAAATAGACGTTGCCCTTGCCCCTGGGGAGCTTGCCGAAGAAGGGCATCAGGTTGACGGGCAGATAGTCCTGCGCAGACCAGGTGTGCGTCACCACCGACCCCGGGTACTGCTGCACGGCCCAGTCCACGAGACTGCCAAGGTGGTGTTTTTCAGACCGGGCCCGGCCTACGTGGTGTCCGTGTCCGCCCACGAGGAGCAGCCGGCGGCCGTCCACTTCGTAATCCCGCAGGGAGTGCGTGGGCTGCTCCACCGATATGTACATGCCGGGGGGAGGAGCCTGATCCTCCTGCAGCTGCAACGCGGCCGCATAGGAACGGCTCGGTTTCACCTTGGCAAAGTAGAGCCCCCTGTCCAGGACGGGAATACCGGTAGCAAGCACTACCTCGTTCGCAGTGACTGTGCCATGGTCTGTGTGGATGGTGGCGGGGCCGCCCCCGGTGACGTCCTGCAGCCGTACGCCGCCTACGACGGTTCCGCCGCGGTTGCGGATGTCGGATACCAGCGTGTCCAGCACTTCTACGGGGTTGATTTGTGCCTGGTTGGCCAACCGCACCGCTCCGTGGACGGGAAAGGGCAAACCGGGGTCGCGCACGTATTCCATGTCCAGTCCGGCGGTTGTGCCGGCACTTATCTCTTCCCGAAGCTTTTCGGTGCCTTGGGCTGAGGCCGCATACGTGTAGGCGTCCCGGGTCTGGAAGGGAACCTTGTGCTCTTCCATGTACCGCAGGAGCCACGCCTGGCCTTCGAGGTTGCCGTCCACGTATGCCTGGACCTGCTCCTGGGAGTACTGGCGGGTCAACTGCGAAAGGAAGGTTCCCTGGAGCAGCGTTACCTTGGCGGTGGTGTTCCCGGTGGTAACAGCACCCGGGTACCGTGCCTCAAGCACCAGGACGGTCTGCCCCGAGCGTGCCAGCAGGAGTGCAGTCACCAGGCCGGTAAGTCCGGCGCCGGCAACCACGGTGTCATAGCTGCTTCCGGGCTCAAAGGGATCGGAGGTGAAGGTTTCCGCACGGTCCAACCAAATTGACGTCATCGCAGTTCAGCCTGCCTTTTGGTCCTGGCCCTGGCGGGCCATTTGTGATGTGTCTGTTATAGATCCTGATCTATGCGTGGTGTAGGTGCTAAGTATACTTATGATGTCGGTGTTTAAGTCTATGGTTCAGGCGCAACCCGGCAGCCATGATGTGAACGTTAACGACAACAGCAGGAGTAATCATGACAGGCATGAGTTCCGACGGTCGCACCGCAGGCCGTACAAACATCCAAAAAGCAGCCCTCGCCGTGGGCGCAGTGTTCCTCCTGGTGGGCCTCCTGGGCTTCATCCCGGGCATCACCTCCAACTACGACACCATGGGCTTCGCTGGGCATGAGTCCCGAGCCCTGCTCCTGGGCATCTTCCAGGTCTCAATTCTGCATAACATCGTCCACCTGCTGTTCGGTGCCGCGGGCATCGCCATGGCCCGCAGCGCTGCACAGTCAAGGAACTACCTGCTCGTTGGCGGCGCCATCTACCTGGTCCTCTGGCTTTACGGCCTGCTGATCGGGCTCGACACGGCTGCGAACTTCGTTCCGGTTAACACCGCTGACAACTGGCTGCACTTTGTCCTCGGAGTCGGCATGATCGGCCTGGGCGTTGCCCTTTCCCGCGGCACCGCCCACGCCGGACGGACCACCACCGCACACTAGGTGCATCACAGACACATCGATAAACGCCCCACGGGCGGAAGACAACGGCAGGCGGGCTCGGCACATTGCCGGACCGCCTGCGGTTGTCTGTGGCCACGACGCAGGTCCTGACGGCGAGAGGAAGGGAAACCCGAAAGCAAGAATGGGAGGCCGCCCCTGGAATGCGTCTACTCAGGTTGGAAGGCCCCGATGGTCAGCAGTGTAATTTCTGCATTGCTGCAGGCCTTGGTGGGCTGGGGCAGGAACAGGGATGCAGTGTCCTCGGGAGGGTAGATCCGGTAGCCGGCGGCATCCACCAGGGCGCAGTCCTGGTAGTTCCCGGCCTGCGTGTAGCGCAGGACCGCCGAGCCAGTCTGGCCGGGAGCCAGCAGGACGTCCGTTGGTGCCGTGGCTTCATCACGAACGGCCGGGGCACCGATAGGGGCGCCGGCAGCATCGGCAGCCAGTGATACGCCGGCAAAACCCCGAAGGACACAGGTTTCCGAGCCGGTGTTGGTGAGGTTGAGCTTCATGAAGACGCTCCCCGCTGCTCCGCCGCCTGACGCATCCGTGGCGGCGGAAAGGCCGTTCGCCTTGCAAAGGGCCGGTGCCCCCGGCGCAGCGGTAGCCGGAGCAGCTGCGGTGGGCGTTCCCGACGACGTTTCAGACGCCGCCGGCGCTGCAGATGTTGCGTCGGGGCTGGCAGAGCTG
>NZ_JBNHFF010000059.1:0-14644 GCF_059089965.1 Arthrobacter sp. SPT-J7
CCGGACCGGATCGGCCAGCACCCCGTTGCCGTAATCGCAGACCAGCACGGCGTCCTGCCGGTCGACGGCGGCCCGCACGGAAGCAGCCAGCGCGGCCAGTGCCTCGTCGGGCACCGCCTTGGCGGAGTCGTCGATGCGGAGCATCACCTGCCCGCCGCTGCTGATGCGGATCTTGGTGGTGGTCACCATGTCCGGGTGGCTGTGCAGGTGGGTTACATCGATGCCCGCGGCCACCAGCTGGCTCCGGAGGTCCGCGCCGGCGTCGTCGGTTCCGATGATGCCTGCCACCGATGCCCGGGCACCGAGGGCAGCCAGGTTCATGGCGGTATTGGCGGCTCCGCCGGGAACGGACTCCCGGGTCTGCACGTCCACCACCGGGGCTGGGGCTTCCCGGCAAAGCCGTTCGATGCTGCCGCTCCACCAACCGTCCAGCATCAGGTCGCCGATTACGAGGACCGCCGGTTCCTCTGCGGCCAGACGCCCTGGCAGCCATTCGGAGAGCGCCCGCTGGCTGGAGAGGTCCACGTCGCCAGGTTCCACCGGAAGCTCGGCGGGCATAACTACAGGCCTGCCGGCAGGGTCGGCGGGCATGCTATCTGGTGACAGACTCATGACTCGTCCTGCTGCTCAGCTGCGGATTCCGCGGCCGCCGCCGCTTCACTGGCTGCAGCGGGCGGCGCCGCAATGTGCACCACCTTGACCCGGCTGAACTCGTCCAGGAGTTCAGGGCCGTAACCAAAACCCGCGCCGCTCTCGCCGCGTGGTTGGGCAGCACCGCCGGGGGCACCGCCGAACACTGCGTTGATCTTCACCGTTCCGACCGGGAGGGCAGCGACCGCCTGCTGGATGTGGGCGATGTTGCCGCTGAGGACGGTGGCAGCCAGGCCGTACCTGCCACTGCACGCCAAGCGAAGGCCGTCGTCGAAGGATTTCACCACTTGCACGGGGGCAACCGGCCCAAAGGTTTCCTCCGTCATGACCTGCATCCGGTCCGTGCATTCCAGCAGCACCGTGGCAGGGTACAAGGAACCCGGACCGTCCGGAAGGGCGCCTCCTTCGACGGCGTGCGCACCCTTGCTCAATGCGTCGGTCACCTGGGCGTGGACCGCCTCGCGCATCCGCAGGTCCACCAACGGGGCCACCGTCCCGTTGCTGTTGCGCACTGCTGCTTCGGCTTCCAAGGCCGCGCAGAAGTCTGCGGCTATGTCCTCGTGGACGTAGATCCGCTCGACAGCCACGCAGATTTGGCCGCTGTTGCTGAAAGCACCAATCGCCGCCTGCTCAGCCGCCCACAGCGGGTCAACGTCGCGGTCCACCAACAGCGGATCATTGCCGCCGTTCTCCCTGATGACGTGGGCACCCGTCAGCGCTCCGGCCCTGGCTATCCGGGTGCCGGCAGCACTCGAGCCCACATGCGCGATGACGTCCACGTCGGACTGGGCCAGGAGCGCACCGACGCCGGCGCCGCCCGAAACCGTCTGGAACACGCCGGGCGGAAAGGCAGGTGCCAAAACTTCACCCAAAGCCTGACCCAGCCGCGGGCACCGCTCGCTTGGCTTGTGCACCACCGTGTTGCCTGTTGCCAGCGCAGCGCCGATCAGGCCGCAGGCCACCGCAACGGGATCGTTCCACGGGGTCAGCAGTACGGCCACCCCGCGTGGCTCGGCGACGGTGTAATCGGAGGCGAGCCGGTTGCCCCGCAGGCTGTAGCCGCGGTGGACGGGCCCCAGCTCCGCGTACTGTTCCAGCGTGGAAACCCCTGCGCCGATGCCGGCGAGCGATTCCTCCACCGGCCGCCCCGTTTCACTGGCGTTGAATTCCGCGAGCTCCTGGGCTGCCGCAGCAAGCGCCTTTGCAGCAGCACGAAGTGCCGCACCCCGCTCGGCCGGCGCAGTGGAAGCCCAGTCCGCCGCAGCGCCCCGGGCCACCCCTACTGCATGGGACACTGCCTCCGGTTCGGCCTCCGGCACGGTCCAAAGGACGTCACCGGTTCGTGGGTTCCGGATGGTGATGCCGTTGCTCCCGGCAGCTTCCGGGCGTGCAGTCGTTTCTGTTGCAATGGTGGGCATGAGATTCCTCCCGTCGAATTCCGGCCTGGTCGTATGTGCGGTTTAGGGCCAGGAGCCCTCTTCCTCGTGGCAGATCAGCATCTCGCGGACCTCGCATCCGGTTGGCTGGGACAGGGCGAAGAGGATGGCCTGGGCCACGTTGTTGGGGTCGTTGAGCCGCGAATCGTCCTGGGGCTTGTACTGCTCGGTGCGGTCGTCGAAGAAGCGCGTCTTCATTCCGCCGGGAATCATGGTGGTTACACCGATCTCCCCGCCGGTCTCAGCAGCGAGCGCATGGCTGAATCCCACCACCCCGAACTTGGATGCGCAGTATGCGGTGGCGTCGGCCACGGCGCGCTTGCCCAGGGTGGAAGCGATGGTTACTACCCTGCCATGCGAGGACTTGAGGTAGGGCAGTGCTGCGCGCACCACGGATACGGTGCCCATCAGGTTCACGCCGATGACCTTCTCCCACTCATTGGCCTCGACGTCGGCGAGCTTGCCGCAGCGGTCGATTCCAGCGGCCGTGACCACTGCTTCGAGTCCACCAAGGGATTCGGCGGCTTCGCGGACAGCGGCCTCCACGGCCTGCCGGTCCGAGACGTCCACTTCAAAGGCCTTCACGGCTGACACGTTGCTGATATCGCGGTCCAAAACCACCGGAGTGCCGCCTGCCTTGAGGACGGCATCGACGACGGCGGCCCCCAATCCGGAGGCACCTCCAGTAACGAGCACGCGGCCGGGTGTTTTTGATTCTGCAGTCATGGTGTTCCTTTCAATGGGGAATACAAAACTTAGGTTGGCGGAGACTGACCCGGGCCGCGCAGCCCACCCAGATCAGCCCAGCCGGTCAGCTGACCTTGGCGAGGGCATCCGCCAGGCCGGTGGTGGAACGGGCGGGGTGGTACGGCACCGTAAGGCAACGGCCGCCCCAGCTCTCCACCAGGCCGGCCTCGGGCAGGCTGGCACCCTTGTAGTCGCCGCCCTTGACCCAGATGTCGGGGCGAAGGCGTTCGAGGGCTGCCTCCGGCGTGTCTTCGTCGAAGACCATCACGGCGTCCACGCATTCCATGGCCAGGAGCAGTTCGGCCCGGTCGTGCTGGCCGATGATGGGACGCTCCGGACCCTTCAACCGCCGCACGGAGTCGTCAGAGTTCAGGCAGACGATCAAGCAATCCCCCAGCTCACGGGCAGCGGCCAGTGACCTGACATGCCCGGCGTGCAGCAGGTCGAAGCAACCACCGGTGGCCACTACCTTCCCGCCGTTTTCCCGCACGGCGCGGGCCAGCAGCAGGGGGTCGTTCACCCGAGGCTTTGGCTGCGTGGGCTCCCCGCCGTTATCGGGAAGGGCGGACACCCCGCCGTTGGCGAGGAAATCTGCGGCGTCATGGACGGCCAGTTCCGCGGCTTCGACGAGGTCGCGGCCGGCCAGCAGGTGCACGGCGAGGCTCGCTGCGAGCCGGTCACCGGCACCACAGGGATCACCGGCTTCCACCCGGGGCGCGGGAACAGGCTGGGGGCTAAGGTCACGCCGGCACAGGACGGCGCCCTGTTCACCCTTCGTGACCAGGACAGCACGGCTGCCCCATTCTTCCAGCAGGACCGCGCCAGCCTCGGCGGCCGGATCCCCGGCAGCAACGTCCCAGACACCAGCATCCCGTGCAGCGTACTTCCCGCCGTCCCATGACCCGCCATCCTGCGGGGCGCGGTTTTCTTTCCGGCCGCGCGACTGCAGAGCCTTTTGGGCCTCGGACAGGTTGGGCGTGACGACGGCGACTCCCGGCACCGGATCCGGCCCCGCAGGATGCGGGTCCCATACGATCGGCACGTGCCCGGCAAGCCGGGCCAGGAGCTCCCGGAGCTGCGGGTTGGCCGCCAGCCCCCGCCCGTAATCGGCAACGATGATCACGCCCGCCTTCTCCACCTCGCGGAGCATGGCAGGACTGACGTCGGGCACGGGAGCCCTCTCGCAGCCCTGGTCAAACCGGACCACAGGATGCGATCCGGCCCGCACGCGGGTCTTGACCGGCGAGGCGTGGCCGCTCGGACCTGCCACCAGCCGCACTCCCGCGAGGTGGGCTTCAAGCTGCCGGCCGGCGTCGTCGTCGCCCAGGACGGTCACCAGCGTGACGGGCCAGTTGTCCCCGGCCAGCATCCTGGCCACCAGCCCTGCTCCCCCGGCACGGCGCCTGACACAGGAAACATCCACCACCGGCACGGGTGCGTCCGGGCTCAGCCGCGTGGCCTCGCCGGACAGATCCACGTCCAGCATCACATCGCCCACGACGACGATCCTCATACCCCGCCACCCCGCTTCTGCAGTCCGTGGTTTTGCAGGCCGTACTTGTGCTGACCGTGGTTGTGCTGGCCCTGCCCCTCCGTTGAGCTGTGCCTGGCCACTTCCAGGTCGAAGGCGCGGCAGATCGCGTGCAGGGCGATCAGGTGGCCCTCCTGGGCGTTGGCGTTGAAGGCGTCAATCATCACGGCCTGGTCGCAGGCCTCGGCCAACGGATTGGGGCCGGCTCCCGTGAGCGCCCAGGTGGTCACGTTCAGGCGGGAGGCGACCTCGGCGGCCCGCAGCAGGTTGGGGCTTTTGCCACTGGTGGAGAGCAATATCAGCACGTCCCCGGACCGGCCATGCGCCCGCACCTGGCGGGCGAAGACGTCGTCGTAGCCGTAGTCGTTGGCGATGGCCGTCACCGCTGATGACTCTGCGTGCAGGGAAATGGCAGAAAACGGAACCCGCTCGCCGTCGAACCTGCCCACCAGCTCCGCAGTGAGGTGCTGGGCCTCCGCTGCCGAACCGCCGTTGCCGGCTGCAAGCAGCCGCTGGCCGCGGAGCAGGCGCTGGGCCAGTTCCACACCCCAGGCCGCAAGCCGGCCGGACTGGCTCCGCAGTGATTCGAGCGCCGGCACCACATTGTCCAAGTGGATACGGACCGCATCCACACTGTCGGGGTCCACAAAAGGGGCACCCGGCAGTACCGCGGGCAAGGCGGCAGGCGTTGCCAAAGTTTGCAGGTCAGCCTCACGCAGGGACGATTCCGCCGTCACAGCACCGCTCCTTCCATCGGGACAATACCGGCGGCAGCGCCGGCCGCCGCCAGTTGATAAGCCTTTTCGGTTTCGGCCGCCACGCGGTCCCAGGAATACCGCGTCCGGGCACGCTTCTTCCCCGCGCTGCCAAGCTCCGCCCGCAGGCTGGGGTTCTCAAGCAGCAGGGCGAGCGCCGATGCGATAGCTTCGGGGTCCCGCGGCGGCACGTGCAGGCCCGTTCCGTGGTCCACCACAGTGTCCCGCAGGCCACCCACTGCCGCAGCGACAACAGGGACACCGCAGGCCATGGCCTCCAGCGGGACAATGCCAAACGGTTCGTACCAGGGCGCGCACACCACGGCGTCGGCGCTGCGGAAAATCCCGGGCATCTCGCCACGGGACACCTGGCCCTGCAGGGTCACCTGGTCCGCTATGCCCAATTCGGCTGCCAGGTCCAACAGGCGGCGCACTTCAGGATCGGCATGGAGGGCGCCGGAGTCTCCGCCGCCACCCACAATGAGCAGTTCGACGTCCTCAAAACCCGCCTCGCGAAGGTACGGGAGCGCCCGGATCACCAGGTCCACTCCCTTGCGCGGCACCAGGCGGCCAACGGAGAGAATACGGTGGGTGCGCTTCCTGGCGGCGACGGGACCGTCAGCGGAAAAGAAGCCGAGGTCCACACCGCAGGGGGCGATGGAGATCTTTCCCGTGTTGATTCCCATGGCCTTGAGCTCGAAGACCTCATCGGAGCAGGTGGCGACGATCCGGTCCGCTGAGCGTCCAACGCCGGGCTCGAGCCAGCGCCGCTCCGGCGGACTGGTGTCCTCTGCGCCCTGGTGCCGCCGCTTGACGGTGCCCAGTGCGTGGAAGGTCTGGATGACGGGCACCCGGTAGCCCTGCTCCGGCCGCCGGGCGGCGTCCAGGGCTGCGACGCCGGACATCCAGAAGTGCCCGTGGACCACATCGGGCGGCCGATGGCCCCAGTCCTTGGCCACGCCCTCGGCAAGTTCCCCCATGTAGGGCAGCAGTTCGTCCTTGGGAACATGGCGCGCCGGGCCGGCGTCCACGTGGACCACCTCCAGGCGGCGCCCCACGCGGACCCTTGCCGGAAGCTCCGTTGCATCCCTGCGGGTGTAGACAGTCACGTCGTGCCCCCGCTTGGCAAGGGCTTCAGACAGTGCGGCAACGTGCACGTTCTGCCCGCCGGCGTCCACCCCGCCCAACGCCGCCAGTGGACTGGCGTGCTCGGAAATCATGGAGATTTTCATGGGGTCTTCCTCTCTCCCGCCGGAACAAGGATCTTCCTGTCCAGGCGTTCGTTATCGGAGTGCCGGAGCCGGCCGCCCAGGTCCGCCAGGAGCTCATCCCAGCGGTCCTGAAACCTGCCCAGGCTGTAGCGTTCCAGTGCCGCCTCGCGGGCGGCAACGCCCCGCCGTCGGGCTTCATCCGGATTGTTGACCAGCTGCCGCGCAGAGCGGAGCAGCTCATCGATATCGGCAGAAACGGCGCCGGCCTCCGGCGGCACTGCCCGCGGCGCTTCGGTGGTTGCCAGGGCGACTACCGGCATCCCCAGGTGCATGGCCTCCAGGAGGGACAGGCCCAGGGAAGTCCAGCGCATGGGATGCACATAGACACGGCAGCGGGCCAGTTCACGGTGCAGTTCCCGGGTCTGGAGGTCGCCGCGGGCTGTCAGCCGGGACTCATCGATCCCGGCGGCGGCAGCCAGGCCATCGGTCTTCATACCGAAGACCTGCAGCGGCGCCACGGTTGCGAAGGCGGGCAGCAGGTCAGTCCCGGTGACACGGCCGCGGCGGATGGGCTCGTTCACCACCACGCCCAACTCCGGCAGCTCCCCTGTATAGAGCTTCCCGGGGTCCGGGATTCCGTGTTCGATCACCAGGGTGCGGGCTGACCCGTTGTCCCATGCCAGCTTGTTGAAATGGGTGACGTGTACCAGGGGGATGCTGTGCTGGTCCGCGAGCGGATGCGGCGTGAAAGGGAAGTCGCCCTTGGGGGTGTTGTGCTCAAGATACACGGCAGGCAGGTCAACGCCGGGCCTCCGGCCCAGCAGACGGGCAACTTCGTCGATTTCCTCGGGGCGTTGAAGAACGACGGCGTCAACGGCGTCGGCGTCCAGCGCCGCCAGGTCCACCTCCCGCACTGATGCCGGCCAGTCCCTGCCGGCACGGCCAAGCCCCCAGGCACCACCTTCCGGCAGGACGGGAAGGAGGTACTCATGACGGCCGCGGACAAACGCGTCCGTCCAGGAACCGTGGACGTGCCAGAGCAGGATTCTCATCTGTTGCGGGCCTTTCTACGGGTACTGACGTGGGTGCTGAAGGAGCTGACTCCGCCGATCAGGCGTTCTACGGCAGCCACCACTTCCTCGGGTGAAACGGAGTCAAGGCAGGGGTGGCCGGGAACGGGGCAGACACGGGCCCGGGTCATCCGGCAGGCCGCGTTTTGGTCGCCGAGCAGTTCCAGCGGCACCCCGTAGGGTGCCCACCGGACAGCCGGCACCACCGGCGAAAAGAGGCACGCAACGGGTGTACCCACTGCTGCGGCGAGGTGCGCTGGGCCGGTGTTGCCCGTCACCACGGCGTCGGCGCCCGCCAGGACTCCAGCGAGGGTGTGGAGGTCCGTGCGCCCACCGAGGTCAAGTGCGGATGGCCCGGCGACGGTGGCGGTCAGGGATGTTTCGCCGGGGCCGCCGGTCACCACGACGCGGTGACCTGCGCCCTGGAGAAGTTCGACGGCGGCCGCGTGGTGCAGCGGCGGCCAGGCCCTGGCGGGGACGGCGGCCCCGGGGTGGACCACCACGTAGGGTTCCTCACCCACCAGGTCGCGGACATTGGGGACTGATGTCAGGCGGAGTTTTCCGTCGTCGCCTGCGGGAAGCCGGAATCCTCCCGCCTCGGCGATGCCCAGCGCGCGTTCGGCCTCGGGCTGGTCCTCAGGGAAGTCTTCACCCGGCTTGAGCCGGACATCCAGCAAGGAGCCCGCGTAATCAGTGGAGGCCCCGGTGATTCGTTCAACACCGGCGAGCCGGAGAAGCAGGGCGAGCGGCAGGGGCGACTGGTGGAAGGAGGTGAGGATGACTGCTTCGGTGATCCTGGAGTTCCGGACATAGTCGATCAGCCTGTCCGCGTGCGGGCCGGTCATCCTGGGCGCAGGATTCATGATCCAGGGGCTGTCCCAGCTGTAGACCTCGGCGGCACCGGGCAACATACCCGCCGCTGCCTCGCCCTGCCTGCCGCAGAGCATCACCACGTGGTTTGGCCGGCTGCCGTCCGGGAACCGTCCGTTTGCCACGGCCCGCACGGCGGGTCCTGCCAGGAGAACGTCGCCCATGCTGTCCAGGCGTGCCACCAGCACGCGGCCCATCAGGGCCGCTCCGCTAGCAGCGAGACGGCCTCGGCCAGGTTCCGGGCCACCAGCCGGGACTCTGCCACTTCCTCGGCCCTTGTCACCGGCGTTGGCACCAGGACACCGGTTGCTCCGGCCGCTTCGGCGGCATGGACGTCAGCCCCAATGTCGCCGATCAGCGCCGCCTCCGATTCCTGGATGCCAAGTTTGCGGCACGCCCTGTGCACCATCCCCGGCGCGGGCTTGCGGCAATCACAGCCGTCCTGTTCGGAGTGTGGGCACACCTCCCACACGTCGAAGGGGCCCAGGAGCTCTTCCACCCGGGCGTTGACATCCGCAACGTTGGCTGCGGTGATCAGGCCGCGGGCAATTCCCGACTGGTTGCTGATGACTCCGGTTGCTATCCCGTCGGCGCGAAGTGCGTCCAGAACAGCCTTGGCGCCGGGCATTGGCGTGACCAGGCCGGGGTCGCCGTTGTAGGGCACGTCGACCACCAGGGTCCCGTCCCGGTCGAACAGGACAGCGCGGAACTTGGAGGATACGGAGCTTCCCATATCCTCCCTGTTCCCCACTGCTGCTGCTCCTAAACAGGGGCTGCTGCTTTTCTCGCCTTTCGGTTGGTGATCCGTCAGTGGTTTGAACAGGCAAGATAGGTCTGCTGATGCTGCCCCCGCCCTCTTCGGAGACTGCTCCTGGGGCCCGGGAATGGTTTGGCAGGCTTACCTGCTCCCGGCCCGCGTGCCGCTCCGGCGGGCAGGAATCTTGCTGCTGGACGCTGCGGTGCCGGAGGTACGGCGGGCAGGGCCTACAGAAGCCGTGGAGCCGGTGGGGCGCTCCTGCTCGTCACTGGCGCCGTCTCCATGGGTGCTGCTTAGGAGCGTGCGCTGGAGTTCAACGAGGACCCGGGCCAGCCGGCGGGAAACCTGCATCTGCGACATCCCCAGCCGCTTCCCCAACTGAACCTGGGTCTCCTCACAGAAATAGCGGCGGTAGAGCAGTTCCCTGTCCGCGGCATCCAGGTCCTGCATGGCCTCCCGCAGGCAGGCAAGGTCCTCAAGCCGCTCCAGGGGCGTCTCAGGGCAAGCGAGCAGATCGCCAATCGAGGGAGCGTCACTGTGGACGTTCGCCGCGTCCAGCGAGTCCGGATGCATACTGCTTGACGCTGAGATGGCTTCCTGCACCTCGGCGGCATCCGCCCCCAGCTCCGTAGCCAGCTCGGCCACGCTCGGGTTCCGGCCCAGGGACTGCACCAGCTCCGGTTCCACCCGGAACATCCGGGTGCGAAGGTCCTGGATGTGCCGGGGCGGCCGGACCACCCATGTGCGGTCACGCAGGTAGCGTTTCAACTCGCCGGCGATGGTTGGAGCAGCGTAGGCGGGAAAGCTCTCCCCTTTGGTCTGGTCGAAACCGCGGGCGGCCTTGACCAGGCCGAGGTAGGCCACCTGATTCAGGTCGGCCCGCTCCCGCCCCCGGGCTTCGAAGCGGGCAGCCAGGGCCTCAGCAAGGTCCAGGTAGCTCAGGACCAGGTCGTTTTCGAAGGTCTCACGCAACCGGCCCGCCTTGGCGGCGGAACGGTTGGCCCTCGGTGGTTCCGGGCACGGCTCGTGGACAGGCGTAACGTCCAGGGCGGGCGCGGCGAAAGATTGGGGCATTGTCGTTGGTTCCCTCGGTCTGGTTCCGAAAGCCTGCGGCAAGACTTAGCCATAGGAAATCATAAGGTTGCTTATAAAACAATCCTTCGCGGCATTAGGCTCGGCATGTAAGACGAACGCACGCCCCCTGCCAAGGAGTCTTTGCCATGCGAATCGCCGTTATTGGAGCCAGCGGAAACGCAGGAACAGCACTGCTGCGGAACCTGCAGGGCCAGCTGTCCAGGAAGCCGGAAAGCCTGCAACTGACCGGGATCAGCCGGCGGCTGCCGGACACATCCCGGCCGCCCTACGAGGGAGTGGAGTGGCACACGCTGGATGTGGGGCTTGAGCGCGACCGCCCCAAGCTGGAATCGGCTCTTGCAGGAGTGGATTCCGTGGTCCATCTGGCGTGGCAGATTCAACCGAACCGGGACCTGGATCAGCTCTACCGGACCAACGTCACTGGAACAGCGAATGTCCTGGAGGCCGCGCGGAACGCCGGCGTTAAACAGGTTGTCTGTGCCTCATCAATCGGCGCCTACAGCAAAGCCCCCAAGGATCGGCGCTCGGATGAGTCCTGGCCTGCGCAGGGTATGGCGGGCTCGCATTACAGCCGGCACAAGGCAGCGCAGGAAAAGCTCCTGGACGAGTTTGCGGCGGCTGAGCCGGGCATCGCCGTCGCAAGGCTTCGCCCCGGGCTCATCTTCCAGCGGGATGCCGGAAGCGAGATCGGCAGGTATTTCCTCGGCCCCCTCATCTCCCGGCTCCTGCCAAAAAGGCCTTGGCTTCCACTGCTGCCCGCTCCGGACAACCTGATTTTCCAGGCAGTTCACGCGGACGACGTGGCTGAAGCCTACTGGCGGGTCATCGATCAGCGTGCTTCCGGGCCTTTTAATATTGCAGCGGAGCCGGTACTCACACCACAGGAACTTGGCCGGATTGTGCGGGCTCAAAGAATCCTCCCCATCCCCATGGGCCTGCTCCACAAGGCTGTGGGCCTCGCCTGGCGGCTCCGGCTGATACCCACCGACTCCGGCTGGGTCGAGATGGCGGCGGGGGTACCAGTAATGGACACCGGACGGGCCCGCCGGATCCTGGGCTGGGAAGCGAAGACTTCATCGGTAGAGGCAGTTCTTGACGTGCTGTTCGGCATAGGAACGGGGGAAGGAGTTAATCCCTCCCCCGCGCTGAAACCGAGGCACGGCACTTCACCTAAGAGCTAGGCGCCGCCCCGCCCCTGGCGTGGATACCGCGCAGCTAACGGCGCTAGATGCCTGAGCGCGGATTGTCGCGATCCAGGTGGGAGCCGCCCTGGCCAGGGCTGGCACCATCGTTGGGGCGGTCCTCGCGGGCGTTGTCACGGCCTCCCGGTCCGCGGGCAGTATCAGCAGCGTCCCTGGCCGCATTGGGGCGATTGGTGTTGCCGCGGCTGGCGTCGTCCCGGTCTCCCTTGACGTCAGGGTCAAGCTCGTCGGCTTTCCGTGTCCTTTCGCCCACGTCATCGCGGAGCGTTTTGGCCTCGGTGGCCTGCTGGTCGGCATGCTGGCTCAAGCGCGCGGCTTCGATTTGGGCCTGCTCTGCGTCCGCCCTGGCGCGTGCCGCCTTCGCTTCCCGTTCCCGGGCGTCGAGTTCCCTGTTCTCGGCCTCCCGCCGGATTTCCGCGGCCTTCTCGCGGTTCGCATCGTCCCGCTTTTGCTGAATCGCCTTCCGGCGCCGTCCTGTCGCGAGCAGCAGCAGCACAATCAGCACCACCACAACTACGGCAATTACCACCCAGACCCACGGAGCTATTTCCAAATTTCCCACCACTTTCACTTCGACGTGACCGGGCCGGCGAAAGCCATTCCGGCTGACATTTTTGGAACTGTTAGTAACTCCCTTAGCAAGGGTACTTACCTTTTATTAGTAATCATGCTTATTATTTTACGGCCAGTATCGCTGGTTCTTGATCAACAACCGGCCTTCTTGGAAAGAGAGAGCGAAGATGACAGAGAACCAATGGCCCGAGGATCCCGCTTACACGGCTCCGCCGGCCTCCACAGGAACTCCGGGCGAGCGAACCGCGAGCACTTTCCCGTCCGCCGCCACCCCCCAATATGGCGAGACCTCCACCGGTGACGCCTCCGGGACGTCCCGCAAGGAAGCAGCGAAGGAAGAAGCAGCAGATGTAGCCCGCACGGCGAAGGGCTCCGCGCAGAATGTGGCGCAGACGGCGAAGGAAGAAGTGGCCAACGTTGCTTCCGAGGCGAAGTCCAGCGCGCAGGGTTTGCTGTCCCAGGCGAAGTCGGGGTTCAGCAGCCAAGCCGGAACGCAGCAGCAGAAGGCAGCCGAAGGCATCCGCACCATTTCCGCCCAGCTGCAGAGCATGGCTGACGCCCCGGACCAGCAGGGCATGGCCAGTGACCTCGTCCGGCAGGCTGCCCAGCGCAGCGAGTCGGTAGCTTCCTGGCTTGAAAACAAGCAGCCAGGCGACCTGCTCGGCGAAGTTCAGAAGTTCGCCCGCAACAAGCCCGGCACCTTCCTCCTGCTTGCCGCAGGCGCCGGCGTCCTCGCAGGCCGCCTGACCCGCGGCCTCACCGCAGGCACCATGGGTTCACAGGGCTCCGTGCAGTCCTCCCCGGCCCAGCGGCCGGTGGCCGCCCCGATGGCACCCCTCCGGCAGGAGACGGCGTTCGCTGCAGGAAGTGACACTGACCTGTACGACGAGCCCGTTGTAGGCACCGGAACTCCCGTGTCCACAACATCGTTGCCTTCCGGTACCGCGGAAGACACGCCCCTGCGCTTTGAGGATGACCCGTACCAGTCGAAGGAAGGACGCCACCTGTGAGTAGTTCTATTCCGGAGCCGCCTCCGAGTGAGGCGCATGTGAAGGCGGACAACGCGTCCCTGGGTGAGTTGCTCGGTGATGTGACCCGGGATCTGTCCACCCTGATGCGGCAGGAACTCGAACTGGCCAAGGCCGAAGCCAAGCAGTCCGCCACGAAGGCCGGCAAGGGCGGCGGCATGCTCGCCGGAGCCGGCGTCGCGGGGCACTTCGTCCTGCTGTTCCTTTCCCTGGCCCTGATGTTCGCCCTGGGCGCCCTGATGCCGCTGGGCTGGGCCGCCGTGATCGTCGCCGTGATCTGGGGCATCATCGCCGCGGTCCTGGCCTCGATGGGCCGCAAGGAACTCAAGCAGATCAAGGGCATCCCGCAGACCAGTGAAACACTCTCTGAAATTCCCCCAACCCTAAAACCAGGTGAGGTAAACCGATGAGCGATAACCCGGACGCAATCCGCCAAGACATAGAAGCCACCCGCGCACGCCTGGGCACCAACGTGGACGCGGTCGCCGACAAAGTCACCCCCGCCAACATCGTCCACCGCCAGACCGACAAAGTCACAGAATCAGTGAAAGGCGCCGTGTCAGGGGTCAAGGAGAAAATCATGGGAGCAGCAGACTCAACCACCACCCAAGTCCAGGACAAGGTCTCCTCCGGCACCAGCCACACCGGGGACGCCCTGCACAGCACCGGCGAATCCCTGCACGGGGCCAAGGACACCGTCTCGGCCAAACTCAGTGACGCCGGAACCGCGATCTCCCACGCCCCGGGACAGGTCAAGGCCCAGGCCCAGGGCAACCCCCTGGCCGCCGGCCTAATCGCCTTCGGCGCCGGGATGCTCATCTCGTCCCTGATCCCGGCCAGCACCAAGGAACGCGAAGCCGCCCAGCAGCTCAAAACCGCCGCCGAGCCCCTCGCCACCCAGGTCACCGACGCCGCCAAGGACATGGTCCAGGACCTGAAAGAACCAGCCCAGGAAGCCATGGACAACGTCAAAGCCACCGCCACCGACGCCGCCCAGAACGTCAAAGCCGAAGGCCAAGGCGCCGTCACCGACGTCAAAGACCGCGCCACCGACGCCAAAACCAACGTCCAAAACACCTAAAGTTCTTCAGGTACGGAAAGGTCGGCTCCCGCAGGGAGCCGGCCTTTCCCGCGTTCGGGCAACGCACGCACCGACGCATGCAAACGGGCGGTAAGCGGCGCATGAATCGTGTGCTGCCGAAGCCAACCTTCGGGGCCTGATAGGGGCACGCATGCCGACGTTACGTCTCTGCGGCTAGTGGACCCCGTTACCGGAAGCCCCGATTCCGGCGGTTGGCTGCAGGGAAATCGCGGAGTACTACCGGCTCAGTTGCCGATAAAGGTGTAACCCGCGGAGGTAACGGCCTCACGGACAGCGACGCCGTTGACGTGACCGCCGACAACCAGACGGGAACGACCTCCCGAAACGAGCTCAACAGAGGCAGATTCCACACCCTCAAGGGCCGAGACCGCCTTCTCAACAGTCTGCACACAGTGCCCGCAGGTCAAACCTTCGACGGTGAACTCGACGTTGCCAGTGCCAACGTGCAGGAAGGAGGGTTCGGATGAGCAGCAGTTGCACCCTCCAGCCGACGAGGCAAGAGGCAGTTCGGTGCGTTTTTCGGATTCAAACATGTCAGTTTCCATTCCTTGGCAGGCATCAATGGGTGTTGGGATTGACGGCTGTAAGGGCGGGTGCCGGGCACCGGCCGGGACAT
>NZ_JBNHFF010000060.1:0-14588 GCF_059089965.1 Arthrobacter sp. SPT-J7
TGGCCGAACGGTACCCCAACCTGCCGCCCGTTATCCTCACCGAGGGCGGGGCCAGCTTTGAGGACATCATCGTCCGGGATAAGTCGACCAACACCAGGTTCATCCCGGATGAGCGGCGCCTGAAGTACCTCTCGGACCACCTTGAGGCGGCACTGCGGGCCACGGCTCCCGGTGGTGACGCCGAGTCGATCGATCTCCGCGGCTACTACGTCTGGTCCCTCCTGGACAACTTCGAGTGGTCAGCCGGCTACAACCAGCCTTTCGGGTTGCTCCACGTGGACTTTGAGACCTTGGAGCGGACTCCCAAGGCCTCCTACTTCTGGTACCAGGAACTCATTGAGGAGCGCGACCTTGTCAACGTGGCGCAGGCAGCCATCGCGCAGGCCGTGGCCCCTGAGGTCCTTGATACCGAAGCACCCGACGACGGCGTGTCACCTTTGAGTGCCAGCGCCTAGGACGTTGCGGCTGCACGAGCCTTGGGCCGGGAACCGCGCGGGGTGGCCGGGACGCGCGGTTCCGGGCCGGGCTCTAGAGGAGGTCCAGTGTGGTGAGCTGCTTGGCTATCCCGGCACCGTCCGGGGAGTAGATCCACGGCACCCTGGACGTGGTGTGGTCCCCGTCCTCGGAGTGGCCGCCCGCGAACACGGACTCGCTGACGGACAGTTGCCGGATGGCGATGGCCGCAACCTTGTCCGGGTTGTCCTGCGCAAAGCTTGAGTAGATCGCTTCATCGTGCTGGCCGTTGTCGCCAACAAGGAGCCAGCGCATGTCCGGGAATTCGTTGGCCAGCCGGTCCAGGTTTTGGCGTTTGTGGTCCTGGCCGCTGCGGAACCAGCGGTCCTGGGTCAGTCCCCAGTCCGTGAGCAGCAGGGCACCGGAGGGATACATGTTGCGGGTGAGGAAGCGCGCCAGCGTCGGCGCCGCGTTCCAGGGCCCCGTGGACAGGTAGATCACCGGCGCATCCGGATGTTCGACGGTGAGCCGGTCCAGCAGCACCGCCATGCCCGGCGTGGCCATGCGCGCCCGTTCGCTCAGCACAAAGGTGTTCCAGAGGGCAAGGAACGGCCGGGGCAGGGCGGTCACCATCACGGTGTCATCGATGTCCGAGACGATGCCGAACTTCACATCCGGCGCAATCACCCGGATCTTGGCCTCGACGGCCTCAGTGCCTTCCGCCCTGAGCACGGCGGTGTGCCAACCCGGTGAAAGCTTGACGGCCACCTCAGTGTCGATCAGTCCGCCACGGTCCGCTTTGACGTGGGTGACAACATCGCCAATGGTGATTTCGACGTCGGTAAACTGCAGCGGCACGCTGGTGAAGGCGCGCCAGCCGCGGACGTTCTGGTTCCCGTTCTGCGCCGCGTGTTCCGCTTTGCTCCCCGGCAGCGGCTTTTGCGTGAGCAGGACCCGTCCCAGCACACGGACCAGGCTGGTGGAGCCGTAGCCCTGGTACGCGATGGTCTGGGGAACAAAGTTCCAGCGCTTGGCCAGCCGGACCCGCGCCGAATTAACGGCGTCCGAGATCCGGTGCGCGAGGCGGAACACCTGGTTTCCCGCGAGCGCGTCCGGGACCGGGGTGTGCGCTGTTTTCTGTGACGAAGTGTTCGGAGCCGTGTCCATGGTTCCACTCTGCCACAGGGTGGCGCCGGAGGAAGGAAACGTTGGTCCCCGCGGACGTCTATGACGTCAGCCTTCGCCCAAGATACCGCGCAGGGTCTCAGCGTTCCGCACAGCGTGTCCATCGCCGTCGTTATTGAAATAGGCGTAAACGTCCAGGCCATTGCCGGACCACTCCCGGATCCGTTCCGCCCACCACTGCAGGTCCGCATCGGAATAGGAGCCGGCATACAGGTGCTCGTGGTCGGGCCCGTGGAGCCGGACATAGGCGAAGGGGGCGGTGGTGCGCAGTATGCACGGCAGGTTGGCGCCGCTCATGATGCAGTAGGCAGCCTGGTGCCGCTCCAGCAGGGCGAACACCTCCGGGCAGTCCCAGCTGGGGTGCCGGAATTCCACGCTGACACGGATCCAGTCCGGGACCCCGGCCAGGAAGTAGTCCAGCCGGGCGTCGTCGCGCTCCATGCCGGGCGGCAGCTGGACCAGGAGGACCGCCCGCTTATCTCCGAGCTCGTGCCAGCACCGCGTAATGCGCTCCAGCCACACGTCGGGTCCGTACAGTTTCCTGGCGTGGGTCAGGCCACGGGGGGCCTTGACAGACATGCTGAAGCCGGGCGGCAGCCGCTGGTTCCAGCCGGCAAACGTTGTGTCCCGGGGCCAGCGGTAGAAGCTGGCATTGAGTTCGACGGTACGGAACCGGGCCACGTAGTGCTGGAGCCTGTCCTTGACGGGCAGCTTCGGTGGATAAAGGACGTTCTCCCAGTGGTTGTAGCTCCATCCGGAGGTGCCGATATGGATTGCCATGGATGCCTCCGGGTCCGTGCCGCCGTTGCTTTTGAGGCTACACCCCTGTTCCCGGTCCACTTGGGGGCTAGCTGTGGCAGGGTAAAGGCATGGCGCGAATTGAAGACTATGCGGTTGTCGGTGACCTCCATACAGGGGCATTGATCAACAAAGAAGGCTCCATCGACTGGCTGTGCCTTCCCCGGTTCGATTCCCCTGCCTGTTTCAACGCGCTGCTGGACACGCCTGAAGCAGGGCGCTGGCTCCTGGCGCCGGCAAGCGGGGGCCCCTGTACCCGCCGGGGCTACCGGGACGGCACCCTTATTCTGGAAACGGAATGGGATACCCCGGAAGGCACCGTGCGGGTCATCGACTTCATGCCGCCCCGCGACTCGGTGGCGGACATTGTCCGCATCGTTGAAGGCGTCAGCGGCAGCGTAAGGATGCACGGCGAGCTGACCCTCCGCTTTGACTACGGCCACATCATTCCGTGGGTGCGCCGGGATGAATACGGCCTGCATGCCATCGCCGGCCCTGACGCGGTTTACTTTGTCACCCCTGCCCCGCTTCACGGCGAAAACATGCACACCGTCACCGAATTCACCATCAACGCCGGGGAGCGGGTCCCCTTTGTCCTGACGTGGGCACCCAGCCATGTTGGGCGGCCGCATACTGTCGACCCCGAACAAGTGCTGGGCACCACCTATGCGTTCTGGCGTGGCTGGGCTTCGCAGTGCACCGTGGAGGGCAAATACCAGGATGCCGTCGCCCGGTCCCTCGTGACCCTGAAGGCCCTGACCTATGCTCCAACCGGAGGGATCGTGGCGGCAGTGACCACCTCGCTGCCGGAACAGCTCGGCGGCCCCCGCAACTGGGACTATCGCTATTGCTGGCTGCGCGATGCAACCATGACGCTCCAGGCGCTGTTGGCTGCCGGTTACACCGCGGAAGCCGCCGCGTGGCGGGACTGGCTGTTACGGGCCGTGGCCGGCGACCCCGCGGACCTGCAGATTATGTACGGCATCCACGGCGAACGCCGCCTGCCCGAGATGGAGCTGCCTTGGCTGAAGGGTTACGAAAACTCGTCACCGGTGCGCATCGGCAACGGTGCCGCCGAACAGCTCCAGCTCGACGTGTGGGGGGAGGTACTCGACTGCCTGGCATTGACGCGCAACTCGCTGCTGAAGCACTCGGATGAGGCCTGGGACGTCCAGGTGGCACTGATGGAGCATCTGGAGACCATTTGGGACCAGCCTGACAACGGGCTCTGGGAAATGCGCGGCCCGCGCCGCCACTTCACCCACTCGAAGGTGATGGCCTGGGTTGCAGCGGACCGCATGGTGAAGGGTGTCCGCGAATCGGGACTGCCCGGGCCGGTGGAGCGCTGGGAGAAGCTGCGGGACACCATCCACCGCGACGTGATGGCCAACGGGTTCGACGCCCGCCGCAACACGTTCGTCCAGTCCTATGGGCGGCCGGAGCTGGACGCCAGCCTGCTTCTGATTCCCCGGGTGGGGTTCCTGCCGCCTGATGATCCCCGCGTCATCGGAACCATTGAAGCCATCCAGCGGGAGCTGACCGAGGACGGGTTTGTGCTCCGGTACCGCCCTGCCGTGAGCGACGACGGCCTGCCAGGTGATGAGGGCGTCTTCCTGGCCTGTTCGTTCTGGCTGGTGGAGGCGCTGCTGGGCGCGGGCCGGCACGAGGAATCCAGGGAACTCTTTGAGCGCCTCCTGGAGCTGCGCAACGACGTGGGACTGCTGAGTGAGGAATGGGGCGTACGCGCCGGCAGGCAGCTGGGCAATACACCCCAGGCCTTCAGCCACTTCGCTCTTGTGACTAGCGCTTTGGAGCTTCATCAGGATACGGTTCGGCGCAGTGACACCCCGATTCCGCCGGAGACGGCGGAAGCGCGCTGAGGCGGCGCGTCAGGGGTGCGACTTCTCCTTCGCAGAATAGATAAGTATACTTACTAACACCTCATGGAGTGCTCACAGTAAGCACGGTGCGGTGACTGACGGAGGAGTGATTGCAAATGGCCGGGTATTTTGAGCTCGTGGACGCACCTGACGGCGGCTACAGGGTCCGGATGATGGACGGGACCGGGAACCTGATGGCCATCTCGGTGACCTTTCCCACGAAGAGGGCGGCTGTTGCCGGGGTGGCAATGGCGCGGGAGATCGCCGGGACTGGCCTTATCAGGGACAAGAGCCACGACGGTGCAGGCACGGTGATCCGGGAGCGAGTACGTCCGGTGAACACAGCCAAGGAGGAGGCCGCCCGGGCCAGGAAAGCTCCCGGGGCCAGGCGGGCAGCAGTCAGATGATGGTGCCTCAGGCTGCTGGGTCCCCTGACGGCGGGCGCCGGCAGGGGATCCTTTTTGATGTTGACGGCACTTTGATCGACTCGTCGTATATCCACACCATCTCCTGGTGGGGCGCCTTCCGCCAGCAGGGTTACGACATCCCGATGGCATCCATCCACCACTTCGTGGGCATGGGCGGGGACCGCCTGGTGGACAGCCTCCTGCCGGCAAGCCGGGACCGTTCCCTTGATCCTGACATCATGGCCAGTCATGGGGCCCTGTACGCCTCGCACTGGCCGGCGCTGCGTTCCTTCGATGGAGCAAAAGAGCTGCTGGCCCAGTGCCACGCGGCGGGACTCGCGGTGGCCCTCGCGTCCTCGGCGCGCAAGCAGGACCTGCAGGTCATGAAAGCCACTCTGGATGCCGACGCCTTCATTGACGCCGCCACCAGCGCCAATGACGCCAAGGACAGCAAGCCTGCCCCTGACATCCTCGTGGCGGCGCTGGAGGCCATGGGCGTGGACGCGGCCGACGCTGTCTTTGTGGGGGATGCGGTGTGGGACATGAAGGCCGCGGCGGCGCTGGGTATTCCAGCAATCGCCGTTACCTGCGGCGGCGTCAACGCCCACGAGCTCCGTGAGGCCGGCGCGGTGGAGGTTTACCAGGGTCCACGGGACCTGCTCGAGAACCTGACATCAAGCGCCATCGGCCGGTTGCTCTCCCTCGCGGCCAACTCCTGACCCAACTCCTGCCGCCGGGTCCTGACGCCGGCGGCACCCGCGGCCGCGCCATCCGCCGTCAGACTTTTTGTTTATGCCGTGCTAGAGGACCTGACCGCCGGCAATCGAGTCCTCGTCACCCTGATTGGCAGGCTTGGCCCAGGAAACAGCAACCCGCACCGAGCCGTCGTCGCCCCGGTCAATGTCGGTGACCACGTCCGACGCGCTTGCCCCCATCTCCATGATCCGCTCGCGGTAGGTGCCCACAAGCTGCTCCAGGCTCTCTTCCGTCCACTCTCCGGGCCGCATGCGGGTGGAGATTTCGACCGGTTCGGGCTGGTACAGCGACATAACATTCCTCTTTCACTCATCGCGTCTGCTGGTGTGGCTCTTCCTACGCTAGGAGCACGGGGGCAGAACGACAAGGATTTTAGTCAGGTTGCTTACTTTTTGCCCCGCGAGCCGATAGCGTCGAAGGATGGGTGCAAGTCCCCACTGCAGCGAAAAAACTTCCGGGAAAGGTGGAATGTGAAAGCACTGACATGGCAAGGAAAACGCTCGGTAAGTGTGGAAGAGGTGCCCGATCCGGTCATCCAGGAGCCCACGGACGCGATTGTCCGGATCACCTCCACGGCGATCTGCGGATCGGACCTGCACCTGTACGAAGTGCTGGGGCCATACATGCACAAGGGCGACGTGATCGGCCACGAACCGATGGGCATCGTGGAGGAGGTGGGAAGTGCCGTCACCAACCTCCGCAAGGGCGACCGTGTGGTGATCCCGTTCAACATCGCCTGCGGCCGGTGCTACATGTGTGCGCAGGGCCTGCAGTCCCAGTGCGAAACAACCCAGGTCAAGGACAAGGGCTCCGGCGCTGCCCTCTTTGGCTATTCGGAGCTGTACGGTTCCGTTCCGGGCGGGCAGGCCGAGTACCTGCGCGTCCCCCACGCGGACTACGGCCCGCTGAAGGTGGGAACGGAGCTCCCGGACGAGCGCTACCTCTTCCTTTCGGACATTCTTCCTACGGCCTGGCAGGCGGTGGAGTACGCTGACACCCCGGACGGCGGCACCCTGGCCGTGTTTGGGCTGGGGCCGGTGGGCCAGTTCTCCGGCCGGATTGGCGTGCAGCGCGGGCTGCGGGTCATCGGTGTGGACCCCGTACCCGAGCGGCGGGAGATGGCGGCGCGGCACGGCATCGAAACGCTCGATTACGGGAATGACGTGGCCGACCAGCTGCGGGACATGACCGCCGGTAGGGGCCCGGACGCGGTGGTGGACGCCGTCGGTATGGAAGCGCATGGATCCCCGGTTGCCGGCTTCGCCCACCAGGCACTGGGCCTCCTCCCCGACAAGCTGGCGCAGAAGGCCATGGAGACGGGCGGTGTGGACCGGCTCGCAGCCCTGCACACCTCCATCGACGCTGTCCGCCGCGGCGGGACGATCTCGCTGAGCGGGGTCTACGGCGGCCAGGCCAGTCCGATGCCTATGCTCACCATGTTCGACAAGCAGCTCCAGGTGCGGATGGGCCAGTGCAATGTGCGGCGCTGGACTGATGACCTGCTTCCCCTGGTGGAGGATGTCGCCGATCCGCTGGGTGTGATGGACCTGGTCACCCACCGTTCGGGGCTAGAAGGCGCACCGGCCCTGTACGAAAAGTTCCAGAAGAAGGAAGACGGCTGCATCAAGGTGGTCCTCAACCCCTGAACCCCGAACCAACTGGCTCGCAGTTAACGTCCTGAATCGGGTTTTGGCGACGTTGGCTGCGAGCCAGTTTTGTTCAACACAGGTTGTTTAAGGCCGCCTGGGCGACGTCCTGCAGTTCGAAGATCAGCGGGTTGAGTTCCAGCGCGGGCGGTGCCGGCGGGTATGCGACTGCGACGGTGAGTTGCTTGCTGCCGTCCTCGCTGGTCAGCGCGACTATTCCGTAGCCGTCCACATCACCGGGAAGCCCGTAGTAGAAGCGGTTGTTACAGGTGTCGTTCCACCGCCGCAGGGCAAAACCGTAATACTGCGTGTAACCGGCTTTCATGGCACCGACTGTTTCCGGCTTCAGCAGCACGCCTTCCAGGAGGGCACTGTAGAACCCGTTCACTTCCTCAATCGTGGAAATGGCGCCTCCCGAGGGCAGTTCCGCGAGCCAGGCCGGCCGCGCCACGTCCAGCCGCTTCCCTTCGACGGTGACGTAGCCGTGGACCATCGTGCTCGGTGGCGGTCCGTCGCCGAGCCGGGTGAATTCCAGCCCCAGTGGCTCGGCAACGTCGGCTGCCAGCACCCGACCGATCCCTTGGCCGCGAAGCCGCTGCACGATGAGGGCAAGGGCGGCATAGTTGGACCGCGAGTAGTCGAAAACGCGCGCCAGCCGCCCCTCCCATGGCAGGGTGGCGGCCAACGCCAGTTGCTGTTCAAGGGTGAGCGGCCGGTCCATGGATTCCTCCAGACTCCCGGAGGCCAGCAGAGGCACAGAGAAGTCCGGGATACCCGACTCATGGGTCAGGAGTTGGCGTACTGTGACTGGCCCGGGTGGACGCAGCACGGATTCAAATTCAGGAAGGTACCGGCTGACCTGGGCGTCAGGGTCAAGGCGGCCCTCCTCGACCAGTTTCATCACCGAGACGGCCACCATTGATTCCGTGATCCCGCCGACGTGGACGGGATCGGCAACTGTGGCAGGCTCGCCCGATTCGAGGCTGCGGACTCCGGCGGCGTGCGTCCAGGTCTCACCCCTGTTCCGAACGGCGATCAAGACGGCAGGGGCGCCCTCCTCCAGCATCCGGGCGCTGAAGTCCTCCAAAAGGGTGAATGCCGCGGGCTTGTCCGGCTCCGGAGGGTGCGGTTCCTCGATGCAGCCTGCAGACGAAGCCACCAGCAGGACTGAACACAGGACGGCTGCAGTCCGCCTCCACCCGCGGCTGGGGTTTGTGTCCATAACCAATCTTCCCCTAACTGAGAAGCGGAAAGTGCCGTTTTGACGCTCCAAAACTGCACTTCGGGCTTCCCCGTTAGGTGGTGGTCAGGTGAGGCGGACCTGCCGGTTCATGTCCTTGTAGAGCAGGTAGCGGAACTCGCCCGGGCCCCCGGCATAGCAGGCCTGCGGGCAGAAGGCACGCAGCCACATGAAGTCGCCGGCCTCCACCTCAACCCAGTCGTTGTTCAGCAGGTACATGGCCTTGCCCTCAAGGACGTACAGGCCGTGCTCCATCACGTGGGTTTCGGGGAACGGGATGACGCCGCCGGGCTGGAATGTCACGATGTTCACCTGCATGTCGTGGGCCAGGTCATTGGAGTCCGTGAACCGGGTGGTCTTCCAGGCGTCATTGGTGTCCGGCATCGACGTGGGCTGCACGTCCTTTTCGTTGGTGACGAAGGACTTGGCCTCGTAGCCCTCAAGGCGTTCGTAGGCCTTGCGGATCCAGTGGAAGGACACGACGTCGTCGGAAACGTTCTCCAGTCCCCACTCCGAACCCGCAGCCAGGTAGGCGTAGCCGCCTTCCTCAAGCTGGTGAAGTTCACCGTCGAGGGTGAGGTTCACCTTGCCGCGGGTAACGAAAATGACGCCTTCAACGCCGGCCTCGAATTCGGCCTTGGGAGCACCGCCGCCCGGGCCGATCTCCACGATCAGCTGCGAGAACGTCGTGGCAAAGCCTGAAATGGGGCGGGCGATGATCCAGGAGCGGGTGTTCGAAAAGCCCGGAAGGTTGGACGTAACGATGTCGGTCATGACGCCCTTGGGAATGACCGTGTAGGCCTCGGTCACAATCGCGCGCTCGGTGGTCAGATGCGTCTGCGGCGGCAGTCCGCCGGTGGGGGAGTAGTACTTGCCCATGGAAGAATTCCTTACCTAGGAGTTGGAAGTGGCGGCGAGCCTCGGGTGGGCCAGCGCAGTGAGTTGGGGGATGCCGACGCCGGCGAGCGCCTGGACTTCGTTGGCACCAACGGCACCGCACTGGGCGCCCCGCAGGACAAACGCAGCCAGTGCCCGGGCGGTGGCCGGCTCGTCCATAACGCCGCCTTCCGTCTGCTCCACGTAGTTCCGCAGCCGGGCTGCGGCGGCTGGGAGCCCTTGCCGGTAGAAGGCATAGGTGGCGGCGAAGCGGCTGGGCAGCTGGGCCGGGTGCAGGTCCCAGCCCTGGTAATAGCCGCGTTCCAGTGACCGCCGGACCAGGCGCCCGTGCAGCTGCCACGCGTTCGCCACGTTGTCGCCCACCGGGATGATGTTGGTGGAGCCGTCCGAAAGCCGGATGCCGGTGCCCGCCACGGCCAGTTGCATGACTTCCTTGGCGAAGTCCGCCACCGGGTGCTCCATGGACTGGTATTCCGCGGAGATCTGCAGTGACGCCGAATAGTCATACGTGCCGTAGTGCAGGCCGCTGATCCGGCCGGGAACGGCGTGCGGCAGTTGCGCTACCGGTGAGGTCCCCTCGGGGCCGAGGATCAACTGAGGCGTCTCCACCTGGACCTCGAAGCGGAGCCGTCCGGGGGGAAGTGAATGGACTTCCTCCAGCCGGGAGACGGCGTAGTCCATCGCCTGGACCTGGGCCACGGTGGTGACCTTGGGCAGAGTCAGGACCAGGCCGTCGGGCAATTCGCCGGCTGAGGCCAAGCCGGCAATGAACAGGTCCAGAGTCCGCAGCCCGCGGGAGCGGGTGGGCGCCTCAAAGCACTTAAAGCGGATGCCGATAAACGGGGGAGCCGAGCCGGCAGCGACGGCGGCGGCCACAGCGGATGCCGCGGTGACAGCGGCAGCGTCCTCGACGTCGTCGCCCCTGTCCCCGAAGCCGTCCTCGAAGTCGAGGCGCAGGTCCTCGATGGGCTCATTTGCCAGCTTGGCTTCCACGCGCGGGGCAACAGCCTCCGCAAGGGCGCCGTCCTGGCCCAGCAGCATGCCGAGCTTCGCGAGGCCGCCGTGGGCTCCAACAGCGTCCAGCGCTTCGGCGCCCCAGTCAGCAGCGAAAGACGGCGTGAACCGGTCAGCGGGCACGTACACCGTGTGGACCGGCTGGCGGGAGCCGTCGTCGCCCGGGTAGTTCTGCTCCAGCAGGCGGTCCGTGGCAGCCAGCTGTCCGTCGATGTGCGCGAGGTCCCCCGGGGAGAGCGACGCCTTGGGTGTTGCAGCCATGCCTCAGCCCACCAGTTCGTAGGCCGGGGTGGTAAGGAAATCCGTGTAGTCCTCCGAGAGGCAGATGTCCGCGATCAGTTCGCTGGCGGGCTGGTAGTAGAGGCGGAAGGCCTCGTCGCCGAACTCGGTGCGAAGCCGTTCGGTTTCCTCGCCCAGGATCCGCTCCACCAGTTCGCGGGTGACGGTGTTGCCCGTGTCTGCGAGGACAGACTTGTTGCGGATCTGCTGCCACACCTGTGAGCGGGAGATTTCCGCCGTGGCGGCGTCCTCCATCAGGTTGTGGATGGCGACGGCGCCGTTCCCGGACAGCCAGACGGCAGTGTACGCCACTGCTACATACAGGTTGAGCCTCAGGCCCGCCTCGGTCACCTGGCCGTCAGCGGAGGCCACGTCCAACAACTGCTCCGCCGTCACGGAAACCTCAGGGCGCTGCTTATCCAGCTGGTTCGGCTTGTCGCCGAGGACGGCGTCGAAGACTTCCCGGCAGGTGGGAACCAGGTCCGGGTGCGCAACCCAGGAACCGTCGAAGCCGTCATTCGCCTCGCGGGTCTTGTCCGCGCGGACCTTGGCAAAGGCCGCCTCGGTGACCTCGGGGTGGCGGCGGTTGGGGATGACGGCCGCCATGCCGCCCATCGCGAAGGCGCCGCGCCTGTGGCACGTCTTCACGAGCAGTTCGGTGTAGGCGCGCATGAACGGGGCGGTCATGGCAACGGAAGCGCGGTCCGGCAGCACGAACTCCTCGCCCGCGTCGCGGAAGTACTTGATGATGCTGAACAGGTAGTCCCAGCGACCGGCGTTCAGGCCGGAGGCGTGGTCGCGCAGTTCGTACAGGATCTCGTCCATCTCGAACGCGGCCGGGATGGTTTCGATCAGCACGGTGGCGCGGATGGTGCCCTGGTTCAGCCCCAGGTAGTCCTGCGCGAAGACAAAGACATCGTTCCAGAGCCGGGCCTCGAGATGGCTTTCCATCTTGGGCAGGTAGTAGTAGGGTCCCTGTCCGTTGAGGACAAGCTGCTTGGCTACGTGGAAGAAGTGCAGGCCGAAGTCCACCAGCGCACCTACAGCGGGTTCGCCGTCGATGAGCAGGTGCTTCTCCGGCATGTGCCAGCCGCGGGGCCGGGCCACCACGACGGCGAGCGGCGCGTCGGTGCGGAGCCTGTACTCCTTGCCCTCGGCCGATGTGTGGCTGAGGGTGCCCTGGGCAGCGTCGCGGAGGTTCAGGATGGCGTCGATGACGTTGGCCCAGGTGGGTGTGCTCGCATCCTCGAGGTCCGCGAGCCACACCTTGGCCCCGGAGTTCAAGGCGTTGATGGCCATCTTTGCCGGTGAGGCCGGCCCGGTCATCTCGACCCGGCGGTCCTGCAGCGCTGCGGGCGCGGGCGCAACCTTCCAGTCGCCGTCGCGCACGTCCTGGGTCTCCGGCAGGAAGTCCAGCTTGCCGGTCTCGGCTACGCGCTGCCGCTTGACGCCGCGGGCTGCCAGGAGTTCGTTGCGGGTGCCGGCAAAACGGGTGTGCAGCTCCTCCAAGAATGCCAGCGCCTTGGGGGTAAGGATCTCCTCCGCGCGGTCGATGGGCCGGGGATCTGTGACAGTGGTGGCCATTTCTGGTCCTTTCCTTGTACTGAAGTCAGGCAGTGGTTCAGGCGCTGGCCAGGGCGGCTTCAGGAGCTGAGGCTGCAGCAGCCGCTGATGCCACCTTGGCGTTATGGGCGGCAGAGGCGACGGCTGAGGCAACATCGGCGGCGACATGGGGATCGAAGACGCTGGGGATAATGTAACTGGCATTCAGCTCGTCGTCAGCTACCCGGTTGGCGATCGCCTCCGCGGCGGCCACCAGCATCTCGGGAGTGATGTCCGATGCGCCGGCGTCGAGCAGGCCCCGGAAGAAGCCGGGGAAGGCCAGCACATTGTTGATCTGGTTGGGGAAATCGCTCCGGCCGGTGGCCACCACTGCGGCGTGCCTGGAGGCGATCACGGGATCAATCTCCGGCGTGGGGTTGGCCATGGCGAACACAATGGCGTTCTGTGCCATGGCGGCAACCTGCTCCTCGCCGATCACATGCGGCGCGCTGACGCCGATGAAGACGTCCGCTCCCACGAGGGCCTCGTGCAGGGTGCCGGCGAAGCCGTCCTCGTTTGTGTTCGCCGCAATCCAGCTGCGGTGCTCGTCCCCGTACTGTTCGCCGGAGTGGATGGCCCCGGAGCGGCCGGCGGCGATGATATACCGTGCGCCCTGGGCCTTGAGGAGCTGGATGATGGCGGAGCCCGCGGCCCCGACGCCGGAAACCACAATCCGAACTTCATCCAGCTTCTTGCCCACAACACGGAGCGCGTTGACCAGGGCAGCGAGGGTGACGATTGCGGTGCCGTGCTGGTCGTCGTGGAACACCGGAATATCCAGTTCCTCGCGGAGCCGGTTCTCGATTTCGAAGCAGCGCGGGGCAGCGATGTCCTCAAGGTTGATCCCGCCGTAGACGGGGGCCATGGCCTTGGCGATCATGATGATTTCCTCGGTGTCCTGGGTGTCCAGGCAGACCGGCCAGGCGTCCACATTGGCGAACTGCTTGAACAGCGCGGCTTTGCCTTCCATGACCGGCAGGGCGGCGGCCGGGCCGATGTTGCCCAGGCCCAGGACGGCTGAACCGTCGGTGAGGACGGCGATGGTGTTGCGCTTGACGGTCAGGTTGCGGGCCGCTGCCGGGTCTTCGGCGATGGCCAGGCAGACGCGAGCGACGCCGGGAGTGTAGGCCCGGGAGAGGTCGTCGCGGTTCCGCAGGGCCACCTTGGGGACGACTTCGAGCTTGCCGCCCAGGTGCATCAGGAAGGTGCGGTCTGAGACGTGCTGGACCGTGACGCCGTCGAGCGCGTTGAGGGCGTCCTTCACCCTGCTGGCGTGCTCATCATCGGTGGTGTTGCAGGTGACGTCGACAACCAGGGTTTCGTGGTGGGACTCGGTGACGTCCAGGGCGGTGATGGCTGCGCCCGCGGCGCCGACGGCGGCGGCGAGCTCGCTGGTGGCGCTGAAGCTTGACGGTGCTTCCACGCGCAGAGTGATCGAATTTCCGGGGCTGGGGTTCGCCATTGAATGTCCTCCTGTTATGCCCGGGACGGGCTTCTGCTCGAATCCGATTGTTTTCGTATTATGGATATTATTATCTACTCTGTGAGAATACAACCCCATCTTGCCCTTCATCGCGTCAGCCGGGCCGGTGCTGTATCTTGAAAGCATTAGGGCAATTCTTTTCACCATGCGGATAAGACTTGTCGGAATCCAAGCCCACAGGAGACTGGTACATGGCTGAGAAAGCCGCAGGTGGCGTCCAATCCGTTGAGCGCGTCTTTGAACTGCTGGAACTGATCACTGATGCCGGCGGCGATGTCACCCTCAGCGAGTTGTCCTCGTCCACTGACCTGCCGCTGCCCACAATCCACCGCCTGCTACGCACCCTGGTATCGCTGGGCTACATCCGCCAGCTGCCTAACCGGCGCTACGCCCTGGGTCCGCGGCTCATCCGCCTCGGTGAAGGAGCAAACAAGCAGCTCGGCGCCGTAGCCCGCCCGCAGCTGAAAACGCTGGTGGACCGGCTGGGGGAGACCTCCAATATGGCCGTGCTTGACTCGGACATGGTGATCTACGTGGCGCAGGTGCCGTCGCTGCACTCCATGCGTATGTTCACTGAGGTGGGCCGGCGTGCCCATACCCACGCCACCGGCGTCGGCAAGGCCATCCTGGCGCAGTTGGACGACGATACGGTCCGCGGCATCGTCACCCGGGCCGGGATGCCGACCCCCACGTCCAAGAGCATCGGCGACATCGATGACCTTTTGGCCGACCTGAAGCTGATCCGGGAACGGGGCTACTCCATTGACGAGGAGGAACAGGAACTGGGTGTCCGCTGCTTCGCCATGGCCGTGCCCAACGCTCCCACCCCCGCCGCAATTTCCGTCTCGGGTCCTGTGTCCCGGGTGGATGAGCACTTTGCTGACAAGGCCGTGCCGGTCCTCCGCGAAGCGGCTGAGGCCATTTCCACGGAGCTTAACCGCAACTGAT
>NZ_JBNHFF010000061.1:0-14564 GCF_059089965.1 Arthrobacter sp. SPT-J7
TGGCTGCCTTGGCAGCGGTGCTGCTACTCGGCGTCGTGGTCCGTTTCGAGGATCTGGACCAGGTGCTCCAGGGCGGTGTCAGCGCCGTCGCCTTCGGCGCGGAGGACTACCACGTCACCGTGTGAGGCGCCCAGGCTCATAAGGGAAAGGATGCTGGCCGCGTCCATGGCCTCATCGGCCGGTTCGCCTTCGCGGGCGATGGTGATGTCCAGGTCGTATTCTCCTGCTGCCTCGGCAAAGATGGCGGCGGGGCGGGCGTGCAGGCCCACACGGCTGGCGACGGTTGCTGTGCGTTCTGGCATTTTTGCTCCTTTGTCTTCCGGGCGGCTGGCGTTCAGCGCCGGACAGGTAGTGGGTGAGGCAGGTCAGACCGTTGCTGGAACGGTCTCCACCGTAGCAGCGCTCTTGGGGGCAGCCCAACGCTTCAGGGCCACCACGGCCAGCGCGCTGACAATGGTTCCGGCGATGATCGAGATCACGAACATCAGCAGGTTGCCGATGGCGAAGAACACGAAGAGGCCGCCGTGGGGTGCCTGCGAAGTGACGTTGAAGGCCATGCACAGCGCGCCGGTGAGCGCACCGCCTACCATGCTGGCGGGGATAACCCGCAGCGGGTCGGCTGCGGCGAACGGGATGGCACCTTCTGAGATGAAGGACGCACCCAGCAGCCACGCCGCCTTGCCGTTTTCACGCTCGGCCAGGCTGAAGAGCTTCTTGTCCAGGACCGTGGCCAGGGCCATTGCCAGCGGCGGGACCATGCCCGCTGCCATGACGGTTGCCATGATCTGCCACGGCGCCTGGTTAGTGGCGCTGCCGGCGCCCAGGCCGGCGACCGCAAACGCGTAAGCCACCTTGTTGACCGGACCGCCGAGGTCGAAGCACATCATCAGGCCGAGGATAATTCCCAGGACGACGGCGGACGCACCGGTCATACCGGACAGCCAGCCGTTGAGGGCTGCCGTCAGGCCGGCGATCGGGCCGCCCAGGAACAGGAACATGGCACCGGAAGCGACAATGGAGGCCAGCAGCGGGATGATGACGACGGGCATCAGGCCGCGCAACCACCGCGGGACACCCCAACTGCCGATCACGTGGGCGATGTAACCGGCCAGCAAGCCACCCACGATGCCGCCGAGGAAACCGGCGCCCATGAAGCCAGCAACGGCGCCGGCTACGAAGCCGGGTGCGATGCCAGGACGGTCCGCGATGGCGTAGGCGATGTAGCCTGCCAGTGCGGGGACCAGGAAGCCCATGGACAGCGCGCCGATCTTGAACAGCACCGTGCCCAAATACAGCGCCAGGTTTCCCTCGGGAAGGTTGAAGAGGGTGTTGGCCGCCAAAATGTCATCGGCTTTCGTGCCCAGTGCAATGTCGAATCCCGCGAGCAGGAAGCCGAGGGCGATCAGCAGTCCGCCGCCGGCGACGAACGGAATCATGTAGCTCACGCCGGTCAGCAGGGCACGCTTCAGCTTCTGGCCGATGTGCTCGCCCTTTTCGTCGGCCTCGTGCTCGGCCTGTTCCTCGGCTCCGAAGTGCGGGACGCGGCGGGCGTTCGGGTTGTCTGCAGCGGCCAGTGCTTCCTGGACCATTTTGGCAGGCTCATCGATGCCGCGCTTGACCGGAGCGTTGATGACAGGCTTGCCCGCAAAGCGTTCCTTGCCGCGCACGTCCACGTCCACCGCGAAGATGACGGCGTCGGCCGCGGCGATCACGGCGGGGTCCAACGGCTTGGCACCGGAGGACCCCTGGGTTTCCACCTGCAGGTCAACGCCGGCTTCCTGGGCGGCGGCCACGAGGGAGTCGGCAGCCATGTAGGTGTGGGCGATGCCTGTGGGGCATGCTGTTACGGCAACGAGACGCTTGGGTCCCGAGGCGGCGGAGCCGTCTGAACCTGCGCCAGCTACTGCGGAGGCCCCGGACTGCCCGGAGGCGTTCAGAGTACCGCCCGCAGAAGCGGCTGCACCCGCTGGGGCCGCTGCGTGGGCGGCCGGCTTGTCAGCGAGTGCGCCGTCCACCAGTTCCACAATTTCCTCCCGGGAGGAAGCGTTGCGCAGGGCTGCGGTGAAGTCCTTCTTGATCAGGGACCGGGCGAGCTTGGACAGCAGCTTGAGGTGCTCCTGGTCCGCGCCGTCCGGGGCTGCGATGAAGAAGATCAGGTCCGCCGGGCCGTCCTTGGCGCCGAAGTCCACCTTGGGGTCGAGGCGGGCCATGGCCAGGGTTGGTTCCGTGACTGCGGCAGAGCGGCAGTGCGGGATGGCGATGCCGCCGGGAATGCCCGTGGCGGTTTTCTGCTCGCGGGCATAGGCATCGGCGAAGAGGCCTTCAACTTCTGTTGCGCGTCCGGCGGCAGCTACCTTGCTTGCCAGGTGCCGGATCACCGCCTCGGGCGCGTTGCCCAGGTTCTGGTCGAGCTCGACCAGTTCCGTGGTGATGAGCTGGGTCACTGTCAATCCTTTCGAAGGGCCGTGATGGTTACGGCATCCGGGGTGGTTTGGTGAACTGCCGGAACTGTGGAACCGGGCAGGGAGGCGGCTGCGGCACCATGGGCCACGGCCTGACGAAGGCAATCGGCCGGGGCGGCGCCCTGGCCGTGGGCGAGCAGGTAGCCGGCAAGGGCTGAATCGCCCGCGCCGACCGTACTGACCGCGGCGACCGGCGGGTGCGTGGCCAGCCACGCGCCGTCGGCCGTTACCAGGACAGCTCCCTTGGATCCGAGAGTTGCCAGCACAGCACCCACACCGGAACGTACGACGGCGGCGGCTGCTGCTGCGGCTGCAGCCGGGTCCGCTTCCAGTTCGTCAGCGGTGGCCGGGGAGGCGAAGCCGGCTGCAGCAGCCAGTTCCGCCAGTTCTTCGGCGTTGGGTTTAAGGAGGTCCGGTTTTCCCGAACCATTGCCTGGCTCATCACTGGAGACGGCGGCGGCAAGAGGGGCGCCGGAGGAATCCACGGCGATTTGCGGGGCGTTTCCGTCCCCCAAGGAACGGATCCGGCGGGCCACGGTGGCGTAGAAATCTGCGGGGAAACCCGGGGGAAGCGACCCGGCAAGGACCACCCAACTGGCACCGCGAGAGCTCTCGAGCAGCAGCTTCATCAGGGCTTCCTGCTGGTCGGCGTCGAGCAGCGGTCCGGGCTCATTGATCTTGGTGGTGACTCCGCCGGGCTCGGTGAGCGCAACGTTGGTGCGGAGCGGCTCATTGATGGGGAGGGCTACGAAGGGGACTCCGCTTTCGCGCAGGCCGGCCAGGACTGGGTCGCTGTCCGCGCCTGGCAGGACGGCCACGGATTCCAGGCCGGATGCCACCAGCGCGCGGGAGACGTTGACGCCCTTGCCGCCGGATTCCTGGCTGACGGAGACCGCCCGCTGCACTTCGCCCCGTTCGAGGGGGCCGGGGAGCGCCACGGTCCGGTCCAGGCTCGGGTTGGCTGTGAAAGTGACAATCATGCGATCACCACATCTACGCCGGCTTCTTTCAGTGCGGCTGCAAGTTCCGGGCCGGGTTCGCTGTCTGTAATCAAGGTGTCCAAATCTTTCAGGGAGGCGAACTGGACCAGGGTTTCCGTGTCCAGCTTGGAGGAATCGGCCAGCACCACAATGCGGCGGGCTGAATGGACGAAAGCTGCCTTGACGGCCGCTTCTTCGGGATCGGGAGTGCTGAGGCCGAATTGTGGATGGATGCCGTTGGTGCCGATGAAGGCAAGGTCCGGCCGGAGCCTGCCGGCGGCCTCTACGGTTGCCTGGCCAACGGCAACCTGCGTGATTCCGCGTACCCGGCCGCCCAGGACCTCCAGGGCGACACCCGGAACACTTGAAAGCTTGCCGGCGATGGGGACCGCGTGAGTGATGGCCACCAGCTCTGCCCGCGGTTCTGCGCCATCTGCAGGCTCGACGGCAGCACGCCGGGAGAGCAGGTCCGCCAGCACTTCCGTGGTGGTGCCGCCGTCGATGAGGACGCTGCCGGGGGAGCTGCGGGGAATGAGCGCCAGCGCAGCCTCGGCGATCCGGATCTTTTGGTCAGGCCGTTGGATGGCCCGTTCGTTGACACTTTCTTCCGTGGTGCTGAAGCGGTCTGCCGCAACGGCCCCACCGTGCACTCGCCGGACAGTGCCGGCGTTCTCGAGGGTAGCGAGGTCCCGCCGTACGGTTTCGGTGGTGATGCGGAAGCGCTCGGCCAGAAGGGTCACGCTGACCCGGCCGGTGCCGGCGACAAGCTCGGCGATCTTCTGCTGGCGCTCCTCGGCGAACACATACCCTCCGTTGCGTAAGGCTTGATCTTGCGGCTGTTGATGGTGCTGCTCTTGCTGACGGGAGCACCGGTCAGTGCGTGACTGGCATCACACGATGTTGTGTTACTTGACTTTATCTTTGGTTGTGTTGGTTTGTCAATGGAAATCCACACGAAACAAAGTGTGGGGTGTGGGGTCCCCGTGGGCAAAGGTCAACCGTCATAAGGCCTTCACTCGGACAAGAACTCCGGAGAAGAACTCCGGAGACAAAAAAGCCGGGCCGGACCGCAGTGGTCCAGCCCGGCTTCGCAGGTCATTGCAGTTGCTTCTGCCCGGCTGCAGCCTGCCGTGCTAAAGCCTGCCGTCACGGCTTTCGTTGCGGGTGATGCGCTCTCCGGTGTTGGGATCAACGACGGAACGGCTCTCGCTGATGCGCCTGCTGCGGCCCGGTGACGCGAGGATGAGCGAGGCGATGAGGCCGATCACGCCGACAGCCATCAGGATGTAACCGACCAGCACTTGGTCGACAAAGGGGATGAGGCCTGGAGCGACCGCCCACGCGAGGATGGCGCCGAGGGCGATGAGGAAGATGGAGGATCCGATTCTCATGACGTGCTCCTTGTTGTGGCTGGTGGGCGCGTTCATAGCCCTTTGACGGTTGCTAAGCATGCTTCCCGTTAGGCGTCACGCTACAGCCCGGGGTTGCCGTATTCAATGATCCTGGCTGGGCATTTGGCGGTGGCGTGGCGCGGGGCAGGTGTGACTCTTGTGGTTTCGGGTCCGGTTCAGGCTTGTTCCTGACCTGCCTCGTTAGGCTGTTTCGATGGAAACAGTTGTGTGGTCCAGGCCGGAAGATGAGCGCGCGGGTACTCCGTTGCTGGTGATGATGCATGGCTATGGCACGGACGAGTCGCGAATGGTCCGGCTCTTTGAGTACTTGCCCGCTGAATTTACCTGCGCGGCCCTGCGGGCTCCGATGCCCATCGGCGACCACTTCGGCTGGTTCCTGCTGGACTACTTCCTGGCCAATGACTTCGCCGACGTCATCAAAGCTTCCAGCGCCGTCCAGGCCTGGATCAACAGCGTCAAGGGGCAGCACAGCAGCGTCAGCCTGCTTGGGTACTCGCAGGGCATGGCGATGGCCAGCACGCTGCTGCGTCTTCACCCCAAGGACTATGTGGCCGTGGTGGGGCTTTCCGGTTTTGTGCTCGAGAATGAGCTGCTGTCCCTCACCGAATCCTTTGACACCAAGCCGCCGTTCTTCTGGGGACGGGACAAGGCGGACCTGGTCATCAACGAAGACGCGATCGCGTATACGGAGGAGTGGCTGCAGAAAAACACCCTCCTGACCGCTAGGACCTATCCGGGGATGGGGCATGCGATGTCCAAAACCGAGATGGTGGACGTGAGTGCCTTCCTGAGACATTACGTGCTGAGGCCCAATGGAGCTCCAAAGGGTTAGGTGCGCCGAACCACCTTCGGTGAGAAGTGTGTCACAGTGTGGCGGCAGGAAAAAAACAGTTGCCAGCCAAATTTGTAAGCGCTTACACTCGTCTTCGGCCGTTATTGCGGCCCTGAACTGGGCGGACAAGGAGATCAGTGCAGTGGGGACGGTTTACTGCGGGCCGATGCTTCCTGGCGCCCTTGCCTTCGCTGTCGCTGTCCGCTGTTCCGCAGGCTTGTCTGGCGGAGGGCAACACGTCCATGATGGTACTAACGATCAGCAAGGCTGCGGCCACCCCGTCCTGCGCGCCGGCGGTTAACCGCCGCGCCTGCGGATCGTCCGGGCATCGAGGCCTCCACACTCCCACAGCATCCCGCCTTCGAGGCTGCCCGCCGTCCTGAAAGGACACCCACCGCTGATGACTGAAAACATCGCTACAGAACACACCACCGCCGAACTCTCGGCCTGGACCGGCGCCTCTGCCATCCTCTTCGATTTGGATGGCGTGCTGACCCCCACAGCCACGGTCCATGAGCAGGCGTGGCAGGCGCTCTTCGAAGGTTACCTCGCGTCCCAGCCGCAGGTGGCCGGTTACAGCGAAAGCGACTACTTCGACCACATCGACGGTAAGCCGCGCTTCGACGGCGTCCGGGATTTCCTGGCTTCACGCGGGATCGTGCTTCCGGAAGGCCCCACGGACGACGACCCCGCCAACGTTACGGTGCAGGGCCTGGGCAACCGGAAGAACAGGATCTTCAACGACATCGTCAGCGCCGGCGTCGAGCCATTCGAGGGCTCCGTGCGGTTCCTCCAGGCTGTGCTGAAACGTGGACTGAAGGTTGCCGTCGTCTCCTCCTCCCGAAATGCACCATCCGTCCTGGAGGCTGCCGGACTCAGCAGCCACTTCCCGGTGGTCGTCGACGGCGTGGTGGCGGCTAGGGAAGGACTGCCCGGCAAACCGAGCCCCGCCACCTACGACTACGCCGCCCGGCTGCTGGACCTGCCCAGCGGGGAATGTGTGGTGGTCGAGGACGCAGTCTCCGGTGTGCAGGCCGGAAACGCCGGCACATTCCACACCGTGGTCGGGGTGGACCGCGGCGCCGGACGGCAGACGCTTCTCGATGCCGGCGCCACCGTGGTGGTCAACGATCTCGACGAGCTCCTCTAGCAGCACCGTACCGAGTGGCGTCCCCCATCCCGCCGCCGGAACACAACGAATCACCTCAGCAAGCAGTACGCAGCACCCCCAGCTGCCACAATCCCCATCGGCACGCCCCGCCGGCCAACCGGCAGCACCGCCACACGCACAAGGACCCCTACACCATGGCTCTGATTTCCGCGGACCGCGAAAGGTTCCCGAACACCCCCTGGCAGCTCGTGGAAACACGCCACGAACAGGGCACCGAAGGGACGCTGGAAACCCTCTTTGCCCTGGGTAACGGACACCTGGGAATCCGCGGAGCCCACTGGGCCGCAGCCGACTCCGACCTTCCTGGCAGCTTCATCAATGGCCTGCACGAAATCTGGGACATCAAGCACGCGGAAAATGCCTTCGGCTTCGCCCGCACAGGCCAGCGCATCCTGTACATCCCGGATGCCAACAACTTCGCGGTCATCATCGACGGCGAAGCCCTCAGCCTTGCCGAATCCGAGGTGCTGGACTACCGGCGCTCCATTGATTTCTCCACCGGGGTCTACGAATGCCGGATCACCTGGCAGTGCCGCTCCGGGGCCACCGTTACCACCACGGAACAACGCGCCGTGGGATTCGCCTCGCGGGGAACCCTTGGCATCTCGCTGGAAGTGGCCACGGACCGCGATGTCTCCGTGGACGTCACCTCCTCCGTGATCAACCGCCAGGACCAGCCGGTGGAAGACCACTCCGTTCACGATCCGCGGCGGGCGGGCCGCCACGCCGGACGCGTGCTGCTGCCCCTGCGCCTCGACGGTGGTGATGGGTCGCTCCGGTTGGCCTGGGAAGCGGCGGAATCCAAACAACGGGTGGGCATCGCCGTGGACCACTGGACGTCAGCCGGGCATCAGCCGTTCGACACATTGGTGGACCAGGATGACAGCAGCGTGCGCTACGTCCTGGCAGTGAGCGCCGGTGAGCCGTTCCGCCTGGAAAAAAGCGTCAGCTACGCTGCCGGCGCTTTCATCCAGGATTTATCGATTGATGCCGCGGAGGTGGCCGAAGGGAACCTCCGTTCCGTCCGGGACGTCTTTGCCGAAAGTGAAGCGCACTACCGCGACTACTGGGCTACCTCGGACATCGTGGTGGCCGGCCAGCCCGAACTGCAGCAGGCCATCAGGTGGAACTTGTTCCAGCTCGCGCAGGCAACGGCCCGTGCCGACGTTGCCGGGATCCCGGCGAAGGGCGTCACCGGTTCCGGCTACGAAGGCCACTACTTCTGGGACCAGGAGGTCTACCTCCTGCCGTACCTGACCTACACCAATCCCGACGGTGCCCGCCAGGTCCTGGAGTTCCGCCACGCCATCCTCCCCGAGGCCAAGATTCGCGCCAAGGAACTCAGCGTGGACGGGGCGCTTTTCCCGTGGCGCACCATCAACGGGCTCGAAGCCAGCGCCTATTACGCCGCCGGTACCGCCCAGTTCCACATTGCCGCGGCCATCGCCTTTGCCACCAACCGGTACGTCTGGGCCACGGGGGACACCGCGTTCCGTGACGGGATGGGGGCCGAACTGATCATTGAGACCGCACGTATGTGGATCTCCCTGGGCTTCTTCGGCAAGGACGGGCTCTTCCACATCCACGGTGTGACCGGGCCGGACGAATACACGGCCGTGGTCAACGACAACCTCTACACCAACGTCATGGCGCGCTTCAACCTCCGTGCTGCCGCTGCCCTGGAACATGCCGGCATCAGCCAGGAAGAGCGGCAGCTGTGGGAGGCGGCCGCGAGCCGTATGCAGCTGCCATTTGACGACCGCATGCAGGTCCATTCGCAGGACAACGACTTCATGACCCTGGAGCCTTGGGACTGGACAACGCCCCGGTCCAAGTACCCCCTGCTGCTCCATTTCCACCCATTGGTCATCTACCGGCACCAGGTCCTGAAGCAGGCGGACACTGTTCTGGCAATGTTCCTGCAATGGCAGGATTTCAGCGCAGAGGAAAAGCACCGGGCCTTCGACTTCTACGACCCGCTGACAACGGGCGATTCGACACTCTCCGCCTGCGTGCAGGGGATCATGGCCGCGGAGGTGGGGTACTCCCGCGAAGCCCTTGAGCACTTCACGAACGCCGTGTTCATCGACCTTGACGATACGCACGGCAACACCATCGACGGCGTGCATATCGCCTCCGCCGGCGGCGTTTGGAGCTCCCTCGTCTGCGGGTTCGCGGGCCTGCGGGATCAGGGTTCGGTCCCGTACTTCGATCCGCGCCTGCCCTCTGAATGGGAAGGCCTGACGTTCCACCTCAAGATCCGCGGCCGCCTGCTGCTGGTTGAGCTCATCGCCGGTGCCATCTCCCTGACCGTCCAGGAAGGCGATGCCCTGGAAGTGGATGTCCGCGGCCAGCGGCTCAGTGTGGGTGCGGAGTCCGTCCGGGTAGCACTCGAACCCCTGCCGGAACCGGAACCTACGGTGTTCCCCAGCGGACATCCGACGGCGAGCATCCCGGTGGTGCGGGCCAACAACTGACCGCCGCTGGGCCCCCGCGGCCGGCAGTCAGCTGCGGCCGTTCGCCGGTGCCGGCCGCCAGATCCGGCAGCTAGTCTCCGCCCGCCGTCGAACGTTCCACTTCAGGTGCACTGTCCAACGGGTGCGCCAGTTCGTCGTCGGCCATGCGTGCCACCATCATGGCGATGACCGCCATGATGGGGCACACGGCGCCGGCCACCAGGAAGATCAGCCAGATGGGCAGCACCTCGGCTGCGGGCCCGGCCAAAGCCATGGATACCGGCATCAGGGCGAGCGACACAAAGAAGTCCAGGCTGGAGACCCGGCCCAAAAGGTGGGGCGGGACGCGCCGCTGCAGCAGTGTGCCCCAGATGACCATGCCCACGCTGCCGGTGGCGCCCCAGATGAACAGCGAAGCCGCAATAACCCAGAAGTTGTCCATGAGCCCGACGGCGGCCAGCGGCAGGGTGCCCGCGCCCCAGGACGCCATCATCACTGTGAGGTAGCGCCGGGGCAGCTTCAAGGAAGCAGTGAAGAGCGAGCCCAGCGCGGCCCCCACGCCCATGACGGCGAGGAGGAAGCCGAACATGCGGGAATCGCCGCCCAGTTGGTCGCGCACCACGAAGGGCAGCAGCACCTCGATGGGGCCGATGAGGAACAGTACCGAGATGCACGCCCACAGCAGGGTCCACAGCAGCCAGGGGGTGCGCAGCGTGTACGTGACACCCTCGCGCAGGTCCTGGCGGAAGGACGACTTGCCGCGTTCTGCTCCCGCTGGGTGGGAACCGTCTTCGGCGCCGTTGACCGGCGCGTCCAGCGAGTGCTGGCCCAGGAAGTTGAGGACGATGAAGGCCGAGAGGTGGCAGACAGCCACAGCCGTCACGGCATGCGACGGCGAGAGGGCGGCTACGACGATACCGGCCACGGCAGGACCGGCGGCCTGCTGGAGTACCGGCCGCATGGACCCCTCCACGCCGTTTGCTGCCAGCAGGTCTTCCGCGGGCAGGATGCGCGGCAGGATGGCGGAATAGGCGGGGAAGAAGAACGCCGCTCCAACGCCCAGCACGAAGGCGCCCACCGCCAGATGCCAGAGTTGCAGCCACCCGGCTATGGCCAGTCCGCTGATGACGGCGATGACCGCGAGGTTTGCTCCCTCAACGGCAATGATCAGGCGGCGCTGCGGAATCCGGTCGGCGGCGATCCCTCCGGCCAGGAGAAACGCCACCAGGCCCACGCTTCCAGCGGCAGCCACCACGGACAGCTCCAATGGCCCGCCGCCTAGATGGATCACCTGGTAGACCATCGCGACAGCCCACATCCCGGAACCGAAAATGGAGATGGCCAGCGCCGAAATCAGTACCCGGTACTCACGATGGGCAAAGGGCCGCAGGGCTTTGGGGGCGGGCATAGGGTAAGTCTAGGCTTTGGACGGATACCCCGGACAGCCAGGCAGCTACCCTTTGCGCCAAGCATGTTAGGGGTGCCGTGGCCTAGTGTTAAGCAACCTTAGTATTAGGAGAGGCCGCGACCAACGCGGCCGGCGAGACCAACAGAGGTGACCATGGCCAGGCGCAGCAATCCCGCAGTACGAATCGCACACGAGACGGCCCATAATGCTTTATTCGATGCAGACGGCAAACCGAAGCCGGGGGTCCACACCATGCTCCTCCGGGCGGTGGAGATCCAGCGCCCGCTGGTCCTGGCCTACATTCGCCGGCTGCAGCGCAAGCACCCGCGTGCCACTGCCGCCCAGCTGGCGGACATCATCGAACGTGACTATCTTCGCGCCGTGACGGGCGGCGGCGCAGTGGTTGGCGCAACCGCCGTCGTTCCTGGTGTCGGTACCGTCGCTTCCCTCGGCCTCTCCGCCGCCGCCACCGTTGGATTCCTGGAAGCAACAGCCCTGTACGCCACCTCCCTTGCCGAGCTGCACGGCATCCGCCTCACTAATCCGGAAAAGGCCAGCACCATGGTCATGGCCCTCATGCTGGGTGAGGAGGGCACCTCACTGCTGGGTACGCTCAGCGGCCAGGCGGCGGGAAGCGGAGTCAACGCCACCAAGGCCTGGGGCGGCGTCCTGTCCCGGTCGATGCCTGTGCCCGGCTTCGGGTCTGTCCGGAGCCGGATCCAGGCAGCCTTCCTCAAGAACCTCCTTAAACGCCAGGGTGCCGCGTTGTTCGGCCGGGCGCTGCCGTTCGGTATCGGCGCAGTGGTGGGCGGAGCCGGTAACCTCATGATGGGGCGCGCAGTGGTGTCGAACGCAAAGGAAGCGTTTGGTCCCATGCCGGAGACCATCCCCGGCGAGCTCAACGCCGCTGCACCGGACAACCCGACGCTGGAAGGCAACAACCTTGGATCTCAACGCTGACCTCGGCGAATCATTCGGCTCCTGGACCATGGGGGACGACGCCTCGATGTTCCGCCTGGTTACCAGCGCCAACGTGGCATGCGGCTTCCACGCCGGTGACCCCGTCACCATGCTGGACAGCTGCCGGGCTGCCTATGAGCTGGACGTGACAGTTGGCGCGCACCTGGGCTACCGCGACCTGGCGGGTTTCGGCCGCCGCTCGCTGGACATGTCCTTCGACGAGTTGTTCGGCGACGTGCTGTACCAGCTGGGCGCGCTCGACGGCGTCGCCCACGCCGTGGGTGCCTCCGTTGACTACGTGAAGCCGCACGGCGCGCTGTACAACAGGCTGGTCCATGACGCCGACCAGGCCTCCGCGGTGGTGGCTGCCGTGAACTCCTACGATCCCGGCCTGCCCATTCTCGGGCTGCCCGGTTCAGAGCTTCTCAAGCAGGCACAGGAAGCCGGGCACCCGGTCTTTATCGAAGCATTTGTGGACCGCGCCTACATGGCTGACGGAACACTGGTGCCGCGCCCGCAGGAGGGCGCCGTGCTGCACGACGTCGACTCTATCGTCGAGCGTGCCGTCCGTCTTGCCACGCGGGGCGAGGTGGTGGCCCTTGACGGCACCCTGGTGCAAGTACAGCCGGACTCCCTGTGCATCCACGGCGACACCCCGGGGGCGGTTGAGATGGCTGCAGCCGTCAGGGCGGGTCTGGAAGTTGCCGGTGTGGAGTTGGAGTCTTTCGCGTAGGTGCAGGATCGCTCACCCAAAAATCAGGTGCGCCACGGTAAAGATCGTGAGCCCGGCCATTGAACCCACCACGGTGCCGTTGATGCGGATGAACTGCAGGTCCTTGCCCACCTGGAGCTCGATCTTCTGCGAGGTTTCCTCGGCGTCCCAGCGGGCAACGGTATCCGTGATGACCCCGGCAATATCTGAGCGGTACGTCCGCACCAGATAGCCGGCGGCGTCGCCGATCCAGGCGTTGACCTTGCCGGCGAGTTCAGGATCGTTGACCAGGCGCGAGCCAAAGTCGCGGACCGCCGCCTTGAACTTGATGGTCAGGTCGCTTTGCGGATCATCAACAGCACCCAGCAGGGCGTTCTTCACCGTGTCCCACGTCCGGGATGCGAGTTCCCGGACTTCGGGATCACCCAGGACCTGCGCCTTGATGTCCTCGGCGCGCGCGATCATGGCCGGATCGTGCTGCAGGTCCTGTGCCAGGTCGTTCAGGTACTTGTCGATGGACTGCCGCACCTGGTGGTTCTGGTCCGCCTGGACCGCCCGCACGAACTTGAGGATCTCCACGTACACTTTGTCGCCCACGAGGCCGTCCACGAACTGCGGCACCCAGGTGGGGGAGCGGTCGGACACGAGGTGCGTGACGGTGTCGTGGTTGTCATCAACCCAGTCCGCGGCCCTGTCCACCAGCAGGTCCACCAGCTTGTGGTGGTGCCCGTCGTGGAAAATCCGCTCCGCCATCCTGCCCACGGGAGGTCCCCACGGCGGAGCCAGCAAATGCTTGCGGACCATGCCCTCGATGACTGCCTGGACGTCGTCGTCGTTCAGGACCTTGAACGCACCGCGGATGACGGCGGCGCCCTCCTTGGCCACCCGCTCAGCGCCTGCCGGCGTCGCCAGCCATTCGCCCGCCCGGCGCGCGATGTTCACGCTGGCCAGCTTGTCCTGGACCACCTGCTCGGACAGGAAGTTGGTTTCCACGAACTCGCCCAGCGAGGCGCCGATCTGGTCCTTCCGGCGCGGAATGATGGCGGTGTGCGGGATTTTGATCCCCATGGGGTACTTGAACAGCGCGGTGACCGCGAACCAGTCCGCCAGCGCGCCCACCATGCCGCCTTCAGCCGCGGCCCGCACGTACTGGAGCCACGGATACTCCTTTTGAAGCGCGAACGCAAACACAAAGATGACCGCCATGGCCACCAGCAGCGCCAGCGCAAGCAGCTTCATTTTCCGCAGCGCTGCCGCCTTTTCGGCGTCACCTGCACTGAGTTGGTGGCCGACGGCGGCACGCGCCTCTGCGTCGGGCGGTGCGGACGGGGCGGGCCTGGTGGATGCTTCCCGGGTAGTTGGCTCAGAGTTCACCTGCATGTGCCAAGCCTAGTCCCGCAGTGCGGGCCGGGTCGGCTACCGTGTCTCCATGACTACTGACGAGTCAGTGCCGCAGCGGCCCCTGGTCTTTGCCCACCGCGGCTCAAGCGCCGCGTTTGCCGAACACACCAGGGCAGCCTACCTGCAGGCGCTGGCGGACGGGGCGGACGGCGTGGAGTGCGATGTACACCTCACCCGCGACCAGCACGTCGTCCTCCTGCACGACGCGAACCTGGACCGGACGTCGGATGGAACCGGGCCGGTGGCGGAACGCACGCTGCGTGAACTCCGCCGCCTGGACTTCTCTTCGTGGAAGGGTGCGCGCATCCCCGAGGTGTACGGTGCACGGTCCGAGCAGTTCCTCACCCTTCCCGAGCTGCTGGAAATCCTTCGCGGGGCCGGACGGCCCGTGGGGCTGGCCATTGAGCTGAAGCATCCCAGCCCGTACCAGCTCAAGCTGGAGGACAGGGTGCTTGAGGTTCTCCGCGGCGAGGGCTGGGAGGCCAGGAGCTCGTCGGTTGACAACGTGGCCGTGACCTTCATGAGCTTCAGCCCGGAATCTGTCCGCCGCCTGCTCCGGTCCGTTCCGGCCGAGTACATCTGCCAACTGGTGGATGACGTGGATGTGCGTGGGCTTCGCGAGGAATTGGGTTTGGGGCTGATCACCGGCGGTGCGATTGCCAACGTCATGAAAGCCGCGCAGCTGGAAGGTGAGCGCATCCTGGACCACGGCGAAGCCTCCCTGGCCGGCCCAGGTGTCGACTACGTCCGCCGCCACCCGGCAACTGTCC
>NZ_JBNHFF010000062.1:0-14502 GCF_059089965.1 Arthrobacter sp. SPT-J7
TTCCGGTTTGACGTCAGCCACACCGGTGCCTGGCGCAACCACTGTATTTGGCCCCGGCATCACGAGGGCGGCTGCCGGACCTGGAAACGTCGGGCAGCCGCCGTCGTACTGGCACAGCAGGCAGGCAGGCTCCTACTTGACGATGCCCTTGTCCTTGAGCCAGGCGTCGGCGGCTTCCTTGGCACCCTGCTTCTGGTCGCCGCTGACGGCACGGTTGAGGTTGATCAGGTCCTCCGTGGTTAGGATCCGCGAGACGGAGTTGAGCGCTTCCTTCGCTTTGTCCGTCATCTTCGCTTCGTTGTAGAGCGGGATGACCTGCTGGGCAATGAAGTTGTTCTTCGGGTCCGCCAGGACTACAAGGTCGTTGTCCGCGATGGATGGGGTGGTGGTATAAATGTCCGCCACCTGCACCTGGTCCTCGAGCAGGGCCTTGAGCGTTACCGGACCGCCGCCGTCGCTGAACGGTTCCAGCTTCCTGGGCTCGCAGTTGTAGTTGCTCTTCAGGCCCGGCAGCCCGTAGGCGCGCTCAGAAAAGGTGGCCGGCGCTCCCACCACAATCTCGCTGCAGACCTTGGCCAGGTCCTCGATGGACTTCAGCTGGTACTTCTCCGCGGTTGCCTTGGTGACCACCATGGCGTCCTTGTTTTCGGCCTTGGCCGGTTCCAGGACGGCGAGGCCGTCGGGCAGTTTCTCCGGCAGGGCCTTCGCAATGTCATCCGCCGAGACCTCCTTTGCCTCCTTGTCCACGTGCAGCAGCAGGTTGCCTGTGTAATCCGGAATCACGTCCACCGACCCGTCCTGGACAGCCGTGAAATACACCTCGCGCGAGCCGATGTTCGGCTTGGTGGTGGCTGTGACGCCGGACGCATTGAGCGCTCCCGCATACAGCTCGGCGATGATCTGGCTCTCGGGGAAGTCCGCGGAACCGATCACCAGCGAGGTGGCTCCACCGGTCGCGGTGCCACTGGTTGCCGGGGCGTCGCTGAGCGGATCTGACGATCCGCCGCAGGCGGACAGCGCCATGGCCAGACCGATTCCGGCGGCCACCCCGCCGAACGTCCGCCTGCCAAGACCTTGTGGTCGGCTTTCTTTCATGATTTACCTCCTTGTGCCACAGTCTCCGCAACAACGGGGTCTGTGAGATCGACCGCAGCCTGCTGGCCGCGGTGGGACTGGTTCGAGGCACCTGATGACAGGAACAACCTCTGGATGAGGGCAAGGACAAGATCGATGCCGATGGCCAGTGCGGCGATCAGCAGTGATCCTCCCAGCATCTGCGGGAAGTCGCTTAGGACGAGTCCGTCGAACAGGTAGCGGCCCAGGCCGCCCAGGTTGATGTAGGCCACCACGGATACGGTGGCGATCACCTGGAGCACGCCCGTCCGGAAGCCGCCGAACATCACCGTCAGGGCATTGGGAAGTTCGGCCCGGAACAGGACCTGAAGTTCTGTCATCCCCATGGCCCGGGCGGCGTCCACCACATTGCGGTCCACGCTGGAGATTCCCGCGTAGGTGCCGGCGAGGAGGGGCGGCACGGTGAGGATCACGAGCGCCCAGACGGGAGGCATCAGGCCAATTCCGGCCAACAGGACAAACAGCGTCAACAGGCCCAGTGTGGGAAGAGCGCGCAAGGCACCGGCAAGAGCCACGATGGCTACCCTCCCCCGGCCTGTGTGGCCGACATAGAGGCCGACAGGGACGGCGATTGCGGCGGCAAGCAGCATCACGAGCCCCGTGTACTGCAGGTGCTCGCCCAATCGTGCGGGAATGCCGGCGCTCCCGGTCCAGTGCAATGGGTCGGCCAGCCAGGCGAAGGTATCGGAAAAGACGTTGCTCATGTCGATCCTCCCGCGGGCGCAAGGCCCAGCCTGCCGGGATGAATCGTGCCGTTGCCGGCCCGCCGCGGGTTCCCCCGCTGGCCAGCCCGCTCCCACGGGGTCAGCAGCCGCTCCAGCAGGACCAGGACGGCGTCCATCAGCAGCGCCAAGACCAGGATGGCAATGATCCCCACCACGATTTCCGTCACAAAGCCCCGCTGCAGCCCCGAGGTGAAGAGCATGCCCAGGTTACCGACTCCGAGCAGGGCGGCCACGCTGACAAGCGAGATATTGCTGACGGAAACAACCCGGAGGCCGGCGAAAAGTACGGGCAGGGACAGCGGGAGGTCCACGTGCAGGAACCGGGCAAACGGCTTGTACCCCATGGCGACGGCTGCCTGGCTGACGTCCCCGTCCACCGAGTCGAAAGCATCAAGGGCAGCCCTTACCAGCAGGGCCACAGCGTAGAGGGTCAGGGCCACCACCACATTCAGTGGGTCCAGGATCCTGGTCCCCAGGATCGTTGGCAAGATGATGAACAGTGCCAGCGAGGGAATGGTGTAGAGCAACGACGACGCCGTGAGCACCACCGAGCGAAGTATAGGATGCTGCCGCGCCAGCTGGGCCAGCGGGATGGACACCACCAGTCCCAGGACCATTGGCACCAGGGCCAGGACCATGTGTTGGCCTGCCCGTTCCAGGACCATGCCGCTGTTGGAAAGGAACCACTCCATCAGAGCGCAGCCTGCCGTACCTGGCGGGCCTCTTCGATGAGGGCCAGGACTTCGCCACCCCGAACGACGCCGAGTACCCGGCCCTCCGAATCCACGGCAACGCCCAGGCCGGACGGCGAGGACAACGCCGCATCGAGGGCGCGGCGCAGGCTCTCGCCCCGGCGGAAGAGTGATCCGCCGGGAATGAGTCCGGCACCGGTTCCGGGGCCGGTCCAGCCGAGCGGACGCCCGTCGGCATCCACCACAAGCTGCCAGCCTGCGGCGGGGTTGGAGTCCAGGCTGCCGCCGGGACCGCGGACCACCGTCGGCACCTGGTGGACGGCGACGCCGTCGGACGGCGTGAATCCCAGGTGGCGGAACCCGCGGTCCCGTCCCACAAAGGAGGCCACAAAGTCGTTCGCAGGCGCCCTCAGGATCTCCTCAGGAGTGGCGTACTGCGCGAGCTTGCCGCCGGTGGCGAAAACGGCCACCTTATCGCCCAGTGTTGTTGCCTCATCGATGTCGTGGGTGACAAAAACGATGGTTTTGGCCAGGTCCTTCTGGAGCCTCAGGAGTTCCTGCTGAAGCTCGTCACGGACCACGGGGTCCACGGCGCTGAAGGGTTCATCCATCAGGAGAACCGGAGGGTCGGCGGCGAGGGCCCGGGCGACGCCCACCCGCTGTTGCTGGCCGCCTGAAAGCTGCGACGGGTAGCGCTTCCCCAGTGAGGGGGCCAGGCCGACGACGTCGAGCAGTTCCTCGGCTCGTTTCCTTGCGTCGGACTTGGACACACCGTTCAGCCTGGGCACGGTGGCGATATTGTCCAGCACCGAGCGGTGCGGCAAAAGTCCGGAGGACTGCATCACGTACCCCATGGAACGGCGCAACTCCGGCGCAGGGACGGTGGTGACGTCCTTGCCCGCTACCGTGATGACGCCTGAGGTGGGCTCGACCATGCGGTTGATCATGCGCAGCGACGTGGTCTTTCCGCAGCCGGAGGGCCCCACAAACACGGTGATGGAACCTGGGCTGATGGACATGGTGAGCTGGTCCACGGCCGGCTGCCCGCCCTGGTACTGCTTGGTGACGCTCTGAAACTCGATCATGGCCTGGTCCATGGTGCGGACTTACCTGTTCTGTTGGACGGCTTCGGAAAGCAACGCGAAATTGTCACAGCACGCTGATAGTTACGGTAGCCGAAACCGGACGCTGCAACACCTGCAGCACACCCCAATTCCGGCAAAGGAATCCCTACTGTAATCATTCGGTGCCGCCCCTTGGCCGGATGGGCAGGCCTTCGATCAGGGCCCGGAAGGACATACCGGAGAGTGGCAACCCGGCCTAAAGTGGGGAAGTGACCAACTTGGAAGTTTCTCCGCAACAGGAAGTCTGCCCGCCGGCACAGCCGGAAGGGAGCTCCGGCCCCTGCCTGCAGCTGTGGCCTGAACGCGAAGTACCGTTGGGCGGGGTACGTGCCATGAATGTCCAACGGACGCTGCCACAGCGTGGACTTCCCACCATCGGCGCGTGGTGCTTCCTGGACAGCTTTGGCCCCGACCGGACCGCGATGTCGGTGCTTCCGCACCCGCACATCGGGCTGCAGACGGTGACCTGGCCCTTGGCAGGTACCATCCGGCACCGGGACAGCGTGGGCAGCGACGTAGTGGTGCGCCCCGGCGAGCTGAACATCATGACAGCGGGACACGGGGTTTCCCATTCCGAGTTCGCAGTGCTTCCACCGGCGGGCGAACTGCCCCTGCAGCGCGGCCTCCAGCTCTGGGTGGCCCTGCCGGATGGGCAACGGCACCGGCAGCCGGCGTTCGAGCAGCACCAGGACCTTCCGGAGGCAACCGGCGAGGGATTTACCGCAACCGTGATGGTGGGCGAACTTGGCGGTGCAGTCTCGCCGGCAACGATGTACTCCCCGATTGTGGGAGCTGACGTTTCCTGTGAAGGCACCGCCGCACTCCCCCTCAACGAGCACTTTGAACACGGCATCCTGGTGCTCGACGGCGGGCTGACGCTGGATGGACAGGAACTTCCTCCCGGGCCGCTGGGCTACCTTGGCACCGGCCGGAGGGAGCTGCAGGTGCAGGCGAAGCCCGGTACGCGTTTCCTCCTGATCGGCGGGGAGCCCTTCCAGGAGGAGCTGCTGATGTGGTGGAACTTTGTGGGACGTACGCACGAGGAAGTCGAGCAGGCCCGGGATGCGTGGGAAGCGCAGGCTGCCCTTCCCGAGAGGGAAATGGCAGCAGCCCGGTACGGCCTGGTTCCCGGGCACGGCCCTGACGCCGGAGCGGAAACCGGCCGCATCCCTGCTCCCCCGCTGCCTGCCGTCCGCCTCAGTCCCCGTAAGCGGTCAGTGTAAGGACCCCTACCGGCCGGGCGCGCCCGCCCGGACGCGCCCGGCAGGGCGCACCACGTTGTGGCGCCTCCTGGTGAGGGCGCCTCCACCCCTTACGCCGGCTGTCAGGCCTGTTCTGCCAGGAGCTGCAGCACACCGAAGACGGGTTCCTGGTCCAGGACCCGGACGTCGGTCACACGGGCTCCCGCAAGGTGCCGGCGGAAGGCATCCTGGAGGGGTACCACGTTCATGCCCAGCCCGCCGCCCAGGATGACCGGTCCCTGGATCTCCAGCTGGTGCAGCACCTGCAGGGCCAGCCCGGCAAGGTCCTGGCCTGCCTGCTCCAAAAGTCCCCTGCTTGCCGGATGTCCCGCTGCCGCCGCGTCCACCACATGCCGGGCCTGCTGCGCCCAGAAACGGCGGCCGGTGTCCGGGGAGTGGAACTGCGCAATGAGGCGGTTCGGATGGTCCATCCCGCACGACGCCAGCAGCGCGGCAGTCAACTGGTCCACCGGAAGGCCCTGGTTCATCCGCCGCAGGCTGTGCCGCACCGCTTCCCGTCCCAGCCAATAACCGCTGCCTTCGTCACCCAGCAGGTAACCCCAGCCTCCCGCCCTGGCCTCGCTGCCGTCGGCGTTCCTGCCCCAGGCTGCGGAACCGGTGCCGGCGATCACCGCCACGCCTGTGCTGGCGTGGCCTGCTGCAAGAAGCAGCCGCGAGTCATGCACCACCGTGATGTGCGCGCCCGGAACGTGCGGTTCGATCAGCCCGGCGAGGGCTGCGGCGTCCTCTTCGGTGTCGATGCCGCCGGATCCGGCATACACGTGGGACACCGCTCCCCCGCCGATCCTGCCAAAGAGGCTGGCCAGGTTGCGGGCCGCTTCATCACGCGTGACGTTTTGGACGTTCGAACTCCCTGCAGATTCATCAGCCACAGGGACCCCGTTTTCGAACCGGATGCCGTGCGTTTTCGTTCCGCCGATGTCCAGGCCGATGATGACGCCACCGGGCGGATTGGACGGCGAGGTCAGCGTGGCAGCGGGCCGGGCAGGGGGATTTTCGGTGTTCGTCACGTCATAAGGGTACTGGTCAGAGAGGTATTGAAAGCTCGGGCCCGTCGTCGTACGGACTGGCCAGCCGGGACCGCCGTTTCACCAGCCCGGCCAGCAGCCCGGGTCCGTCCATGAGGACCATTTCGCGGAACAGCCGGACGGCAGCCGGTTCAACCTCTGCTTTTCGCTGCCGCCAGCTCAGGCCGACCTCGCGGAAGGCCAAGGCCGAGTCAAGGGGCACCTCCACCCAGCCCAGGTTGCCCGTCTCCGCGCTGACGTTCCGGCCGGGGGCGTCCCCGCCGGGTGGAAGGATGCTGACGCCGAGTCCGGCCGAGACGAGGCCCCGGACGGTATGGGAGTCCTGACTTTCAAAAGCGATGCGGGGACGGTATCCGGCCTCACGGAACAGGGCATCGGTCAGCGAGCGCATACCGTAACCGGGGCCGAGTGCCACAAACGGTTCGGCGCGGATGTCCGCTATGGACGCCACGCGCCTGCCGGCGAGTGCATGCGTGTGGTGGACCACCAGGCGCAGGGGTTCCCGGTATAGCGGGGCGGAAAGAAGGCTCCTGCCGGCAGTTGCCACCGGCGCGGTAAGCGCCAGGTCGGTCTCGCCCGCCGCGAGCTCAGCCAGGCAGGAGTCGCGTGCTCCCTGTCTTAGCGTAAACATTGCGCCCGGGTGGCGGCTGCGGAAGGCGCTGATGAGGAGCGGGAGTGTGGACTCGCCGAAGGTGTGCTGGAACGATACGGAGATCCTGCCGCGGACAACGTCAGACTCGTTGCGGACCAGGTCCAGCCCTGCGTGGAACTCCGTCAGTGCCCGCTCGATGTATGGCAGCAGTGACCGGGCAGCCGGGGTGAGTCGGACTCCCCTGCCGTCCCTGACCAGGAGTTCAGTACCCACGACGGCGCTGGCCCGCGCCAGAGCCCTGCTCACCGTGGACTGGGGTACTCCAAGGAATTCGGCAGTTTCGGTCACATGTTCGGTCCGGCCCAGTTCAGCCAGCAGCGGCAGGAGCGGAAGAAGCTGCACCAGCTGCTTGTGGTCGGGCTCCATAAGTCCTTCCTGATTCCAAGGCTGTGAAGGGGCATCGTTCCGGATCTGATATGAGTCTTGCACAAAGGATGCATTGGAGGCAGGCATTTTGCTGGGTCTACGCTTGCCGCATGCCACACAGCCTCCCGCAGCCTGGTCACCAGACGTCCCCGCCGGGCTGGGATGGACACGCGAAAGGCTCGACGGCGTACGGCCGGATCATTGCCGGCCTGGCCTTTGCCGGGGTGGCGACCTTTGCCCAGCTGTATTCCACCCAGGCAGTCCTGCCGATCCTTGCCTCCGATCTGCAGGTTACCGCCGCAGAAGCCGCGCTGACCGTCTCCCTGGCTACGGTCGGGCTGGCCGCCACGGTGATCCCCTGGTCCTTCCTTGCGGACAGGATAGGCAGGATCAAGGCCATGACGTGGGGAATTTCCGTGGCAACGGTACTGGGCCTGCTCGTTCCGCTGTCCACCAGCTTCGCCATGCTGCTCAGCCTGCGGCTCCTCGAGGGAATGGCACTCGGAGGGATTCCCGCCATCGCCATCGCCTACCTCAACGAGGAGGTTACCAAGGCCCATGCCGCAGTGGCAGCAGGAAGCTACGTAGCAGGCACCACGCTTGGCGGCCTGGCCGGCCGCCTGGTGGCCGGACCCGCCGGGGAGTTGTGGGGCTGGCGTGCCGCGGCACTGGCCGTCTCCGTCCTGGCCACGCTCGCCGCCGTCGCCTTTCTGGTCCTGGTGCCGCGGGCCCAGGGATTCACCGCTGCCACGGCCCCCGGACTCCGCGGAGCTGCCCGTACCCTCCTGGGCCATCTGCGCAGCATCCGGCTGCTCGCCCTCTACATCCAGGCTTTCCTGATGATGGGCGGCTTCGTGGCCGTCTACAACTACCTCGGGTTCCGGCTCTCGGGACAGCCTTTTGGCCTGCCCACCACGGTCATCAGCCTGATTTTCCTTGCCTACTTTTCCGGGACCGTCTCCTCCCGCTGGGCAGCCGGGCTGAGCATGCGTTTCGGTCGCCGCAACGTACTGCTCGCCGGGCTGGCCCTCTCGACGGCGGGCCTTACCCTCACGCTGACCCCGTCACTTGTGCTGATCCTCGCGGGGCTGGTGGTTTTCACGGGCGGCTTCTTTGCCGCGCACAGTATCGGCGCGGGCTGGACGGGCGCCATAGCCAGCACCGGACGCGCCCAGGCGGCCTCGCTCTACAACCTGGCCTACTATCTGGGATCAAGTCTCATCGGCTGGGCCGGCGGCCTGCTCTTCCAGTCCTATGGCTGGAACGCCCTGGCGGCCGCCGTCATGATCCTCGCCTGCCTCACTGCGGTGGCTGTCGCCGTCGTCCATCCGAAGACCGCCGGCACCGCCGCCGCCTGAACGCGGCCCACGGGCGTCTAGGATAAACGCAGGAACTTTGTAAGGAGCCGCCGTGAGCACGAATCCCAGGAACGTCAGGCCGGGAGTGCATCTGGAGCCCCTTGATGCCATCGACGAACGGCTTCTTGCCGCCCTGGTGGAGGACGCAAGGATCTCGAACAAGCAGCTCGCCGAACTGGTGGGCATAGCCCCCTCCACAGCCCTGATGCGGACCCGTGCGCTCACCGAGCGGGGGATCGTGCAGGGTTTCGAGGCGAAGCTGAACCTGTCGTCCATTGGCAGGTCGGTACAGGCCCTTGTGGCTGTGCGGCTTAGGGCGCACGACCGTGACCAGATCGACCGCTTCACGGCGCGCGTCCCCCACCTACCGGCAGTGCTGTCCACCTTCCATACCTCGGGCTCGGTGGATTACCTGCTGCACATTGCCGTTGCCACCACCGAGGATCTGCGGGACTGGGTGCTGGACAACCTGGCCACCGATCCGGTGGTGGGCCACACCGAAACCACGCTGGTGTTCGAGCATATCCAGGGCAACCACGGGCCGCTCCCGGAGTAGCCGCACCTGTCTCGGCTAGTTCCCTGCGCGTACTGCCTGGCGGAGCGTGACGGCGGCCAGAACGAGAGCAGCCGAACCGCACAGCACCACGAATCCGGCCACGGAAGACGCCAGGCCGAACACTGCTGCGGCCCAGCCAAGGCCCAAAACCGGTACCGCGCTGCCGAGGTAGGTAATGACGTACACCGTGCTGATGGTCTGCGCCTGTCGGGCGGGTTCCACACGGGCGGCCACATTGTTGAAGACAGTGCGGAAGGCGATTCCCTGTCCAGCGCCGGCGGCAATGCTTGCAACCACCAGCAGCACCGGACTGTCCCCTGCTCCGCCGAGCAGGAGTACCGACGTGCCCAGGACCGCCAGCCCGCCCGGGACAACGTAACGGCCCCGAAGGGTCACCAGCTGGGTCAGCGCCGAAGCTGCGAGGGTCAGGCCGGCCAGCACACCGATCAGGGGACGGCTGTCCACGTCCAGGATCCGGGCGAAGTAGCCAGGGGCCAACGAGAGGCAGAAACCAAACATCGCGAAGCTCAGGAAGCCGACGCCGGACGCCAGCCAGAACGCGCCCCTCGCCTCCCGCGCGACGGAAGGACGGCGCGGTGCCAGCAACTGCAGCGGCTTGGGACCTGCGGACGGTTGGAGGGCGGGGCGGGCCCGGAGGAGGTACAGCGGAACCAGCAGCGCGGCGAGGACTGCGGCATGGACGTAGTACGGGGCCGACGTGGCCCCGGGAAGCAATGACAGCAGCCCGCCGATCACAGGGCCGGCAGCTACTCCCCCGGCCGAAGCAAGCAGCGTAAACCGGGAGGCCCACTCGGGGCGTGAGGGCAGCAGTTCCCGCAGGGCGGCGGCGCTGGCACCCGTGGCAAGGGCAACTGCGACTCCCTGGAGCGCCCGCCCGGCGCACAGCGCAGCCAGTGTGTGCGCCTCCGCAAAAAGCCAGCCTCCGGCCAGGCCGGCAACAACGGCGAGGATGAGGGCAGCCCTCCGCCCGATGTGGTCCGACCAGTGCCCGGCCAGCATCAGCGTGGCTACAAGCGCCAGCACGTAGCTCGTGAACGCGGCCGTTACATCCAGTGGAGACAGCCCGAGTTCCGCCTGCAGGAGGGGGTACAGGGGTGTGGCAAGGTTGGCACCCACCAACAGCGTGAAAATGACGGCGCCCGCCAGCACCAGCCGGGCAGTAATCGAGGCGTCCCACCCAGCCGTCGTGGCTGGAGCCGGACGCATGCGGAGTTCGCTGAAAACCGTCATTGTGCCGCCTCTGCTGCTGCCGCGGCCGGTTGTCCTTGTGGGAACCCACCGCGGATGGACATGTGATAGCTCTAGGGTGCAGCATTCCTGCTCTTTCGAGCGGAAGCTAGTGCCACAATTGAGCACCATCATCAAAAGTTCGCTGTTGAAATGACGGAAAGTGATCATGTGAACAATCTGGACCCCACCGACCTGAAGATCCTCCTGGAGCTCATCCGGGACCCCAGGATGCAGATCGGTGAGCTTAGCGACTCGCTGGGGGTAGCCCGCAACACTGCACAGTCCCGGGTCCGGCGCCTGCTCCGGACCGGGGTGCTGCGGTCCGGCGGCCGCGAGGTGGACCTGGAGGCCGTGGGCTACGACGTGGTGGCGTTCGTGACCATTGAGGTGTCACACCGCGAACTGGACACAGTAGTAGGGGGACTTAGGCTGATTCCGCAGGTTCTGGAGGTCCACGAGATCTCCGGGCGTGGCGACGTCTGGTGCCGGGTGGTGGCCACCGACACCCACAACCTTCAGGCAGCCTTGCGGCAGGTCTTGAGGATCAAAGGGGTTATCCGGACCGAAACCGTCCTGGCGCTGCACACGCACATCCCCTACCGGACGGAGCCGCTCATCAGCGGTCTGGCCAAAGCTGCGGGGGCCGGACAACACGCGCCGGCGAGACCCTCCCGCGCAACCGGGGTGGAGACGGACAGCTAGGATTTTCAGAATGGATTGGCTCTCGTACGTTTCACAGATCAATTGGCTCGCCGTGCTGCTTGCCTTCATCGCCACCATGGCCATCGGCTTTGTCTGGTACATGCCCGCCGTGCTGGGCAACAGGTGGATGGCCGCGATCGGAAAAACCGAGGATGATCTCAAGAACATGAGTGGCGGTGCCGGAATCTGGGTGCCCATGATGGTGGCGGCCGCCTTGACGGCGATCCTGTTGGCAGTCCTGATCAGCAAGCTCGGCCTGGACAACGCCCTGGCGGGGGGCTGGTTTGCCCTGGTTCTGGCGCTGGTCTTCCGTGCCGGCGGCCACGTGATCCACAACGGCTTCGCGGGCCGGCCGGCCGCCGTCACCATCATCGATTCCGGCCACGACCTGCTGGCGATGGCAGTGTCGGGTGCCATCATCGGAGCAATGTCCTGATGCCGCGGACCCCATCATCGGAGCAATGTCCTGATGCCGCGGACCCCATCGGCGGAGGACAGCCATGACCATCATTGATAATGCCGTTTACGTGGACGGGGTGCGCCACGCGGAACCCGAGAACCTGGAACAGACGTTCGAGACCCTTGCGCACCACGGCGGGATGGCCTGGATCGGCCTCTACCGGCCAACGGCCGAAGAAATGGCAGCGGTGGCCTCCGAGTTCGGGCTGCATGCCCTCGCGGTGGAAGACGCCATCTCCGCGCACCAGCGACCCAAACTGGAGCGCTACGAGGACAATCTTTTTACCGTCCTGCGGCCTGCCCGTTACCTGGACGCCACTGAGACGGTGGAATTCGGCGAGCTCCACATTTTTACCGGCAAGAACTTCGTCGTGACCGTGCGGCACGCCGAGACGGCTGGAGTGGCACGGGTCCGACAGCGGCTGGAAAGCAGGCCGGACCTGTTGAGGCACGGGCCCGAGGCCGTCCTGTACGCCCTGCTGGACCGGGTCGTGGATGACTACGGACCCGTGGTGGCCGGCTTGGAGAACGACATCGACGAAATTGAAGACCAGCTGTTCAGCGGCGACACCACCGTGTCGCGCCGCATTTACGAGCTTGCCCGCGAGGTCATCCAGTTCCAGCGGGCCATCCACCCCCTGCCCGACATGATGCACCAGCTCAAGCGGGGGTTTGAAAAGTACTATGTGGAAAGCGACCTCCGGCATAGCCTCCGTGACGTGGAGGACCACGTGGAGCGGGTGATCTCACGGGCAGACTCTTTCCGCGACCTGCTGCAGAACGCCCTGACCCTGGACGGCACCCTCACGGCAAACCGGCAGAACGAAGCCAGCGCGGAACAGAACGAACAGGTGAAAAAGATTTCCTCATGGGCTGCCATCTTCTTCGCGCCCTCGTTCGTGGCCGGCGTCTACGGCATGAACTTTGACCACATGCCTGAACTCCACTGGCAGCTGGGCTATCCGATGGCCATCGGTCTCATGGCAGCGACGGCGGCGTTGATGTACATCATCTTCAAGAAGAAGGGCTGGCTGTAGTCCGTCCAGGCGCCATGCGACAAAGGCCGCAGCATCCCGGCCGGAAAGATTTGTGGAGCTAAGGGGATTCGAACCCCTGACCTCTTCGATGCGAACGAAGCGCTCTACCAACTGAGCTATAACCCCGGAACCAGCCGCTTGATCAACAGGATCGGCACCGGTGAACCTAGGCTACAAATTTTCCCGGCCCAATGCCAACCGGCGCCCGTAAGGTGCCCGGAAGCCGGCCCCGGGACCAAAAAGTCAGGCTCGGCGGCGCTGCAGGACGTCGTCGAGATTGCTGAGCGCGCTCTGGGCCTTGGTGAGCTGCTGCGTTTCCGGAGCCGGGGCGGCAGGGACGGCGGCAGCACCCTGCTTGAGGGATGGCTTGCCGGTGGCCTTGGGTGCTTCGGGCAGCTCCAGCGGCTCGGGTGCCGGGCGCTCGGCCTTGGCCGCCTCTACGTAAACGGGCTTGGGCACCTCCACAGGCTCCCACGTGCTGGCCGGTGCCGGCTGTGCTGCGCTCGTGTCACCGGCGGCCACCGCAACGGCCAGGGCAGCTTCACGGAGTTCCAGGGCCGTCAGCGGTTTGATCTTGGGCTTGTCCGCCTCCGCGTCAAAGAGCGGGCTATCCGGGCGCACCGGCGCGGCTTCCGGTTTGGGCGGGACGTGCTCGGCTGCGGGCCGGGGGGCAGGTGCGGCCATCGCGGAGCGGAAAGCAGCGCTGACTTTGGATTTGCGGTCCCGGACGGCCAGCCAACGGAGCAGGGCCACAGCTGTTGCTGCCAGGGCTACGCACACCAGGGGGAGGACCGGAGTTCCCAGTCCAAACGCGAGCAGGACAGCGGAAACGAACGCGGTCAGCAGGGAAACCAGTCCACCGAGGGCGAGTGCCGTGCGGCCATATCGGATCCGGAACTGGCCCGCGGGGGCAGCGCTCGCCGCTGTGGCCGCAGTGGATCCGGTGCTCTTCCTGGTGTCCATGGCTTTCTCCTGCTGGGCGGCGACCTTCAGAACCAACCCTGCTCGCGGGTCCGGTATCTCATCGGCGGGGGCGTCTGCCAGGAAGTCGCCGGCGGGCTGGAACTGATGCCGGTGGTTCCGGAGGACGTAGGGGGCAACCCACACAATCCAGAGCACAACGGCAACCACAAGGATCACTGAGCTGCTAAGGGGGAAGTCCACACTCAAAACCGTATGAGTATCATGTCGGCTGCAGCCGCATTAGCCCCGGTGTGTCGTGGCGCGGGTCGCAAATCAATGGATTTATGACGGCACCGAACCGAGCCACCGCTGCAGCAACCCCTCCGGGACTTCCTCGGACGTCAAGGCAAACGACCTGTGGTCGGCCCATTCACCGTTGATGTGCAGATAGCGCGGCCGGTATCCCTCATCCCGGAAACCCAGCTTCTCCACTACCCGCAGGCTGGGTCCGTTCTCGGGCCGGATATTGATTTCCATCCTGTGCAGGCCCAGCGTCCGGAAGCAGTGGTCCGTCACCAGGGCGACAGAGGTGGGGGCTATCCCCCGCCCCGCCCGTGCCTGGTCCACCCAGTACCCAAGGGTGGCCATCATGGCCGAACCCCACACAATGGATGAAACTGTCAGCTGGCCAACGATCGCGGGGTTCCTGCTGGCGGAATTGCGCTCGGTGATCACAAACGGAAGAGCCGTGGCCTGGGCCGCCTGCGAGTTCAGGGAGCGGACCATCTGACGGTAATCAGGGAGGCCGCCGGCTGGGTCGGGGTTGGACGCCTCCCACGGTGCCAGCCACTGGCTGTTGCGGGCCCGCACTTCCGTCCACTCTTTTTTGTCCCGGTACCGGATGGGCCGAAGGACCAGGTCTCCGCACTCGAGGGTCACGGGCCAGATGGGGCCGGGGCGCACAGTGCTACTTGGACAAGCTGGCGGTGAAGCCCGGGAGCCACTCCCGCAGGCCGGGGCCTAGGTCTTCACTGTCGATGGCAAGCTGGACGCAGGCCTTGAGGTAGCTCAATTTGTCCCCGGTGTCGTAGCGGCGTCCTCGGAAGACAACGCCGTAGACGCCTTGCCCCTCGCCATCTCCGGACGCAAGCTCCTGCAGGGCATCGGTGAGCTGGATTTCGCCGCCCCGCCCGGGACCGGTGCGCTCCAGGACCTCGAAGACGGCGGGGTGCAGGACGTATCGGCCAATGACC
>NZ_JBNHFF010000063.1:0-14461 GCF_059089965.1 Arthrobacter sp. SPT-J7
CGTCATTGCGGCATGGGGAAGGGCGCTACTCCGCTTCCGCGGCGGCAGCGACCGCGGCGGTGACGGCCGGGGCAACGCGGGGGTCCAGCGGGCTGGGCACGATGTAGTCGGCGGCGAGGTCCTCTGCCGCGAGCTCCGCGATGGCGTACGCCGCTGCCAGCTTCATGGCCGGGGTGATGCGGCGCGCCCCCGCGTCCAGTGCGCCCCGGAAGATACCCGGGAACGCCAGCACGTTGTTGATCTGGTTCGGGAAGTCGCTGCGGCCGGTGGCCACCACAGCGGCATACTTTACGGCGACCTCCGGCAGCACCTCGGGGTCCGGGTTGGAGAGAGCGAATACGATGGCGTCCTGGTTCATCAGGGCCAGGTGTTCCTCGTCCAGCTTCGAGGACGAGACGCCGATGAAGACGTCGGCGCCGGCCAGGGCTTCAGCAGGGCCGCCTTCGAGGTTGCGGGGGTTGCTGCGCCCGGCGATGTCGGCTTTCTTGCTGGCCGGGTCCGCGGCAAGATCCGTACGGTTGCTGTTAATGATGCCGCGGGAGTCCAGCAGGACCACGTCGGTGATGCCGGCTGCCAGCAGGATTTCTGCGACAGCGATGCCGGCGGCCCCGGCGCCGGATACCACCACGCGCAGGGTTTCCAGTCCGCGGCCGGTCACCTTGGCGGCGTTCGTCAGCGCGGCCAGGGCAACGACGGCGGTGCCGTGCTGGTCATCGTGCATCACGGGGCAGTCCAGCGCCTCGATGAGCTTTTCCTCCAGCTCGAAGCAGCGGGGAGCGGCGATGTCCTCGAGGTTGACCGCACCGAAGCTGGGGCGCAGGCGGACAAGCGTCTCGACGATTTCGTCCACGTCCGTGGTGTTGAGCACCAGCGGGATGGAGTCCAGGTCGCCGAAGGTCTTGAACAGGGCGGACTTACCCTCCATGACCGGCAGGGAAGCACTGGCGCCGATGTTTCCCAGACCCAGTACGGCTGTGCCGTCGCTGACCACAACTACAAGGCGCTCGGCCCAGGTCAGGGTGCGGGCGAGTTCCGGATTGGCGTGGATGGCCCGGCTGACCTCGGCCACTCCCGGGGTGTAGGCGATGGACAGGTCGCGCTTGTTGGACAGCGGGACGGTGCTGGCGATGGAAAGTTTGCCGCCCTGGTGGGCGTCGAAGATCTCGGCTTCGCTCAGCGCGGTGGCTGCGGAATTGTCAGTGGCTGCAATTGCGTCAATGGACACGTCGTTGTCTCCTGGTGCTCTCGCCGTGGGCACACGGCTCATGGGGACAGGTCCGAAGGGACCTGAGGTGGAGTGGTGCGGCGGAAAACCCAGGGGTGGCGGGTCTTGAAGGTGCTTTGGGGATGCGCCCTGCGGCTCCATGTCGACCATGGTAGGCAGCGGTGTGAAGGGCGGGCGCACGATTTGACGGCTCCAACTGCCGCCAAAACGGTTTATCAGTGGTGCTCGTGATCCATGTCACGGCAATAAGCCGCATTTGACAGGCAATTGGTCTAGACCGATTACGCGCTTTGGTGGAGTGTGTAGCTGCCTTCAGTGGCTGGAGCGAGCCTTGCACAGGCCTTTTTGAGGTCCTCTTCAGCCTCGAAGAGTGAAAGGCGGCGGTTCCGGACAGACTGGACCAGACCAGTGACCGTCAGCAGGAGCACGCGGGCTGCTACGGCGTCCCCGGCCGCGGCAGCCACAACCTTTTCGCCCAATACGTCAATCTCGCGCAGAAGTGCCGTGGTGTCACGGTCCGGAAGGTACACCCCCCGGCTCAGGCACTGCTCCACGGCGGGCTGCATGACCCGCATATGGAAGATCTCCATAACAAGTCCCGCCAGCGCGCGGCCGCGGAAACGGGCTGAGACGCTCCGCGCCCCGGCCTGCAGCTCGTCGAGCTGATGGCGGTAGAGGGCAAGCATGAGATGGGTGGGGGACGGAAAATACCGGTACAGCGTGCCCAGCGGCACATCAGCTTTGGCCGCCACCTCAGTGAGTTCCACGGAGTCCAGCCCTTTCCGGGCAAACCCGGCTGCAGACTCCAGGATGCGGGTATAGCGGAGCCGCTGGCGAGGAGCGGACGGCCGGGCGGCCATGGGCGGATGGTCTGAATTAGTCTCGGGCATCAGCATTCCGGGGTTGTGTTCCTATGGTGCAGCAGCCAGGAGCGTCCCCATCCCGAACTGCCTGCAGTCCGGCTCAACTATACGGCACGGTACTGTGGCGTAATGAGTAAGGCCACTTAGCTTCCGGGTTCGGCCGGTCAGTCCACACCCTTGATCTTCACGACAAAAACCGCCCCCAACAACCCGATGACGGCTGCAGTAATGAACAGCGTGACGTACCCGCCCAGGAACATCACGGAGATGAAAGCCAGTGCCGGGGCCACTACCTGGGGCAGCGAGTTGGCCACATTGATAACGCCCATATCCTTGCCCCGGTCAGCGGCAAACGGCAAGACCTGGGTCAGCAGCGCGAAGTCCACCGCGAGGTACGCTCCGAAGCCAATTCCCAGGACTGCTGCGCCGGCCAGCGCCCCGGGCCACACCGGGAAGAAGGCCATGATCACCCCAGCCATGGCAATGGTTGCGGATGAACCTATAACGAAGGGCTTGCGCCGGCCCACCCTGTCGCTCCAGGGTCCGGCTATCACCGCGGTGATCATCACCATCACCGCATAGATGCCGGTAAGGATCAGGACGCCCCCTTCCGGATTCTCGTACTCGAGGATGTCGCGCAGGAAAAAGAGCAGGTACACGATGGTCAGCTGGTTGCCGACGTTCACCAGGAAACGGGTGAGCCAGGCCCAGCCGAAGTCCGGATACAGCCGCGGGCTGATCCAGAAGCCCCGGGCGAAGGCCACAAGCCGGAACGCCGGCCGGGCGTCCTTGGGCAGGACGGGATCGTTGCGATGGAAAAGATACGGCACCACGGACAGCAGCAAGGCTCCCGCGCAGAGCCAATACCCCACCATGAAGTTACCGGCCACCACGGCGCCGAAGACCGCGCCGGTCAGGATTCCGAGCGTTTGGCCCATGGCCGCCAGTCCACCGACGCCGCCGCGCTGGGCCACCGGCACCCGGTCGGGAACCGCCGCAGTGATAGCCGCGTAAGCCGCATTGGCACCGAGCTGGACCAGGCACCAGAAGAGCACCATCAGGGCAACGGCGCCCGATACGGACATCGCCAGCAGAGCGGCAGTGGCCAGCACTGCACCCGCCAGCACCCAGGGTGCCCGGCGGCCGAAGTGGGACGTGGTCCGGTCCGAGAATGCACCAAATAGCGGGTTGGCCACCAGGGACACCGCAGCCCCGCACGCCGTCACCAGCGACAGGATTGCTTCCTTGCTGGGCGCATCGATGCTGATGGCCTGCTGTCCAATGAAGACGTTGATAGGGCCGAAGAACGCCGCATTGATGCCCACGTTCACAAGAACCAGACCAGTGACCCAACGGGCAGAGACTTTTTCCGTAGGCTCGGCCAGCGCCGCAGCCGGACGGCCGGGTCCCCCGCCGTGGTCCAAGGGTGCGGGAGTATCGGACAGACTCATGACTTTGTTCCCCCGGGTACGGCTTATTAGCGACGGAATCAGACTATCGTGGGCGTTACCGTGCTGCCTTGCCAACCGGCGGACGGACCATCCGCGGCGGCAGCCCCAGCATCGAGGAGAACCATGAGCGCAACGTCCACTCCGGCGGAAAGCACCGCCGTCAACACCGCCGACCTCTACGACGAGCGCGGCGACGAACTGGCGTCAGTCTCGCTGCAGTTTCAGTCCCTCGGCGGGCGTTCACACTTCAGCGGGCAGGTCCGGACCATCCGTTGCTTCCAGGACAACGGCCTGGTGAAGTCCACCCTGGCCACAGCGGGCAACGGCAGCGTGCTGGTGGTGGACGGTGGCGGCTCCCTCGGGACGGCCCTGATGGGGGACATGATCGCCGAAAACGCCGTTGTGAACGGTTGGGCCGGCGTCGTTATCAACGGGGCAATCCGGGACCGCGAGGCGATCGCTGGACTGGACCTCGGCGTGAAGGCCCTGGGCAGCAACCCGAAGAAGAGTGCCAAGGCCAGCGCCGGCGAGGTGGACGTGGACGTGGTGATCGACGGCGTGACCATCCGGACCGGGGCCATGATCTGGTGCGACCCGGACGGGATTCTCGTGGAGCGCTAGCCCCGCCAGCAGAAATTCCTGCTCCGGGGAATAGGCCTGGGCGTGACATAGTTACTGAAAGCAACTATCCGCGCCTGACTTCTTCCTTTCCCTGGAGCACCCATGCCCAAACCCACTGCCGCCCGCGCCGCAGGAGAAACCCTCACCCCGCGCCAAATCGTCACCGTGATGGTGGGCCTGATGCTGGGCATGTTCCTGGCATCGCTGGACCAGACCATCGTGTCGACATCCATCTACACCATCGCCAACGACCTGGACGGGCTCTCGCTCCAGGCCTGGGCCACTACCGCGTACCTTATTACCTCCACGGTCAGCACCCCGCTGTACGGCAAGCTCAGCGATATCTTCGGCCGCCGCCCGCTCTACCTGACCGCCATCGTGATCTTCCTAGCGGGATCCCTGTACGCAGGCTCGGTCCACTCCATGACGGAACTGGCCCTGGCCCGCGGCGTCCAAGGCCTGGGCGCCGGCGGCCTGCTGGCCCTCGCCCTGACCATCATCGGCGACATCGTCTCCCTGAAGGACCGGGCCAAGTACCAGGGCTACTTCATGTCCGTCTTCGGTGTCTCCTCGGTGCTTGGCCCCGTAGTGGGCGGCGCTTTTGCCGGTTCCGCCAACATCCTGGGGTTCGAGGGCTGGCGCTGGGTGTTCTTTATCAACCTGCCCATCGGCCTCGTCGCACTGGCAGTGGTGTTCATGTTCCTGCACCTGCCGGCGAAGCACGTGAAGCAGAAGATCGACTACTGGGGCGCAGCGGCCATCACCCTGGCCATCGTGCCGCTGTTGCTGGTGGCGGAGCAGGGGCGAAGCTGGGGCTGGGCGTCCCTGAACTCCTTCCTCTGCTACGGCCTGGGCGTAGTGGGCATTGTCTGGTTTCTGCTCGCCGAGAAGCGTGCCGGCGACTACGCACTGATCCCGCTGCGGCTCTTCCGGAACGCGACCTTCGGCCTGTCATCGCTGCTGAACTTCATCATCGGTATCGGCATGTTCGGGGCCATCGCCATGCTCCCGATGTACCTGCAGCTGGTTAAGGGCCTCACGCCCACCGAGGCCGGCCTGATGATGATCACCTTCACCGTCGGCATCCTCACCGGCTCCATCACGGCCGGCCGCACTATTTCGGCGTCCGGCACCTATAGGATCTTCCCCATCATGGGCACGGCCATCCTCACTGTCGCCGCCCTGGTGATGGGCCTGTCCCTGGCCGTGGACACCGGCCTGTGGGTTCCCGGGCTCATCGCGGTGTTCTTCGGCATGGGCCTTGGCTTCTGCATGCAGCCCCTCACCCTTGCCATGCAGGTGTCCGTGCCGCGCCGCGACATGGGCGTGGGCACCTCCTCCGCGGCGTTCTTCCGTTCCATGGGCGGCGCGGTGGGCACCGCCGTTTTTATCTCCATGCTGTTCAGCCTGGCAGCCACCCGGATCGCCGACACCATGAAGTCCGCGATGGGAAGCCCGGAGTACCAGGCAGTCCTACAGGATCCCGCTGTGGCCGGAGACCCCGCCAATGCCAAGCTGTACGAATTCTTCCGGCACGGGGCGTCCAACGAATCCCTCAATGACACCAGCTGGCTCCACACCGCCAACAGCACGCTGACCCGCCCCATTACTGAGGGCTTCGCCTACGCCATCGACGCCGTAATGCTCACGGCGGCCGCGCTTACCGGCATCGCCTTCCTGATCAGCTTCGCGCTGCCCAACAAGAAGCTCACGGACTCCACAGCAGCCTCGCAGGAGGCCGCCGCCGTTCACTGACCTGCCCGCCACCCGCGGCATCAGGGCACGACGTCGACGCCTCCCGCCGTCGTCGTCTGCTGTTTCGGGGCAGGCAGGCTCCTGGCGCCCTCGACTGGAACAGTCCGCGGTGGCGTGGAACACTGTGTAGCGCGTGTGCGCCGGCCAGGTGGCCGGTTCCGCAGCCGACGACGTCCGCACCGCATCCACCGAACCCCCAAACCAAGGGAGAACCATGCCCACTGCACAGGAGCAGACAACCGCCCAGATACCGCGGCGGGTGATCTGGCTGGCGCTCGCAGGTGCGGTGGGCGGATTCCTGTTCGGCTTTGACTCGTCCGTGGTGAACGGCGCAGTGGATGCCATGAAGGACGAGTTCGCGCTGTCCGAGGCTGTCACAGGCTTCGCCGTGGCCATCGCCCTGCTCGGCTGTGCTGCCGGCGCGTACCTTGCCGGAAAAGTCGCGGACCGATACGGACGGATTCCCGCCATGAAGCTGGGCGCGCTGCTCTTCCTGGTGAGCGCCCTCGGCACCGGCTTCGCCTTCAGCGTCTGGGACCTGATCTTCTGGCGCCTCGTGGGCGGTCTGGGGATTGGCCTTGCCTCAGTCATCGCCCCTGCCTACATTTCCGAGATTTCGCCACGGAAGGTCCGCGGCCGCCTGGCATCGCTGCAGCAGCTCGCCATCACCACAGGTATCTTTGCGGCGCTGCTCTCGGACGCGCTGTTTGCCACCAGCGCCGGCGGCGCCGATCAGGCGTTCTGGCTGGGCATTGAGGCCTGGCGCTGGATGTTCCTGGCAGCCGCCCTTCCCGCAGTGGTCTACGGCTGGGTGGCATACACCCTTCCGGAATCGCCGCGGTTCCTGGTGTTCCTGGGCAAGGAGAACGAAGCCCGCAAAGTCTTTGATTCGATTGCACCGGCCGAGGACACCGACCGCCACATCCGGGAGATCCGGGACGCAATCGAAGAGGACAAGCTGGCCGGCCAGAAAGGCTCGCTCCGCGGCAAGACCTTCGGACTGCAGGCGGTGGTTTGGGTGGGCATAACCCTGTCCGTCCTGCAGCAATTCGTGGGCATCAACGTGATCTTTTACTACTCCACCACGCTGTGGAAGGCGGTGGGCTTCCAGGAAAAGGATTCGCTCACCATTTCCGTGGCCACCTCCGTCACCAACATCCTGGTAACCCTCGTGGCCATCGCATTGGTGGACCGGATCGGCCGCCGGCCCATCCTGCTGGCGGGCTCGGTGGGTATGGCCGTGTCCCTGGCTGCCATGGCTTTGGCGTTCTCCTCGGCAGTTGGATCCGGCACCGAGATTTCCCTGCCCGGAGCATGGGGTCCTGTGGCCCTGGTAGCGGCCAACGTCTTTGTGGTCAGCTTCGGCGCGTCCTGGGGCCCGCTGGTGTGGGTACTCCTGGGCGAAATCTTCCCGTCCCGGATCCGTGCCCGCGCCCTTGGCCTTGCCGCCGCAGCACAGTGGGTGGCGAACTTTGCCATCACGCTCAGCTTCCCGGTCATGGCCGCCGGTTCCCTCCCGCTGACCTACGCCATGTACGCACTGTTCGCGGCGGCGTCGTTCTTCTTTGTCATGTTCAAGGTGCCGGAGACCAACGGGATGTCCCTGGAGCAGGCAGAGACGCTGTTTGTGGCGAAGGGCTCGGCCGCCTAACCCACATCAAGTGAAAGAGCGCCGCCGGAAAACCCACGTCAAGTGAGAGAGCGCTGGGAAGCGTCAGGCGAAGTACACGCCGATCCGGTTGCCGTCGATGTCTTCGATGCGGATGTCGATGTCATACACGTCACGGAGCATGGCCTGCTGCATGATCTGGCGGGGGCTGCCCTGGTGGACCAGCCGCCCGTCCTTCATGGCCAGGATGGTGTCGGAGTAGCAGGATGCGAAGTTGATGTCGTGGACCACCAGGACGATCGTTTTCCCGAACTCGTCAGCCAGCCGGCGCAGGAGCCGCATCATCTCCACGGAGTGCTTCATGTCCAGGTTGTTCAACGGCTCGTCGAGGAGCAGGTATTGGGTGTCCTGCGCGAGCACCATGGCGATGAATGCGCGCTGGCGCTGGCCGCCGGAGAGCTCATCCACGAACTTGTCGGCCATGGGGGTCAGGTCCAGGTGGGCGATGGCCTCCTCCACCTTGGCGAGGTCCTCCACCGTGGGCCGGCCGCCTGAGTGCGGAAACCGGCCGAAAGCCACAAGGTCCCGAACGGTAAGCCGCATGGTGAGGTGGTTCTCCTGCCGCAGGATGGCCATGGTCCGCGCCAGCTCCCGGCTGTCCGTGGCGGTGACATCCAGCCCGGCCACGGAGACGTTACCTGCCTCAAGCGGCTGCAGCCGGCTGATCAGCGACAGCAGCGTGGACTTTCCCGCCCCGTTGGGGCCGATGATCGAGGTAATGCCGCCCTCCGGGATCACGCAGCTGACGTCGTCGAGGACCGCATGCCCGCCGTAGCTCTTGGAGACGTTCCGAACGTCGATCATGGCAGGGTTCCCACGGTTGCGGCGCCAGGACGGGGGCAGGTCATTTCAGGGAGCCTTTCAGGAGGAGGTAAAGGAACAGGACGCCGCCGGCGAATTCAATGACCACACTCAGGGCGGTGCCGAAGCCGAACACCTTTTCCAGGAGCAGCTGCCCGCCCACCAGGGCGACGGCGCCGATCAGCACCACGATGGGCAGCAACCAGGCATGGCTGAAGCCGCGGCACAGCTGGTAGCCCAGGCTCACCACCAGCAGCCCGAAGAAGGTCACGGGCCCGACGAGCGCTGTGGACACCGCCACCAGCAGCGAGCACCCCAGAAGGACCCGCATCACCATCTTCCGGTGGTCGACGCCCACATTGATGGCCACGTCGCGCCCCAGCGCCAGCACGTCCAGCGTGTGGCGCGCCCGCCAGACAACAGCACAGACAACAGCAACGATGACCGTGGAAACGCCCAGCAGCGCGGCATCCACGTTGTTGAAACTGGCGAAGAACAGGTCCTGGAGGATGATGAATTCACTCGGCTCCATGAGCCGCTGCAGCAGGGAGGACAGGCCGCGGAACAGGCTGCCCAGGATAACGCCCACCAGCAGGAGCAGGTGGAGGGAGCGGGTGGCGCCGGTGAACATCCAGCGGTAGAGCAGCGCGCTGAACGCCACCATCAGCAGCACTTCGACGCCGAACTGCAGTGTGGGCGGAGCGGCCACCACCGCAGCGGACCCCAGGGTGAACGCCATCGCCGTCTGCACCAGGATGTACAGCGAATCGAAGCCCATGATGGACGGCGTCAGGATCCGGTTGGCGGTGACGGTCTGGAACAGGAGCGTGGAGACGCCTACGGCAACCGCCACCAGCAGCATCGCGGCCACTTTGATGGCACGGCGCGGCAGGATGTAGCCGATGTTGCCTTTGAGTTCGAAGAACAGGAAAAGGCAGACGACGGCGGCCGCGGCCGTGAGCAGGATACTCACCACCAAACGGGGCGAGGCGTTACGGACGGCGGCTTTGACTTTGCGCGTCGCTCCCGCTGCTGGCCCCTTCACAGGGACGGGACTCTTGGCGGATGGCAGCAGCGTTGGGCTCTCAGGCATTGCGCTTCCTCAGGATCAGGGCGAGGAAGAGGATGGCGCCCAGCACGGACATGACCATTCCCACGGGGACCTCGTAGGGATAGCGGATGGTCCGGCCGATAATGTCGGACACCAGCACGAAGGCGGCTCCGAACAGGGCGGTCCACGGCACGGCGCGGCGCAGGTTGTCGCCGAAGATAAGGGACACGATGTTGGGCACCACGAGTCCCAGGAAGGGGACGGCACCCACGGTGGTGACCACCACCGCCGAGATCAACGAGACGATGACCAGCCCCAGCCGCATGGTCCGGCCGTAGTTGAGCCCCAGGTTGGTGGTGAAGTCCTGGCCCATTCCCGCCACGGTGAAACGGTCGGCGGCGAGGAGGCCCAGCAGCATCAGGAAGGCGACGATCCAGAGCAGCTCGTACCGGCCCCGGAGGACACCGGAAAAATCGCCGATCATCCAGTTGCTGAGGGTCTGCAGCAGGTCGTAGCGGTAGGCGAAGAACGTGGTGACGGCAGCAATCACTCCGCCCAGCATGATTCCCACCAACGGGATGAGCAGGGTATTACGGGCCGGCAGCCGCCGCAGGATGGCCAAAAAGAGCGCGGTTCCCAGCAGTGCAAAGGCGCTGGCGACAAGCATCTTGACCAGCACCGGGGCCTGTGGGGCGAAGACGGTGACCACCAGGATCCCCAAGGTGGCGGACTCCACCGTTCCCACTGTTGAGGGCTCCACGAAGCGGTTCCTGGCCATGAGTTGCATGATCAGGCCGGCGACAGCCACCGCCATGCCGGCGAGCACCACGGCGAGGGTCCTTGGAACACGGGAGATCCAGAAGACCTCCACCGTGGCCGGTTCGCCCGACAGGAGGGCCGGGAGTCCCACGTCGCTGACGCCCACAAACATGCTGGCGGCCGCGAGGGCAAGGACGGCAACTGCGGCCGCCGCCAGGCCTGCACCCGAGCGGGCCTGTCTGCGGGTTGCCGGCTCAAGCGGGCGCACGGCGGTGGCGGTCATGGGGCTTGGAGCTCAGTTGGTTGGCGTTAAGCCACGGACCCGGCGACGGCGTCCACCATGGCCTTGACGTTGTTCAGGCCGTAACCCACGATGTACCAGCCGGCGGGGTCGAGGTTGATGACCTTGTTGTTCTTGGCGGCGTTCGTGGACTGGACGAGTTCGTTGTCCAGGATGGGGTTGGCGGCGGAAGCTTCGGTGCCAACTGCCGTGTCGCGGTTGATGACGTACAGGATGTCAGGGTTGGCCTGCTTGATGTATTCGAAGGAGATTGCCTCGCCGTGGCTGCCGTCAACCTTGACGTCTGCTGCCGTGGGGACGCCCAGGACGTCATGGATGATGCCGAAGCGTGAGCCGGCGCCGTAAGCGGTCAACTCGCCGCCGGAGGTCAGGACGATCAGGCCCTTGCCGGCGTCGGCGGCCTTGGCCTTCGTATCGGAGATGGTGTTGTCCACTGCGGCGAGCTTTTCTTCCACTTCCGCTGCCTTGTCAAATATGGTTCCCAGCTTTTCGGTCTGCGCCTTGAAGCTTTCCATGGGCTGGGCAGCATCGATGGACAGATCGATGGTGGGGGCGATCTTGCTCAGTTCCTCATAGGCTCCGGCGGTACGGCCGGAGATGATGATGAGGTCCGGGTCGCCGGCACTGACGGCCTCGAAGTCGGGCTCCTTCAGCGAACCGATCTTGCTGTACTTCGCCTCGGCGTACTTGCTGAGTGCCTCCGGGTAGGCGGCTTCCGGCACGCCTGCGGGCTCAACGCCCAGTGCATCCAGCGTGTCCAGGACGCCTAGGTCGAACGTGAAAACCTTTTCCGGGTTCACAGGGACGTCGGCGGTGCTGCCCTGGGCGTGCTCGACGGTGATGGTGGTTGATTGGTTATCGGGAGTCGCCGTCGCGCTTCCCCCGCAAGCGGTGACGGTCAAAAGCGCCGCTCCCGCCGCAAGTGCCCCCAGGTAGCTTGACAGCCTCTTCTTCACGTTTTTCTCCGCTCGGGTAATACATCACAACTTCGTTGCCTAATAACCCAGAGCCTATAAGTAAGGAAAGGCTAACTTCAAAGTGGGAGTGGCAGTACTGAGTAATAAGTGGGAGGGATCACATGGAACGACGCCGGCACTCGGGTGAATGCCGACGTCGTGATTGCTGGAGGGTTGCCAAAAACCCGCAGGAAGTGGGAGATCGTCTAGGCGGGGGTTTGGGCGAGTTCCGCCTGGCGTTCCTCCACCAGGGTGGAGACTGCGTTGAACAGCGGATGCCCCGCCTCCAGGCCTGTGATCCTCGCCGTGGCATCAGCCGGGTTGGCCGAGACGAGAATCCCGGCAAGCTCTGTTGCCTCCGTATCAGCGGGATCGTTGAAGCGGAGGGCTGCGGCGATGGCACCAAGGAGCGCCTCCGGCACCACACCACGTTCGGCGAGTTCCGCTGCCGGCCCGATAAATCGCTCGTGCCGGCTCAGCTTTCGCAGCGGGGCACGCCCCACCCGGTTCACCGTGTCCGGCAGGTACGGGTTGGAGAACCGGACCAGGATCTTCTGGACGTACGCTTCCTGCTCATCGTTACTGAAACCGTGCTTGGAGACCAGGAGTTGCTTGGTCTCCTCCAGCACCGCCCGGACGTCCTCGGCCACGTCCTGGTCTGCCATGGCGTCGGAAATCTTTTCCAGGCCCGCCTCGAACCCGAAATAGGCGGCCGACGCGTGGCCGGTGTTCACCGTGAACAGCTTCCGCTCGATGTAGGGCGAAAGCTCGTCCACGAACGTGGCACCCGGGATTTCGGGGGCGGCACCGGCAAAAGCAGTGCGGTCGATGACCCATTCGTAGAACGTCTCCACCGTGACATCCAAGCCTTGGCCGGCTTCCTGGTTTGGCACGATCCGGTCCACTGCGGTGTTCGCGAACACCGCTTTGCCGTCCAGCGCCCCGGCGGCGGCTCCCGGCTGGGAAGCCACTTCCTTGGCCAGGACGTCCGTGGCGTTGATGGCATTCTCACAGGCCATGACCTGCAGCGGAGCCAGCTCTGCCCCCCTTGCAACGATGCCCCTGGCAATGACCGGTGCCACGAACCTAAGGATGTGCGGGCCCACCGCGGTGGTGACGATGTCCGCCGTCGCAATTTCTGCAACGAGCTCGGCCTCCTGCGTGTTGGAGTTCAGCGCGCGGAAGTTGGTCACCGTCCGGACGGCAGGGTTCTCGCCCACCTCGTGGACCGCGTAGCTCTCTGCCTTGGCGAGCTGGGCGATGAGCTCCTCCGCTACGTCGGCGAACACCACCTCATAGCCTGCGTTGTGCAGGAGCAGGCCCACAAAGCCGCGCCCGATGTTTCCGGCCCCGAAATGTACCGCCTTCACTATGCGTTGACCTTTCCGAAGAGCTCCAGGACCTCGTCCTCTGACGTGGCAGCCTCCAGCCGGGCCACCTGTTCCTTGTTGGTGAAGACCTTCGCGATGGAGGACAGGATGTGCAGGTGTTCGTTGTTGATGCCGGCAACGCCCACCACGAACTTGACCTGCTTGCCGTTCCAGTCGATGCCCTCCGGGTAACGGATCACCGAAACAGCAGACTTCCGGATGTGGTCCTTCGCCGCATTGGTTCCGTGCGGGATGGCCAGGAAGCTGCCCATGTAGGTGGATACCGACTGCTCGCGCTCGTGCATGGCCCTGACATAGTCCTCATCCACCGCGCCGCGGGCCAGCAGGAGCCGGCCGGCTTCGTCGATGGCGGCATCACGCGTGGTAGCTGTTCCCCTGAGCACTACGCTCTCCCGGGCCAGGATCTCGGACGTTCCGGCGCCTGAGGCTTCGGTTTCGGAGGTACCGACGGCGGTGCCGGCGGCTCCTCCAGCTGCAGTTCCAGCAGCTGCTCCCGTCGCAGGGCCGGATGCGGACGCTCCGCCCGGCGTTCCCGCGCCGGCGCCTGGACCCTCCGTTGCAGCGGCGCCCTTGTTGCTATCCCTGACCAGTTCCACAATCTCGTCGTAGCGCGGGCTGCTCATAAAGTTGTCGACGGAATAGTGGATGGCGCTGGAGGTGGCCGGCTTGGCGCGTTCGGTGAGGTCCTGATGGGTGACTACAACGTCATAGTCGTCGTTGAGGTTGGCGATGGAGGCGTTGGTGACCTTTACCTCCGGGAAGCCGGCCGCCTTGATCTTGTTGCGCAGCACCGAGGCTCCCATGGCACTGGAGCCCATGCCGGCGTCGCAAGCGAACACAATGTTCCGCACCGGCCCGGCCATAACGGCCACGCCGCCTGCTCCGGCAGCGGCACCCGTCAGGGTGGAGGCCACGGAGCTCTTCTTGCCCTTCATCTGTTCCATCCGTGAAGTGGCGTCGTTGAGGTCGGTCTCATCGCTGTGTTTGGTGGTCTTCATGATGACGGAGGCCACCAGGAAGGAAGCTGCCGTGGCCAGCAGGACCGCGAGGATTACGCCGATGTAGCTGTCCCGCGCGGTCTGGGCGAGTACGGCGAAAATGGAACCAGGGGCGGCCGGCGCCACCAGGCCGGAGTTGGTGATGGCCAGGGTGGCGATGCCGGTCATGCCGCCCGCGATGGCTGCAAGGATCAACAGCGGGCGCATCAGCACATACGGGAAGTAGATTTCGTGAATACCGCCCAGGAAGTGGATGATGGCGGCACCGGGGGCGGAAGCCTTGGCTGCTCCGCGGCCGAAGAACATGTAGGCGAGCAGGATGCCCAGGCCGGGGCCGGGGTTGGCCTCAAGCAGGAACAGGATGGACTTTCCCTGTTCCAGGGACTGCTGGACACCCAGCGGGGTAAGGACGCCGTGGTTGATGGCGTTGTTGAGGAAGAGGACTTTGGCCGGCTCGATGAAGATGCTGGTGAGCGGCAGCAGTCCGTTGTTGACCAGGAACTGGACTACGTTTCCGGCGCCCGCGCTGAAGGCAGAGACCACCGGAGCGATGGCATAGAAGCCCAGCATGGCCAGCAGAGCGCCCCAGATGCCCGCGGAAAAGTTGTTGACCAGCATCT
>NZ_JBNHFF010000064.1:0-14455 GCF_059089965.1 Arthrobacter sp. SPT-J7
GCCCGGCACAACGACGAGGCGCAGCTGGAGATCCTGGAGTCGCTGGATGTTTTCCCGTCCACGCTTCCCACCAAACGTGACTCCGTGTACTCGGGCTGGGTCTCCATCTCAGTTGGCTGCAACAACACCTGCACGTTCTGCATCGTCCCCGCCCTGCGGGGCAAAGAGAAGGACCGCCGGCCCGGGGACATCCTCGCTGAGATCCAGGCCCTGGTGGACGACGGTGCCATCGAAGTGACCCTCCTCGGCCAGAACGTCAACTCCTACGGCGTGGAGTTCGGCGACCGGCAGGCCTTCTCCAAGCTCTTGCGTGCCTGCGGGGAGATCGAGGGCCTGGAACGGGTCCGTTTCACCAGCCCGCACCCCGCTGCCTTTACTGACGACGTCATTGATGCCATGGCCGAGACGCCCAACGTCATGCCGCAGCTGCACATGCCCCTGCAGTCGGGGTCGGACAAGGTCCTGCGCGAGATGAGGCGGTCCTACCGGTCCACCAAGTTCCTTGGCATCCTGGAAAAGGTCCGGGAGAAGATTCCCCACGCCGCCATCTCCACTGACATCATTGTGGGCTTTCCCGGCGAAACGGAAGAAGACTTCCAGGCAACCCTGGATGTTGTGGAACAGTCCCGCTTTGCCACGGCCTTCACCTTCCAGTACTCCAAGCGCCCCGGCACGCCGGCAGCGGACCTGCCGGACCAGTTGCCGAAGGCCGTAGTGCAGGAGCGCTTCGAACGCCTCACCGCACTGCAGGACCGGATCGCTGCGGAGGAGAACCGGAAACAGCTCGGCCGCCGCGTAGAGGTCATGGTGACCGCCCAGTCAGGCCGCAAAGCCGAAGAAACCCACCGGCTGTCCGGACGTTCCCAGGACCAGCGGCTGGTGCATTTCTCCGTACCGGAAGGAGCGCCGGCGCCGCGCCCTGGAGATCTTGTGACTGTCACGATCACAGAGGCCGCATCCTTCCACCTCGTGGCGGACCCCACCCTTGAGGACTACAGCCTGCGCCGTTCCCGTGCCGGCGACGCCTGGGACAGGTCCCAGGCAGATTCCTGCGGAGCACCGGCACCGGGTGCCGCCAACGGCCGGGGCGGGGTTTCCCTCGGGATGCCTGCCCTGCCTGTCCGCAGCCGCTGACGCGTGGGCTCCCCGCCGGTTATCGCCGTCGTCGGTCCCACCGGCTCAGGCAAGTCCGATTTGGCCGTAAGCCTCGCCCTTGAGCTGGACGGCGAAGTCATCAACGCCGACGCCATGCAGTTCTACCGGGGCATGGACATCGGTACCGCAAAAATCACGATGGTTGAACGCCGGGGCGTGCCGCACCACCTCCTGGACATCCTGGATGTCACCGAGGAAGCCAGCGTTTCGCAGTTCCAGCAGCAGGCGCGCGCCGTCATCACCGACATCCACGCACGCGGGAAGCGGGCCATCCTCGCCGGCGGCTCAGGACTGTACGCGCGGGCCGCCCTGGACGTCCTTGAATTCCCCGGGACGGACCCGCAGCTGCGCGGGCAGCTTGAGGAACAGCTTGCATCCCAGGGCACTGGTGCACTGCTGGCCCGCCTCCGGGCCGTTGACCCGGTGTCCGCCGGCCGGCTCTCCGACAACCGGCGGATCATCCGGGCCCTGGAGGTCCACCAGCTCACCGGACGGCCGTTCAGCTCCTTCATGCCACAGCGCGAGTATCACCAGCCCGCAGTACAGATCGGCCTCACAGTTGACCGGGACCAGCTCCGCGACCGCCTGGCCCGCAGGGTGCACCGGATGGTGGACGGCGGCCTGCTCGCCGAAGTGGAGCGGCTTGAAGCGCAGGGACTGCGGCAGGGCAAAACAGCGCCCCGTGCACTCGGCTACTCGCAGTTCCTGCGGGTCCTTGACGGCGAATTAACCGTCCTCGAGGCTGCCGAGGAGACAATCGTGGCAACCCGGCAGTTCGCCCGGCGGCAGCTCACCTGGTTCCGTGCCGATCCCCGCGTCAACTGGCTGGACTGGCAGGATCCGCAGTTGGTGTCCCACGCGGCCGCCCTCTGCAGCTGAACCGGGCACCCCTGCTGCGGGCGCGGGGTCATTCAAGGCGGGTTCCGCCGGCCGGAGGTCGCTGTTTCCGGACATCAATTCCCGGTTTCAGGCCAACTCCGCCCGACCGGTAACCTTGACACCATGAACGCAACCCTCGCCGAGACATCAGAGCACGCCTTGCGCACGTTGGGCGGGCTCCGCTTCTCCAAGGGGCACGGCACAGGCAACGACTTTGTCCTGGTTGCCGACCCGGAGGGGATGCACGCCATAGGGGCCGAACAGGTGGCAGCCCTGTGTGACCGCCACCGCGGCATTGGTGGAGACGGGCTGATCCGCGCCGTTCCGTCCCGCCTCCTGCCCGAAGGCCGCCAACTGCTGGCCGCGAACCCCGGCGCCGAATGGTTTATGGATTACCGCAACGGCGACGGGTCACTGTCCGAGATGTGCGGCAACGGCGTCCGGGTCTTCGTCCACTTCCTCCGCACCGAGGGCCTGGTGGACCTGCCCGACGGCGGTGCTCTCACCATCGGCACCCGCGCCGGGGCCAAGACCGTCGTCCGGACCGGTGAGGATTACGCCGTCGACATGGGCCCCTGGGAGTTCATTTTCCCGGGCGAGGCTACCGCCAAAGCAATGGATTCCCTGGTGACAGCTGACGGACTGGAAGTTCCCCGTCCTGCCTTGTCCATCAGCATGGGCAACCCCCACACCGTGGTAGCCCTCGCTGAACTCGCCGAACTCGCAGCGACCCGCCTCTTTACCGCGCCCGTGGTGGACCCGGTACCCGCCAACGGCACCAATGTGGAGTTCGTGGTTCCGTCCGAACCGCTGGTGCAGGACGGCGTTGGTTCGGTCACCATGCGCGTGCACGAGCGTGGAGTAGGGGAGACCCAGTCCTGCGGAACCGGAGCCTGCGCCGCGGCGGTGGCCATCAGGCACTGGGCCGGAGCGGAAGCCCCGGACGCGTGGCAGGTGCATGTCCCCGGAGGTGTGGTAGGAGTGAAATTCTTCGCCGGCCCCGGCGGCCACGAACACGTGGAGCTCAGCGGTCCGGCCGTTATTGTGGCTACAGGGACGCTTTCCTGACCTTCAGAATGCGGAAGGACTTTGAGGTTGATTCCCGGCTCACGCTGAAGGACTCATCCAGTTCCGCCGACAACCAGCGCTGAAGCGAGTCCGAGCCCAGGTTCTTCTGCACCACCAGCCAGGCGGTTCCGCCCGGCGCCAGGCGCGGCAGCCACAGCCTCAGGAGCGAATGCAGTTCGGCCTTGCCGATCCGGATGGGCGGATTCGACCAGATGGTGTCGAAGCGCACCTCCGGATCCACAGCGTCAGGCGCGCTGGCCACCACATTGGACAGCCCCAGCGCAGCCGCGTTCTCGTTGGTGAGAATGATGCAGCGTTCATTGACGTCCACTGCGTACACCTGCGCATGAGGCGCGCGCAGCGCCATGGTGAGCGCAATCGGACCCCAACCGCACCCGATGTCGAGCAGGTTTCCGGTAGGCGAGGGCGCGGGAACCTCCGCGAGGAGCACGGAGGTTCCCTTATCGATCCCGTCCGGGCTGAAGATGCCTGTGGACGTCTGCAGCCTGCGCGTTTCCCCTGCGAGTTCAACCGTAAGCGGCTTCCGGGTGAACGGGCCGGCGGGGGATGCGCTGAAATAGTGTGCGGACTCCATAACTCGCCAGAGTAGTTCCCCCTGCAGCGTAAAGTGAAACCCTGCCCTTTGCCCCTCTGCTAATGTTGAAGCCATGTTCTTGATCTTCGAGTAGCCGGCAGGGGCCCTGCCCCTCCCGCAGCCATGTCCCACAGCGACGCAGGTATTTAAACCTTCCGCCCAGTGCACCGGACCCGCGTAGATGCGATCGTTCCGGCCGCCGGACAATACTCGAAAGTCGAGCTTCCCGCTGGCTCTTTCGCCGATTCTCCGGCTCCTTTCCCTTTTGCCACCTCTACGTGATGTGGCCGCCACCGCCAGCCGCTTTCCCGGCCCGGCGAACCCATCAGGAGAACTGCATGACCGCAGGCCGTCAGCCCAGCGCGAATACTTCCCCAACCCGCAGCAATCGGCACTATTCTGGAACTGCCGAATCTTCAAAGGAGACCATGACCAGCCAGCCCAACACCGGATCAGATCCAGCCGCCCAGGACATGAGCCCTGAGGAAATCCAGGCCGTGATCGACCGGATTCTCTCCAAGGACGTACCGGCCAAGAGCGTCAGCACGGCAGGCGATGCCAGCCGCGGCGACGGGAAGGGTGTGCTGGGTAAGGCACAGGCCATATCCCGCCTGGATGATGGACATTCAACGTACGACGGCGACCAGCAGGACCTTGAGGAACGCCGCGCCCTGCGTCGCACGGCTGGCCTTTCCACGGAACTGGAAGACGTCACCGAAGTCGAGTACCGCCAGCTTCGCCTGGAACGCGTGGTCCTCGCGGGCATCTGGTCGGAGGGAACCCTGGCAGATGCAGAAAACTCGCTGCGCGAGCTCGCCGCCCTCGCGGAAACAGCAGGCTCGGAGGTTCTGGACGGACTCGTGCAGCGCCGAGACAAGCCGGACCCGGGCACTTTCCTTGGCTCGGGCAAGGCGCTTGAACTGAAGGACATCGTGATGTCCACCGGTGCCGACACCGTTGTGGTCGACGCCGAGCTGGCTCCGTCCCAGCGCCGTGGCCTTGAAGACATCGTCAAGGTCAAGGTCATTGACCGCACGGGCCTGATTCTGGACATCTTTGCCCAGCATGCCAAGAGCCGGGAAGGCAAGGCGCAGGTGGAGCTCGCGCAGCTCGAGTACCTCCTGCCGCGCCTCCGCGGCTGGGGTGAGTCGATGTCACGCCAGGCCGGTGGCCAGGTGGGCAGCGCAGCGGCCGGCATGGGTTCACGTGGTCCCGGTGAGACGAAGATCGAACTGGACCGCCGAAGGATCCGTACCCGCATGGCCAAGCTGCGGCGGGAGATCGCCGCGATGAAGCCTGCCCGGGAGACTAAACGCGCCAACCGCCGTCGTAATGAGGTGCCCTCGGTGGCCATCGCCGGGTACACAAACGCCGGTAAGTCCTCCCTGCTTAATCGCCTGACCGACGCCGGTGTGTTGGTAGAGAACGCGTTGTTCGCCACCCTGGACCCCACGGTCCGCAAGGCCGAAACCGCTGACGGACTCGGTTACACGCTGGCAGATACTGTCGGTTTTGTCCGTTCCCTGCCCACCCAGCTGGTTGAGGCCTTCCGCTCCACCCTCGAGGAGGTTGCGGACTCGGACCTGATCCTTCACGTTGTGGACGTATCGCACCCGGACCCTGAGGGGCAAATCGCTGCAGTCCGCAAGGTCCTCAGCGAAGTGGACGCCCGCAAGGTTCCGGAAATCATTGTCCTCAACAAGGCCGACGCCGCTGACCCCTTTGTGGTGGAACGGTTGAAGCAGCGCGAACCGCGCCACGTTGTGGTGTCGGCACGCACCGGGGAAGGCATCCCCGAACTGCTGCAGGCGATCAGCGAGGCCATTCCGCGTCCGTCGGTCAAGCTCGAGCTGCTGATTCCATACGACCGCGGGGACCTGGTCAGCAAGCTGCACGAGTCCGACGCCGAGATCATCAGCGTTGACCACGATGAAGCCGGTACCCGGGCAGTTGTCAAAGTCCGGGAAGGCCTCGCGGCTGAACTGGAATCATTCATCAGCAATGACTGACCTGGCGGCTGACGAAGCCACAGGTACGGCCGGCGAGCAGTTCGTGATCGAGCTGCTCGACCGCGCCGTTGCCGGCATGGGTGGGCAAAGCCGCAGCGGGCAACATGAAATGGCCAGGCAGGTGGCCCGGGCTATCGAAACCGGGGACCACCTGCTGGTCCAGGCCGGAACGGGTACCGGCAAGTCATTGGCGTACCTGATACCCCTGATAGCCCACGCCATGGAGAGCGACAAGCCCGCCTTGGTGTCCACTGCAACGCTCGCCCTGCAGACACAGATTGTGGGCCGGGACATTCCGCGGCTCCTCAAGACGATTACCCCGGCGCTGGACCGGCCAGTGAAAGTGGCCTTGGTTAAAGGCCGGTCCAATTACGTCTGCCTGCACAAGCTTGAAGGCGGGTTTCCCTCCGAGGAACCGGCGGAGGGCCAGTTGTTTTCCCTGGGGGAGGACACCAGCGTCCCGCATTTTGCTGCGGCTGTGGGCGGTCCTGCTTCGCAGCTGGGCAAGGAAGTGGTGCGCCTGCGGGAGTGGGCGGAGAAGACCACCACCGGTGACCGCGATGAGCTCCTGCCCGGCGTCACAGACCGGGTCTGGCGCCAGGTCTCCGTCACGTCGATGGAATGCCTGGGCGCACAGAAGTGCCCCATGGCCGCGGAGTGCTTCAGCGAGCTCGCACGGCAGGACGCCGCCGAAGCCGACATTGTGGTCACCAACCATGCAATGCTCGCCGTCAGCGCTTTTGAAGGTTTGGCGGTGCTGCCTGAATACGACGTCGTTGTGGTTGATGAGGCCCATGAACTCCAGGACAGGGTCACGGGCGCTGTCTCGGGGCAGCTGTCTGTGGCCATGGTCCACGCAGCTGCCGCCGGCGCCCGCAAGCACACAGCCATCACGGTGGATGCACTCAACGCAGCAGCCGCAAACCTGGAGGTGGCCCTGGCCGGGGTTCCCAACGGGCTGCTCCCCAACGGACTCAACGATGAGCAGCTGGACTGTGTGGACCAGCTGCGCGAGGCCTGCAGGGCTGCCTTGTCCGACTCCAAGGGGGACAGCAGTACATCGGCCGACGGCGGGCGGCAGCTTGCGCGCTCCCGGCTGATGCTCATCCTGGAACTGTGCGAACGGCTCCTTGCCGCCCGGGAGAACCGGGAAGTGGTGTGGTTTTCCCGTGCCAGCTCCTTTGACCCGCAGCAGGGATATTCCCAGCCGGACGAGACTGCGCCGGCGCTGATCAATCTTGCCCCGCTGTCCGTCGCTGGACGACTGCGGGAGGGATTGTTCGCAGGGCACACAGTTGTCCTGACCTCCGCTACCCTGGCCATCGGATCCGCCTTCGAGCCCGCAGCGGGCGGCCTGGGGCTGGTAGGCGAGGGTGCGCCTGGCTGGACCGGTGTTGACGTCGGTTCGCCCTTTGACTACCCGAAGCAGGGAATCCTCTACGTGGCCGGGCACCTGCCCAAGCCCGGCCGGGGGGCGTCTCCTGAAGCACTGGCCGAATTGGAGGCCTTGATCCGGGCTTCCAACGGTGGTGCCCTCTGCCTGTTTTCGTCCCGGCGAGCGGCAGAGGAAGCGGCCGACGCGCTGCGGCCAAAGCTGGACATGACCATCCTCTGCCAGGGCGACTCCACCATGACGGCACTGGTGAAGCAGTTTGCCGACGAACCCGATACTTGCCTGTTCGGCACCATGTCGCTGTGGCAGGGCGTGGACGTTCCCGGCGGGTCATGCCGTCTTGTGGTCATCGACCGGATTCCCTTTCCCCGGCCCGACGATCCGCTGATGACCGCGCGATCCCGGGCGGTGGCACAGGCCGGAGGCAACGGCTTTATGTCCGTTTCGGCAACCCACGCCGCCATCCGGCTCGCTCAGGGAGCGGGACGGCTCATCCGGTCAACGGGGGACAAAGGTGTGGTGGCGGTGCTGGATTCCAGGCTGGCCACCGAACGGTACGCAGGATTCCTCCGGGGCGCACTGCCGCCCTTCTGGTCCACAACGGACAGGACGACAGCCGTCGCGGCGCTGGAACGGCTGGCCAGGGAGAACGCCTGAAAGGCTAGAGCGAGCGCAGCACCGACACAACCTTGCCCATGATGGTGGCATGATCGCCCAGGATGGGCTCGTACTGCGTGTTCTGCGGCAGCAGCCAGGTGTGGCCGTCGCGCTGGCGGAAGGTTTTAACCGTGGCTTCATCGTCAAGCAGTGCCGCGACGATGTCTCCGTTGGCCGCGTCTGCCTGGCGGCGGACCACCACCCAGTCACCGTCGCAGATGGCGGCGTCCACCATGGAATCGCCGGCAACCTTGAGCATAAAGAGTTCCCCCTGGCCCACCAGTTGGCGGGGGAGCGCGAGGACGTCCTCCACCACCTGGTCCGCCAGAATCGGTCCACCGGCAGCGATCCGGCCCACGAGCGGAACCATGGCAGTGTCCATGGCGGTGGGAAGCGCGGTGACGGTGCCGGCAGGCAGGAGCGCGGCAGGTTGAGCTGCCTGCTTGGGCGAACCACCGTCCAGGGTGAGGGGCATCAACACCTCCATGGCGCGCGGCCGCTTCGGGTCACGCCGGAGGTAGCCCAGCTTTTCCAGCTGCGAGAGCTGGTGGGTGACGCTGGAAAGGCTCGCGAGGCCTACTGTGTCCCCGATTTCCCGCATTGACGGCGGATAACCGTTGTCATTCACCGAGCGCTGGATGGTCTCCAGAATTTTCTTCTGCCGCGGCGTCAGGCCTTTGGCGGTCTTCTTCGGTTGGGAGCTCGCCCTGCCCCCGGCGGCTGCTGCTGCCATATTCGCCAATGCCTTTCGGTTGCCCCGGACTCTTTTTGGCCCGGACCTGAAGTTCACGCCGTCAATGTCAGACCCTGCTGATCAACTGTCGAGGTGGTAGTTCCTGTCTTCAAAGTTAGGCCAGCCACATAGCTTTTTCAAACATTTGTTCTAGCGAGTCTCGACATTATTCGTTGATAGGTGCTAAAACAGGAAGAGGCAAAGTTCGAACATTTGTTCTATTCCGAACGTAGCCATTCGAAGACCCGCACCAAGGGTCGCAGGTAGGGCGGGTCCGGAGCGGAACATCGGGCAGCACAGTAAAGGTCCAGGAGGGCTAATTCATGTCAGCTACATCTGCTTCGCAGGAATCATTCCCGGTGCATCACCTCAAGTCCCGGCGGGACAAGCCGCACGCTGTTCGTCCTGCACCGCTTCCGCCCCTGCGCCTGACGCGGCGCGGGAAGATCGTCCTGATCGGAATCCCCCTGGTGCTGCTCGCCGCCCTGCTGCTCTCCCTGGCAGGCTTCTTCAACTCGCCCGCCAAGGCCTCGGACTCGGCGGCGGACCTGGCTGTGACACCAACCGTCACCGTCACTGTGCAGCCGGGTGAGTCCCTGTGGGCCATTGCGGGAAGCGTCGCACCGGAGCGGGACGCGCGGGACGTTGTGGCAGACATCGTGCAGCTCAACAATTTGGCCGCCGGCGCGGTCCTCCCGGGGCAGCAACTGTACGTCCCCACCCGGTAGAACACTTCAAGCGCGCGCCGGAAACGCCGCGGTATGCGTTGGAATGGAGCCCCGGTAAAGCGTGTATCACGTGCCCCGTGGCAGGGGCACGCTGAGTGCGGACAGGGAGCCGTCACATTTTCCGGTGCCCGGTACGGGCACTAAACTGTTCAGGTGAATGACCAGCTAGAGCGCCTCAATCGGCTACCCCTCCGCAGCAACCTCCGTGGGCTCACCCCTTACGGGGCGCCCCAGCTGGATGTTCCCATCCTCCTCAATGTCAACGAGAACACCCATGGTGTGCCGGAGGACGTGCGGGCCGCCATCAGCGCAGCGGTGACAAAGGCCGCCGCGGGCCTCAACCGCTACCCGGACAGGGAGTTCAGCGAGCTGCGGAAGGCCTTGGCGGAATACCTGGGCCACGGGCTTGATGAGTCGAATGTGTGGGCGGCCAACGGCTCCAACGAAGTGCTCCAGCAGATTCTCCAGGCATTCGGCGGCCCCGGCCGCACGGCGCTCGGCTTCCCGCCCACGTACTCCATGTACCCGCTGCTGGCCAGCGGCACGGACACCGAATACATCGTGGGTGAACGGGCTGACGGCTACGGCCTCAGCGCCGGGTCGGCCGCGCTCCAGGTAAAGGAGCTGCAGCCCAGCATCGTTTTTCTCTGCTCGCCGAACAACCCCACGGGAACCGGCCTGGGGCTCGACGTGGTGGAGGCTGTGTATGAGGCCGGCGAAGCGAGCCAGACAATCGTCATCGTGGATGAGGCCTACCACGAGTTCGCACATGATGGAACGCCCAGCGCCCTGACCCTCCTGCCGGGCAGGGAGCGGCTGATCGTCTCGCGGACCATGAGCAAGGCCTTTGCCCTGGCCGGAGCGCGGCTTGGTTACATGGCCGCCGCTCCGGAGGTCACGGACGCACTGCGCCTGGTGCGCCTGCCGTACCACCTCTCCGCCATTACCCAGGCGACGGCCCTCGCAGCCCTCCAGCACCGTGAGGCGCTGATGGCCGATGTTGAAGACATCAAGAAGCAGCGCGACCGGATCGTGGCCGAACTGACCCGCATGGGACTCAAGCCAGCCGCCTCCGACTCCAACTATGTTTTCTTTGGCGGGCTGGAGAATCCCCACCAGGTCTGGCAGGAGCTGCTCGACTCCGGTGTCCTGATCCGCGACGTCGGGATTCCCGGCCATCTTCGGGTGACGGCAGGCACTGAGACGGAAACCACAGCGTTCCTCACTTCCCTGGAAAGCATCCTTGCCGGCCAGCGCGCGCTTCCGGCCTAGACTTGTAGCAGCGGCGCTGTACGCCCTGAACCACTCCTTCTTCCCAAAGGACACTTGACCATGAGTTCCACCGGATCCAATGCGGCCGTGGCCCGGACCGCGCGCATGGAGCGTGCCACGAGTGAATCCTCCGTGCTCGTGGAGATCAACCTTGACGGTACCGGCATTTCGGACATTGACACCTCGGTGCCCTTTTACGACCACATGCTGACAGCGCTCTGCAAGCACTCCCTGATCGACCTGACAGTAAAAGCCACCGGAGACATCCACATTGATGTCCACCACACTGTGGAAGACGTTGCCATCACCTTCGGCGAGGTGCTGCGCACCGCCCTGGGAAACAAGGCCGGAATCCGCCGCTTCGGCGAGGCCACCGTTCCGCTGGACGAAGCACTGGCCCACGCCGTCGTTGACGTGTCCGGCCGTCCCTACCTCGTCCACGGGGGTGAGCCCGCAGGCCAGGAATACCACCTGATTGGCGGACACTTCACTGGCTCGCTCACCCGCCACGTCTTTGAAGCCATCACCCTGCACGCAGGGATCTGCCTCCACATGAACGTCATCGCCGGACGGGACCCGCACCACATCGTTGAGGCCCAGTTCAAGGCCTTCGCGCGTGCCCTTCGCGCCGCAGTCGAATCCGATCCGCGCGTTGAAGGCATCCCCTCCACCAAGGGCGCGCTGTGAGCGGCCAGGTGCTGCGGGACGGCGCCATCATCGATCCCTCAGCTGCACAGAAGCTGCCCTCGCCGGAGGGCAAACCTACGGTAACCGTATTGGACTACGGCTCCGGGAACGTCCGTTCAGCGGTCCGCGCCCTCGAGCGCGCAGGCGCAGAGGTGATCCTCAGCTCCAAGCCCGAGGACGTCCTGAACGCCGACGGCCTGGTGGTTCCCGGCGTCGGAGCCTTTGAAACGGTCATGCGCGAGCTCAAGGCCGTGGACGGCATCCGCCTCATCGGCCGCCGGGTCGCCGGCGGCCGCCCCGTATTGGGCATTTGCGTGGGCCTTCAGGTGCTCTTCGAAGCCGGCGTGGAACACGGTACGGAAGCTGAAGGCATCGGCGAATGGCCCGGCAAGGTGGAACTCCTGCCGGCGGAAGTCGTTCCGCACATGGGCTGGAACACGGTGAAGGCGCCCGAAGGGTCAAAGCTCTTCGCCGGCGTCGAAAACGAGCGGTTCTACTTTGTGCACTCCTACGGCGTGCAGGAGTGGAACTTTGACGTCGTCCAGCCGCGGATGGCGGCGCCCCTCGTCACCTGGTCAGAGCACGGTGCCCCCTTCATCGCCGCGGTCGAAAACGGCCCGCTGTGCGCCACGCAGTTCCACCCGGAAAAGTCCGGCGACGCCGGCGCCAGGCTCCTGCGCAACTGGGTGCAAGCTCTCCGCAAACCTCCCGCGGCAGGTAAACCGGGTGAAACCGGCGAAACGCCAAGCAGCGGCGCCTGAATGTGGTCCGTTATCCTGATGGGCCTCGCCGGCCTGCTGATTGGTGGCGCGCTGTCCTTCCGGCAGCAGCATAAGCCCCTCTGGACGCAGGTCTCGTTCTACGTCCTGGCGGGCATGGCGCTGCTTGCCGCCTACCTGCTGACGCTGCCGGCCAACTAGCTGCTGAATAACCGACGGCCCGCCTGCCAGCTGTCCGCCGCACCTCCCTGCCCCCTAACACTGAGGATCACGATGAATTCCGCTACCGACCTGCCGATACTTGAACTGCTTCCCGCCGTCGATGTCGTCAACGGCCAGGCCGTCCGGCTGGTCCAGGGTGAAGCAGGCAGCGAAACCAGCTACGGTACTCCGCTGGAGGCGGCCCTGAACTGGCAGCAGCAGGGTGCGGAGTGGGTCCACCTCGTGGACCTTGACGCGGCCTTTGGCCGTGGCTCCAACGCTGAGCTCCTCCGGGACGTTGTTGGCCGGCTGGACATCAAGGTTGAGCTCTCCGGCGGCCTCAGGGACGACGCCACGCTCGAGGCGGCACTGGACCTGGGCGTGGCCCGCGTGAACCTCGGCACGGCAGCGCTGGAGAACCCGGAATGGACCCGCCGGGCCATCGAACGCTTCGGTGACAAGATCGCCGTCGGGCTCGACGTCCGCGGAACCACGCTGGCAGGCCGCGGCTGGACCAAGGAAGGCGGGGACCTCTGGGATGTCCTTGGCCGGCTCGAAGAAGCAGGTTGCTCGCGGTATGTGGTTACCGACGTGACCAAGGACGGTACCTTGCAGGGACCCAACGTGGAACTGCTCCGCCAAATGGTCGAAAAGACCGGCAAGCCGGTGGTGGCATCGGGAGGTATTTCGAGCCTGGATGACCTCAAGGTTCTGCGTTCCCTGGTACCGCTGGGCGTTGAAGGTGCCATCGTTGGCAAGGCGTTGTATGCCGGGGCCTTCACGCTGCCCGAGGCCCTGGACATCGCCGGCCGCCGCTAGGCAGCCGGCACGCAGCATCAGTAGACACCATGGCCAGCAACGAACCAGGCACCCCGCCGCAGCGCCACCTTCCCAGCCACATTGCCGCCGCATTGGCTGGGGCAGGTAGCGCCGCCGACTCTGCCGGGCAGCCCTGGGCGGGGCGCAGCCTCGCCGGTGACGCCGCCAGGATCCATAACTTCGAGGACGACGACGGAACGGCCGACGCCGGCTACGTCGCCGCCGTTGCGGCCCTGCAGGCACGGCGGGGGGACGAGGCTGCTGTGGTCGCCGCGCTGGCCACCGCCCGCGTTTTTATTCCGATCGTTGCCCAGCTCGCCGAAGAAGCCGAGGGCCAGGATGGCCTTCAGGCTGACAAACAGGCCGACATGGCTCTGGTCACCCTCAAGGCCGCCGACGGCAGGACGGCCATGCCTGCCTTCACGTCTGCTGAAGCGTTGGCAGCCTGGCACCCCGAAGCGCGGCCCGTCGCGGTCTACGCAGCCAGGGCTGCCCTTTCTGCGGTCTCCGAAGGCGCTGACCTGCTGGTCCTGGACCCGGGGGCGGCAATAACGTTTGTGGTCCGAAGGCCGGCCATGTGGGCCCTGGCCCAGCAGCAAGACTGGATCCCGTCCTACACCGACGACGTCCTGGCCGGCGAGATGCGCCGGGCTGCGGCGGGCTTCCCGGCGGTGCGCGGCCTGGAACTTCTTCCGGGCAGGGGGGTGGCGGCCCGAACCGCCGACGGATCCGTCCTTGCCGGCGGCGGCGCCGGTCCCGAGCTGCAGGTGGTCCTGTACCTGGCCGACGGCCTGGACGCCGACGGGGTGCAGCAGCTGGTTGCCGGACTGCAGGCTGAGTGGTCCCGGAATGTATTGTTTGGTGAGCGGGTCGACTCCATGGAACTCAAACTGCGGCGCGCTGTCCACTAGCTGCTGCCAGGAGGGGACCCCGGCCGGCTGCGGCAGACCGAAGGATCTTTCGTGAATTTCGCTCTCTACCGGGAGTTGCTGGCCGTCCAGCCCATCCGGCGGCTGCTTCTGGTCGGCATGATCGCCCGTATCCCGCACTCGGCGGCCGGTGTGCTGCTGACCCTGCACATTGTCCTCACCCTGGGCCAGGGGTACGCGGCTGCGGGTGCCGCCGCTGCCGTGATGACCATCGGTATCGCCCTGGGCGCTCCCTGGCGGGGGCGGCGGGTGGACACCGTAGGCCTGCGCAGGGCATTGATTCCCTCTGTGGTGTCCGAGACCGTCATCTGGTCGATAGTGCCGCACGTCTCCTATCAGTGGCTCCTTCCACTGGTGTTTGTGGGCGGGCTGCTCACGCTGCCCATCTTCAGCGTGGTACGCCAGTCCCTGGGCGTACTGGCGGACGGCGAACAGCGCCGGACCGCCTTCGCCCTGGACGCGATCACTACCGAAGTGGTCTTTATGATCGGTCCTGCCGCAGGCGCCATCGTGGCCACCAGCGGCTTCAGCGTGGCGGGCTTGACCATCGTGGGCGTCTGCACGTCGTTGGCCGGCCTGTTCCTGATGTGGTTCAATCCGCCAACAAGAAG
>NZ_JBNHFF010000065.1:0-14374 GCF_059089965.1 Arthrobacter sp. SPT-J7
GCGCTGCCAGGAAGGTTCCGTCCGGCTTCTTCACCTCGACCTTCAGCGCGCCGGGCAGGGTTCCCTCCTCCGGCGTGACGGACTGCGCAATCCAATCCTCCGGGAGGTTGAAGCTGACGGTCTTGCCGGGATCCGAGAAAGTTTTCCACACAGGTGCAGTAGCTACGGCTTGCGGATCCCTGGTCGGCGTGGCGCTGGTATCAGCACCGTCCGTAGAAGGTGCTGATACCGGGGCGCCGGCCGAGGACGGAACGGTGGCTCCGGCACCGCCGGAGCCCGGCTGCACTGTCCAGCCTGTTGCATTGGACCCCGCTGCCGAACAGCCTGCAAGGAGTGCCCCAACCACCAGCAGCGCACCGGACAGGACCCTTGTTGCCGTGCCTCTCATGCAGCCAGCCTAACGGGGGCCGACGGCCGCCGGTCCTGAGGGAAGGGCGTTTCGCCTGCCGGAAAGGGCAGGCACCTGGACGCGTGTCGCCGTCGGGCGGTATACCCGTGCCCTGGGACTAGGCTGGGGGCTATGGAAGAGCATCGGGGAACAGCCGAAGAAGACCGGACGGACATCTCCGCCGTCGACATCGCTGACTGGCGGCTGCGGACCTTCGCCTTGTACCACAACGTCCGGAAACTTTCGCTGGAAAGCCCGGCCGAGGCACACTCCTACTGGCGCCACCAGAGGGACCTGATGTTCGCCACCCACCCTGCCTCGGCCCTCAGTGCGCATGACAAGGCCCGCTTCTCCGGGCTGAAGACTGCCGACTACGACCCCATCTACCGCTTTCATGTGCCGCTGACCAAAGAGGGCGCCGGGAGGGAAATGACTGTGGAGACCGGCACTGACGGCGTGGTCCGGTTTGTCCGGCTCGGAACGTTCGACTTGCCGGAAATGGGCCAACTCGCAGTGTGGAAGCTGCAGGGGTACGGCGGCGGTATTTTTGTACCGTTCCGGGACGCCACCGCCGGCCAGCCCGGCGGCAGCTACGGGGCGGGACGTTACCTGCTGGACACCATCAAGGGCGCGTTCCATGGGGTCCAGGGAGCCGGCCCGGACGCCGAGTTCGTCCTGGACTTCAATTTTGCGTACAACCCGTCATGTGCGTACAACGAGGCCTGGGCCTGCCCCCTGCCTGGACCGTCCAACCGGCTGGCCGTCGAGATCCCGGTGGGCGAACTCTACTGACGGAGCCCCGTTGTGCGGGGGCCGCTTAGGTTGAACTACCGGGCTTTGCCGCAGCCCCAGGGGATGGCGTGGGTGAGCCCGTGAACCCGGTCAGGACCTCCCCGTGAACCTGCGCCCCACCAGCTGGTCCCGCAGCATACCGACTGAATACGGCTAGCTGCCCAGCGCCCTGACCCGGCCGACGGCGTCGAGCACCGCGGCTGCCGCCGCTTCGAGGTCCGTCCCGGATACCGTCGTGTCGAAGCTGAACCGGACGGCCGTCTGGGCCGTCTCCGGGGCAATTCCCAGTGCCGTGAGCACCGGCGACGGCGCGTCCGAACCCGCCGCGCAGGCTGAGCCGCTGGAGCAGACCACGCCCTGGCGTTCCAGCTCCAGGAGCACGGATTCGCCGCTAGTTCCGGGGAAGCAGAAGGAGGCAACGGAGGGCAGCCGGTCAATGGGATGCCCGGTCAGGACTGCGCCGGGGACACCGCTGAGCACGGCGTCGATAAACGTGTCCCGCAGTGCCCCCACCCGGCGTCGTTCCTCCGCCTGGCGCGCCTGGGCCAGCGTGAGCGCGGTGGCGAGGCCCACGGCTCGCTCCACGTTCTCGGTTCCCGACCGGCGACCGCGTTCCTGCCCGCCGCCGTGGATCAGCGGCTCCAACGCGGTGCGCCCACGGGCGAACAGCACGCCGCAGCCCTTGGGCGCCCCGATCTTGTGCCCCGATATGCTCATCGCATCCACGCCCAGTGCCTTGATGTCCAGCGGCAGCCATCCGGCCGCCTGCACGGCATCGGTGTGGAACGGTATGCCGAGTCCGCGCGCCAGGGCGGCCAGTTCGGCAACAGGCTGCACCGTTCCCACTTCGTTGTTGGCATACATAACGCTGGCCACCGCCGTTTCCGGCCGCAGCGCGGCCCGGAAGGCCTCCGGCGGGACAAGCCCCTTTCCGTCAACGGGAACCACGTCAACGGCGAAGCCGTGGAAGCGCTCCAGGTACCGGGCAGAGTCCTCCACCGCAGGATGTTCGACGGCGCTGATCACCGCCCTGTTGAGCTGCGGATTCGCGGCCTGCCGGGCCAGGGCGATCCCTTTGATGGCAAGGTTGTCCGCTTCGGTTCCCCCTGACGTAAACGTAATGTCACCGGCCCGGCAGCCGAAGACGGCTGCGACGGACGCCCGCGCACCAGCGAGCGCGTCGGCAGCAGCTTCGCCCAGGGTGTGATGGCTTGAAGGGTTGCCGAACTCACCGGTCATATACGGCCACATCGCATCCAGCACCTCACGGCGGACAGGGGTGGTGGCGGCTGCGTCAAGAAAGATCACGGAAAGTCACCTGACAGTCAGTTCAATGTCCAGCCCGAGGTCCAGGGCCGTCACTGTGTGGGTGAGGGCACCTACGGATATGACGTCAACTCCCGTGGCTGCTATGGCTGCCACCGTGGCGAGATTGACGTTTCCGCTGGCCTCCACGCGCGCACGGCCGGCTACCAGGGCCACGCCTGCCGCCAGTTCCTGGACCGTGAAATTGTCCAGCATGATGGTGTCCACGCCGGCCGACAGCACGGGCTCGACCTGGTCCATCCGGTCCACCTCCACCTCAAAGTGCGTGGTGTGGCCCAGGTGCGCTTTGGCTGCGGCGAGGAGTGCGGTGAGCCGGGCAGGATCGCCGCCCGTCATCACGGCAAGGTGGTTGTCCTTGGCCAGGACAGCGTCGGAAAGGCTGTACCGGTGGTTGGCGCCGCCGCCGCAGCGTACGGCGAACCGCTCCAGGATCCGCAGGCCCGGCGTGGTTTTTCGGGTATCGGTGATCCGTGCTGACGTCCCCTCGGTCAGCCGGACAAACTGGGCTGTCCTCGTGGCGATGGCCGACATCCGCTGCACCAGGTTCAGTGCCACACGCTCTGCGAGCAGGACAGACCTGGCCCGGCCGCTGACCCGTGCGAGGTGGACGCCGGCGTCGAATTCCTCTCCGTCCCCCAGCAACAGCTCCACGTCGGTGTCCGGATCCACCAGCAGCATGGCGTCCCGGAACACCGTGGCGCCACTGAAAACACCAGGCACCCGCGCGTTCAGTACGGCCGTGGCACGGGCGTCAGCGGGAATCAGTAGCTGGGAGGTGATGTCCCCGGCAGGAGCATCTTCCGCGAAGGCCCGCTCCAGAATTTCCCGCACCGGCGCCGCCGGCAACGTCAGGTCGAGGCGCACGCTGTCGGCGGGGACCGTTTCAACTACGAAGTTTTCAGTCACGGACAACTCAGTCATGGACAAGGCTCGCTTTCAGGCGAAATCGGGACGATTCTTCAAGTTCGTTGGCGATGCCGGGAGCATCGGCCGGGCTGTCACTCCGGTAGTGGGCACCGAGGGACTCCGTACGCCCTTGCGCCGCTGCCACCAGCAACTGCGCGGCCAGCAGCAGGTTGCGGTCCTCGTGGTCCCGGGCGTCCCCGCCGGCGGAAGCAGCGTCAGGACGTACGACGGCGGCCCACCGGGCAAGAGCCTCCGCCGCCTCCCCAAGCAGCACCCCGTTGCGAAGCACTCCGGCCTTGGCAGTCATCAACCGGCGAAGCCCCTCCCGCGAAAACTGCTGGCTTCCCGGACCCGGCTGCACATACTTGTCGACCACACCCCCGGGTCCTGTGTCCGGGCGCGCACCCAACCCTTGGTGCCGCTCGGTGCCTGACGGTGCTCCGGAGGCGTACGTCAAGGGGAGGCCGCCCGCGGGCGAGACAGTACGCGGAGGAGCGCCGGCAGGCGCCACCCAAGCACCGCCGTCGTCACCTGCGAAGAAATGCTCAACAGCCCGGCGGCCGAAAACGAGTCCTTCAAGGAGCGAGTTGCTGGCCAACCGGTTTGCGCCCTGGACTCCTGTGCACGCCACTTCCCCGGCTGCATACAGGCTAGGAACAGTAGTCCTGGCGTGCAGGTCGGTGAGCACTCCGCCCATCCAGTAGTGCGCTGCCGGTGCAACGGGTACCAACTCACAGGTCCAGTCGATGTCCACCGCAAGCGTCCTTTGCGTGAGGGTGGGAAAGCGCTTGGCCAGGAATCCTTGCCCCTTGGCCGCCTCAATTACGCGGGCGTCGAGGTAGACGTGGCCGTTGGGGTTGCCGAGCTTTGCCAGGTGCAGGGCGATGCTGCGCGACACAACGTCCCGCGGGGCGAGTTCCGCGTCCGGGTGGTAGGCCAGCATAAACCGTTTCCCGTTGCCATCGACGAGGAAGGCCCCTTCGCCGCGGACAGCTTCGGAAATGAGCAGCGGATCCTGGTCCAGGCCGGGTGCCGCGTCCGGATGGGAGGCCAGGGAGCCGGTAGCCAGGCAGGTGGGGTGGAACTGGAAGAACTCCAGATCGGCGACCTCAGCTCCCGCCCGGACCGCGAGCGCAAGGCCGTCCGCAGTCGCCCCTGCCGGGTTGGTTGTCTGGGCAAAAAGCTGCCCCGCTCCTCCGGTTGCCAGCAGGACGGCGTCCCCGTGCACGGCGGCCCTGTCGCCGTCCTGGAGGAACTCCACTCCGGTGGCTTTCCCGTCCTGCTGCAGCAAGGATGTTGCGTGGGCTGAGGCCAGGACTGTCAGGGTCCCCTCCGCCTGCCGTGCGAACACTGACCGGATCAGGGCCCCGGCCACCTGTGCCCCGGTGGCGTCGCCCCCGGCGTGGAGGATTCGTGCTGCGGAATGGGCCGCTTCCAGCCCAAGCGCAGGGCCGCCGGTGGAGGCGGAATCGAAGTTCACACCAAGGCGTTGCAGCCCTGCGATGTCGCGGCGTGCCTCCGCGCACATCAGACGGACGGCGGCTTCATCACAATGCCCTGCTCCAGCCTGCAGCGTATCCGCGATGTGGGCAGCTACGGTGTCACCCGGAGCAGGGGCGTCCAGCACCGCAGAGATCCCGCCCTGGGCGTACCAGCTGTTGCTTTCGCGAAGCTTTCCTTTGCTCAGGAGAACCACATCGGCTCCGGCATCCGCTGCCAGCAGGGCAGCATACAGCCCGGCAATGCCACTGCCGACGACGACCAATCGCGGGCGCCCCGCGAGGGTGCCGCCACGGGGCACATCGCGCCGTCCGGAAGCACCGCCACCTTCACGAGGGGGCATAATAGGCGGCCTTGTCATTACGGCCTGGCCGCAAGCATGCGCTCTAGTGCTGTCCTGGCGTGGTCCTGCACTGAATCCGCGACCGTGATCCGGTTGACCACCCGCCCGGCAACCAGTTCTTCCAGGACCCAGGCAAGGTAGCCGGGGTGGATGCGGTACATGGTGGAGCAGGGGCAGATGACGGGATCAAGGCAGAAGATGGTGTGCTGCGGGTACTCTGCCGCGAGTCGGTTCACCATGTTGATTTCGGTGCCGATCGCGAACGTGGTGGGTTCCGTGGCAGCCGCGATCGCTTTCTTGATGAAGTCGGTGGATCCGGCAGAATCGGCGGCGTCCACAACCTCCATGGGGCACTCCGGGTGGACGATCACCTGGACGCCGGGAAAATCGGCCCGGGCCTTTTCGATCTGGGCTACGTTGAACCGCTTGTGCACCGAGCAGAACCCGTGCCACAGGATGACCCTGGAATCCAGCAATGCCTGTTCGTCATTGCCGCCCAGGTCCTTCCGCGGGTTCCACATGGGCATCTGCTCCAGCGGCACGCCGAGCGCCTTTGCGGTATTGCGGCCGAGGTGCTGGTCCGGGAAGAACAGCACCCGCTGGGCCCGCTGGAACGCCCATTCAAGGACGGTCCTGGCGTTTGATGAGGTGCAGACAATGCCGCCACGCTCCCCGCAGAAAGCCTTCAGGGCCGCGGAGGAATTCATGTAGGTGACAGGAATGACCGGAACCCGCCCTTCGGCGTCGGGCTCGGTGCCGTAAATTTCCTCAAGCTGCTCCCAGCACTCGGCCACGGAATCGGCATCAGCCATGTCCGCCATGGAGCAGCCGGCCGCCAGGTTGGGCAGGATGACGGCTTGGTCGGGCGCGGAAAGGATGTCAGCGGTTTCGGCCATAAAGTGGACGCCGCAGAACACGATGGCCTCAGCCTCCGGCCGGGTCAGCGCGGCGTTGGCCAGCTGGAAGGAGTCACCCACGAAGTCGGCGTACTGGATGACTTCATCGCGCTGGTAGAAGTGCCCCAGGATGACCGCCCTGTCCCCCAGGGCCGCCTTCGCGGCCAGGATCCTTCCGCCCAGTTCGGCGTCGCTGGCCAGCTTGTACTCTTCCGGCAATTGCCCCTGGCGGGGGGTTGCCGAAGGTGCAACGTCCGCGCTGGAAGCGCCCGGGCCGTAGGCCGGGATCCCTGCGAGGGCCTCTGCAAGGTCGTAGTCCCACGGACCCCTGGCCAGCGCGGGGCTGCAGGTGCTGCCCTTTGCGGTTGCGCCTTTTTCGGCCTGTTCGCGCGTGATCAGCTGGATTGCTGTGTTGACGCTGCTCATGGTGTGCTCCTGTTGTCTGGGTCAAGGCCGGGCCGGCCGGTGAAGCGGTAGAGGCGGGGAGGGCGGTGCCTGCCGCCCTGGAGGTACTCGCCGGTTTCCTCGATGTCCGGGGTGGACTTGAGCTGGCGGCGGAAGTTGGCGGGGTCCAGTTGCCTGTCCAGCACTGCTTCGTAGACCTCCCGGACCTGGGCGAGGGTGAAGTATTCCCCCAGCAGGTGGTAGGCCACGGAGCCGTAGGCCAGCTTGTTGCGCAGCCGCCAGAGTGCGTAGTCCACGATCGCGTTGTGGTCGAAGGCCAGGTCCCCCAGCCGGTCCGCCCTGAACCACTGGACGTTTTCGGACTCGTCCGCAAGCGCGGCTTCAGTGGGTTGGACCAGCGCCCAGTAGACGATCGAGACCACCCGCTGGGTGGGAGAACGGTGGAGCCCGCCGAATGCATACAGCTGCTCAAGGTAGCTGGGTGCCAGGCCGGTGGTCTCCCCCAGGTTCCGCGCTGCCGCGTCCTGCAGTGATTCGGCGTGGCTTAGGGGGCCTCCGGGCAGCGCCCAGAGTCCCTTGTATGGTTCCCGGATCCGGCGCACCAGGGGCAGCCACAGTGTTGGCCGGCCGGAGCTTTCACTGGGGCGCAGTGCAAAGATGACAGTGGAAATGGCCAGCGACGGCGGCGCCGCCTGGCGCTCCGAGACGTTTGCCGAGCTCGAGTACATGGTCCACCGCCTTCCGGCCTTCGGGACCGCAGCCGGCGTCCCGTTTCAGTTATGGTCACAATGACCAAAACTAATTCTACGGGCACCCGCCACATAATTGCCAAATGTTTCCGCCCCCGTTTGCCGGTGTTCGTCCTGATTGGTCCTGTATTGGTCCTGTATTCGTCGTGTAGCGTTCCCGGCGCCGAATACCGGCAGCAGGATCGGAGACGGTAAATTCAAGAGGTCCCACGAGGAGCCCCCATCCACAACCCCAGAAGGTCCCGTAGCAAAATGACGATGAAGTCCACAGAACTGAGCCCGCAGGGCCACCTGGGCCACAGCATGAAACCCCGCCAGCTCACCATGATGGGCCTGGGCAGCGCCATCGGCGCCGGGCTTTTCCTGGGATCCGGAGCCGGCATTCAGGCCGCCGGTCCGGCGGTGCTGATCTCCTACCTCGTGGCCGGCACCCTGATCATCCTGGTGATGTGGGCGTTGGGCGAGATGGCTGCCGCCAGCCCGAACAGCGGCGCCTTCTCGGTGTATGCCGAGCGTGCGCTTGGAAAAACAGCCGGCGCCACCATCGGCTGGCTGTGGTGGCTGCAGCTGGTAGTGGTGATCGCAGCAGAGGCTCTGGGAGCTGCCGGGCTTCTCTTTACGGTCTGGCCGGTCATTCCTGTTTGGGCGCTGGCACTTGTTTTTATGGTCGTCTTCACCGCCATCAACCTCACAGGGGTCCGGTACTTTGGTGAGTTCGAGTTCTGGTTCGCCATCCTCAAGGTCGCCGCGATTGTCCTGTTCCTGGTGGTGGGCGCCGCCCTGCTGCTGGGCCTGCTGCCCGATGTGGCGTCCCCCGGCCTGGGCAACCTGACGTCGGACTTTGCCCCCGCCGGCCTGGGCGGGATCGCGTCCGCGCTCTTTGTGGTGATCTTCGCCTTCGGCGGCACGGAGATCGTCTCGGTGGCTGCGGCAGAGACGGAGGACCCGGAACACAGCGTGGGCAAAGCCATCAGGACTGTTGTGTGGCGCATCCTGGTCTTCTACATCGGCTCCGTTTTTGTGATCGCCGCCGTCCTTCCGGCAACATCGGAAAGTCTGGCCTCACCGTTCGCCGGCGTTCTGGATGCCGCCCGCATCCCCGGCGCCGCAACGGCCATCACCCTCGTGGCCGTCGTCGCGCTCCTTTCGGCGTTGAACGCCAACCTCTACGGGGCCTCCCGCATGGTCTATTCCCTCGCCGAGCGGGCCGAAGCACCGCGGTTCCTCACCCGGCTGAGCCCCGCCAGCGTGCCCATGCTGGCCGTTGGGGTGTCGGTGGCATTCGGATTCGTCGCCACGGTCCTGGAACTGCTGTTCCCGGAGCGGATCCTTCCTGCCCTGTTCCAGCTGGTGGGATCCACCTGTCTGGTGGTGTGGGGCAGCGCGCTGGTCTCGCAGCTGATCCTGCGGCGGCGGGCAGACCGGGAGGGCACGCCGCTGCCCCTGCGGATGAAGGGCTTCCCGGCCCTGACCACCATGGGGCTCGTGCTGCTGGGCCTGATTTTCGCAGTGGGCTTCAGCGCCGAAAGCAGCCGCATCCAGCTCTTCAGCACCATCGGGCTGATTGCCGGGATCGCGGTGGCCTCCGCCGTTTACGCCCGGTTCAACGCGAGGACCAACCGGCCCAGCTAGGCACGCCCAGTGCGTTCCGGCCCCCGGAAACGGCACTTGCCGCCAAGCGGCTGGGGGGGACGGCCAGGAGAATCCGGGGTGGTATTACCGGGACATCAGGCAGGTAGAGTAGTCGCGAAGGACGAGCTTCCACGCGCCGGGTCCGCCTTGGCGCCGTAGTTGAAGAGGACTGGCACCATGAGCGGCAGGCACACCGGCGAACAGCATTCGCACACGGTAGAGGGAACTGATCCCCAATTGTATGTGGGGGTGCATGATCCTGCCGCGGACGCCGGCCTCCGACCCATTCTGCTGCTGCACGGCTTTTCGTCCTCCAGCAAGCTGAATTGGGAGGACACAGGCTGGGTGGCTGCGCTGCTCGACGCCGGCCGCCGCGTTATCACTGTGGACCTCCCCGGGCACGGCCGCAGCGGGGCGCCGGAGGACATGGACTCCTACTCTCCCAGCAGGATCCGGGCGGACCTGCTCCAGGTAGCGTTCGACGCCGGGGTGCGCCCTTTGCAGGATGGCGACCCTTCCAGCGGGCTGGACATCGTGGGCTATTCCCTGGGCTCCCGGCTGGCCTGGGAGTTCGGTGCCACCCAGCCCGAGATCGTGCACCGGCTGGTGCTGGGCGGGCCGAACGTCGCGGATCCACTTGCAGCCTTCGACCTCGTCGCGGCGCAGGATTATCTCGCTGACGGGACCCCGATCGCTGACGAGTCCACCTCCCAGCTGCTGAAAATGGCCCTGCTGCTGCCCAGCAACAACATCTTTGCGCTGCTCTCGCTGGTTGAAGCCATCAAAGCAGAGCCGTATGACCCTACCGAAGCCGTGCCCCACGTACCCATGCTCCTGGTGGCCGGCGACAAGGACGAACGCGCCCCCAGCCTGCCACAGCTCGCCGGGCTCGCCCGCGCCGCCGGGGCGATGGTTGAAGAGGTCATGCTGCCGGGCCGGAACCATACCAATGCCGTTACCAGCCGGGCCTTCAAGCAGGCGGCCATCACCTTCCTCTCCGTCTAACACTTCCACGCATACTCCCGCACTGCCGGGCCACCTCCTGCCGCGCCTTCCCCGGCGGTAGGCTGAAGTGAGGGCTGGAGCGAGCCGGGAGGGAACCATGGTGACGCGCTTTGAAGACCGCACAGAAGCCGGCGAAAGGCTGGCCGCAGTACTCGGACAGTTCCGTGAGCGGCCCGGCACCATTGTCCTTGGCCTTGCCCGGGGCGGCATCCCGGTAGCGGCTTCGGCCAGCAAAGCCCTCTACCTCCCGCTGGGAACCGTCCTGGTGCGCAAACTCGGCATCCCGGGACACCAGGAAACGGCGTATGGAGCCCTGGCTTGGGCACGGGGCCGGACGGTCCGCCTGCTCAACAAGCCACTGGTGGACCGGGTACTTGAGCATGGTGTGCGCCAGGAGCTGCTGGACGAGGTGGAGCAGCGGGAACGTGCCGAACTGCTGCGCCGGGTGGACCAATATCCGGCGACTAACCACGATCTTTCCGGGAAAACTGTCCTGCTGATCGATGACGGCCTGGCCACCGGAGCCACCATGCGCGCCGCTATCGAAGCCGTCCGCGAGGGCGGGGCCAATACAGTGGTGGCCGCCGCCCCGGTGGGCTCCATTGAAGCGGCTTCCTCCGTAGAACGGGTGTGCGACGCTGTCCTGTGCCTGCATCTGCCGGGCAAGTTCCGCGCCGTGGGCAGCTTCTACCGGCACTTTGAGCAGCTCACGGACGACGACGCCATCAGCTTCCTGACGCAGTAGCCGTCTTCAAGCAGTTCCAAGCCCCCGATACGCAGCCGGGCCCGGACCAAAGTGGTCCGGGCCCGGGTTCGTTATGGAATGGCCCACGCCGTCAGGGGTTCCCTGTCCGAAGCGAAGCGAGGCCAGGGGGACGGTGGTGGGCCCACGCCGTCAGGGTTCCCTGTCCGATGCGAAGCGAGGCCAGGGGGACGGTGGGGATTAGTGGTGGCTGACGCCCAGCGGCCGCCCCTTGGTCTCCTTGGCCAGCAGCACGCCGATGGCTGAGATGACACAGAGGACCATGATGTAGATCCCGATGGACCCCGCCCACTTGGTTGTCTGCAGCAACGTCTCGGCGATGGTTGCTGCGAAGGCTCCGCCGAGGATGGCGCCGAAAGCGTACCCGATGGAGATGCCGGAGTACCGGACGTTGGCCGGGAACATCTCGGCGTACATCGCGGACATGGGCCCGTAGGACAGGCCGAGGCCGATGGTGAGAACGAACAGCGCCACGCCGTACAGCCAGATGTTCCTGGTGTCGATCAGGGCGAACATGGGAATCATCCACACGAAGATGATCGCGTAGCCGGTGAGGAACGTCTTGACCCGGCCGATGCGGTCTGACAGCCAGCCACCCGCCAGGGTGAAGATCAGCCAGCCGAACGATGCCAGGGTGGTGGCCAGGAGGACCTGCGGCGTAGGCATCTGCAGGGTCCTCGTGGCATAGGCGATGAAGAAGGCGATCAGCAGGTAACCGGCCGCGTTGTTGCCGATGAAAATCATGGTGGAGTACAGGACGGGCCTCTTATGGCTGCGGACCAGTACACCAAGCGGCGCCTTGCTTTCCTGCTTACGCGCGGCCATTTCCTGGAAGACCGGGCTCTCAGCGACTGCGCGGCGGATCAGGTAGCCCACCACGATGAGGACGATGGAGAGCAGGAACGGAACCCGCCAACCCCAGGCCGCAAAGTCCTCCCTGGACATGCTGGTGTTCAGGAAGAAGAGGAGTCCGGTAGCCAGGATCATGCCAATGGGCACACCGATCTGGGGGTAGGCACCGAACAGGCCGCGCTTGTTCAGGGGCGCGTGTTCGACGGCCATCAGCGCTGCGCCGCCCCACTCGCCTCCGGCCGAGAAGCCCTGGATGATGCGCAGGGTAATCAGGAGGATGGGCGCCCAGGCACCGATCTGCGCGTAGGTGGGCAGCATGCCGATCAGCGCGGTGGCGGCACCCATCATCACCAGGGTGAAGACCAGCATTGCCTTGCGTCCCAGGCGGTCGCCAAGGTGGCCGGCCACCACTGCGCCCAGGGGCCGGAACAGGAAACTGATGCCGATCAGGGCAAAGGAGAGGATTTGCGCCAGGCCCGGGTTGGACTCGTTCAGCGGCGCCAGGAACAGGGGCGACAGCAGCGTTGCGGTCAGCTGGGCAAAGATGAAGAAGTCGTACCACTCGATCGTGGTACCGACCAGGGTGCCGGCAAGGACTTTGCGCTCCTCACGCCGGGTGCTCGGACCGGCGAGTGTATCCACCTTCGAAGGTGTGGTCATTGAAACTCCATTGTTTATTCGGCAGGCAGGCTGCCGGGCGCCTTCAGGATTACCGACAGAACGGTCAGTTAGTTGAAAGGGTACTACGGAACTGTGAGGCAGGACACGCCTTGGCTCAATTTGTGGGTCGATGGCTCTTATAGTCCCTCTAGGCTTGTCGCGGTGGACTGCCGGGATTATCAGTTCTATATTTGAACCGCCGTTTCTCATTGCGGAACGGCACTCTGCGCACCAAGCAACATCAGAGCCGCAGGACCGTAGCGAGCGCACCTAGGATGGACAGCATGACTCCCACCGCCGCAGCCCCGGCCGGAGCAGCGCCGGCGCAGGCTTCGCCCTCGCAGACACTTTCCCGCGGTATCCGCGCCCTCGAGATCCTGGCAGCTGCGCCCGGGCCTATGAGCATCGCCGAGCTGGCCGATGCCATGGGTGTCCACCGTTCCGTGGCGTACCGGATACTGCGCACCCTCGAGGACCACTCGCTGCTGGTGCGGGACGATGCCGGCCGGGTCCAGCCCGGACCCGGCCTCGCCGTCCTGGCCCGGAGCGTTTCCCGGAACCTCCAGAGTGCTGCGCTTCCCGAACTGACGCACCTGGCCAACACGCTGGACATGACGGCTTTTGTGGCGTTGTGGGACCATCACGACTGCATCACCCTGGTCACTGTGGAGCCGCGTCACTCAGGGGCGACGGTGGCCCAGCATCCCGGCACGCGGCACCCCATCAACTCGGGTGCGCCCGGCATCGCCATCCAATCCGCGCTGACGGAAGCTGAATGGAACCGACTGGAGACCGGCGTTCCCTATCGTCCCGAGGCCGCCGAAGCCCGGCGTGCCGGGTACTCCGCCAGCCATGACGAGGTCATCGCCGGTGTTTCCTCATTGGCCGCGCCCGTGCGGGTTCCGGGCGGGCGCCCGGCAGCACTCGCCGTCGTCTATATCCGCTCCGCGCACGAACCCTCAACGGTGGGCGCCGCGCTGGCCGAGAGCGCGGCGAGAATCGAACGCCAGCTGGCCTAGGGCCGTTGTCAGCGGGCGGGCCGGCGGCGAAGCACGACCACCGCCCCTGCCCCGAGGAGTGCCAGCACGGATGCCGCGCACGCGGGAACGAGGAAGGCCGCCGCGTAGCCGTGATCCTGCGCCAGCCAGCCGCCCAGCGACGAGCCGATCGCGGTGCCGGCGACAATGCCGCTGGCCAGGGCCGTCATGACCGCGCCGAGCCTCCCCTCCGGAGCCACAACTCCGCCGACGGCGAAGACGGTGACCATAACCGGGCCCACCGGCAAACCCAGGATCAGCAGCACGGCCACCATGGCAGCGACTGATGAAGGAACCAGCAGGAGGAGGGCCAGTCCTGCCATCAGCGCGGCACACACCATCCAGCGCAGGGAAAGGCTGAAACGCTGCGGCCAGTAGGCAACCGAGAGAGCAGCAGCAGCGGAGCTGAGCCCCATCACTGCATAGAGCAGTCCGGCCAGTTCCGAGGTGGCGTAGCTGGCAGAGAAAGAGCTCAATGCCGCCTGCGTTGAGCCGAAGAACGTGCCCATGCACACCATGGCGACCACCGGGAGAAGGACGGCCGCCGGTATCCTGGCCCGCGCCCGGCGTCCCGCTGCCGGAGGTGTGCAGCGTGCCACCGGCACTGCCCTGTGGGTGCGGTGGGTGGCGAAGGCAGGAACCAGCGTGATGGTCATGGCTGCGGCTAGCGCGAGCGGAAGCCAGGGTGCCAGGAGGCTGGCCAGGATTCCCACGAGCGCAGGTCCCAGCACAAACGTCACTTCGTCGGCTGTGCTTTCGTACGAGAGTGCCGTGTCCAGGTCCCGTCGGTTGTCCGGCGCATTCCCCTGCGACGTGAGCGCCATCCACCGGACGCGGGCCAACGGGCCCACCTGCGGGCAACTCGCTCCTGCCAGGAAGGCAGCAGCCAGCACGGCACCCGGAAAGTTTGCAGGTGCCACCATGGCAGAGGCTGCAAGGATCAAAGCCACGACGGCCAAAGTATTAAGGGCTGCAGCCAGCAAAAGGACCTTACGTTGGCCCCGCTTGTCCGCCAGGGATCCAAGGAGCGGAGCGCCCAAGGCCGATCCGATGCCCACTGCACCCGCAGCCGTTCCACCCAAGGCGTAGGAACCGCTGTTGGACGTGACCAGGGTTAGGG
>NZ_JBNHFF010000066.1:0-14288 GCF_059089965.1 Arthrobacter sp. SPT-J7
GCTCAGCTGTTGATGCTGCGCTCATGCATATCACGCTCCCAGTAACTTGGTCCTACAGGTTCTTTGAAGTCGCTGGTAGCGACCAGGTAGCCCTCGTCGTCAACTGCGATGGGCAGCTGGGGGAGCGGCCGGCTGGCGGGGCCGAAGATCACCTTGCACTCTTGCGTGAGGTCAAAGGTGGACTGGTGGCACGGGCACAGCAGGTGGTGCGTCTGCTGCTCATAGAGAGCAACGGGGCACCCGACGTGGGTGCAGATTTTGGAGTAAGCAACGATGCCGTTGTATCCCCAGTCCTCGCGGCCCGCGGAGGGGTTCAGCGAGTCGGGATCCAGGCGCATGAGCAGCACAACGGCCTTGGCCTTCTCGTTGAGCTTGCCCTCGACAAGTTCGTTCAGGCCCTCCGGGATGACGTGGAAGGCTGAACCGATGGTGACGTCGGAGGCCTTGATGGGCGTTCCGTCAGGGTCACGGGCCAGACGCTTGAGCCTGCCGTCCGTGGGTGCCCACATGGTGTGGGCCAGCTTGTTGTCCGGGCGCGGTCCGAGGTCGCCGAAAATGGCAACTGCAGGCAGCGGGGCAAGTGCAACCGCACCCAGCAGGGTGTTCCGGATCAGCGGACGGCGCTTAATGCCCGTCTCTTCCACGATGTCGTCAACGATGCGGACTGCAGCCTGGCGGTCCTCTTCGTAGCGGATGGCGTGGCGCTCTTCGGAGACTTCGTGGTCCGGCATGAGGGCCTTGGCCCAGTGCACGATGCCGGTACCGATGCCGAGCATAGCGAAGGCCGTTCCAAGACCCAGGAGCATGTTCTGGAGCCGGATGTTGCCGATAGTTGATTCACCGGGCCCCAGATCGATGGCAAAGTACGCCACCAGGAAGATCAGGGTTCCAACAACAGAGATGCCAAATAGTAAGGCGACCTGCCGTTCTGCCCGCTTTGCGGCCTTCGGGTCCGTGTCAGCCAGGCGCAAACGGTGCGGAGGAAGTCCAGGGTCCTGGAACTTCTCCACCTCATTCTGACCAGCCGTAGCTACGGTGCCCGAGTGGTTCGGACTGCCGTCACTATGGTTGCCCATAATTCGCCTCATCCTTCTCTCGTCCCGGCGGGTGCCGGGTTAGTTTCTAATATCAAACTGCTGACGGATCAGCAGAAGTTGTGCAGCTTCGCGGAGGTCCTAGGACGTCCGTGAGGTCAGCCAGATGGTAAAGGCGATGATGACGCCGAGACCTGCGATCCAGACGAACAGGCCTTCTGCCACAGGACCCAGGGATCCCAGCTCAGCGCCGCCGGGGGAGCCGTTGGTTTCGATCTGCTTCAGGAACGTGATGATGTCGCGCTTGCCTTCAGGGGTGATGTTGGAATCGCTGAAGACAGGCATGTTCTGCGGACCGGTGACCATGGCCTCGTAAATGTGCTTGCCTGACGTATCCGCCAACGCGGGCGCGAACTTACCGCGGGTCAGTGCACCGCCGGCAGCGGCAGCGTTGTGGCACATGGCGCAGTTGGTACGGAAGAGCTCGCCGCCGGCAGCTGCATCGCCGCCTTCCAGCAGGCTCTGCTCAGGGATTGCCGGGCCGGCACCCAGGGAAGCAACATAGGCTGCAAGCTGGTGGGTCTGCTGATCGTTGAACTGGACGGGCTTCTCCAGCGCCTGGGGGCCATTCATCTGCATGGGCATGCGGCCGGTTCCCACCTGGAAGTCAACAGATGCGGCGCCTACACCGACGAGGGACGGGCCATCCTGGGAGCCACTCCCGCCCATGCCGTGGCACGTGGCGCAGTTGGCGGCGAAGAGCTTGCCGCCTTCTTCGACGTCATTGGCACTGAAGGTGGTAGTGGAAGCCTTGGCCTCGTTGACGGTGGTGGCCACGGCGTACAGCCCGCCGGTGATGAGGAGTCCCATCAGAAGCAGCGCGATTGCTGCCAGTGGGTGACGCCGCTTTTGCGAGAGTGCCTTCACGTGGTGGTTCCTTTATTCGATCCTGCGCCGGCTACGGAAGCCGCTACCTGAAATTCTGCCTCTTGTAGAAAAAGAATCAAAGCTGGCTACTTGAGTACGTAGATGACCAGGAAGAGGCCGATCCAGACGACATCCACAAAGTGCCAGTAGTACGAGGTGACGATCGCAGACGTTGCTTCGAAGTGCCCGAACTTCTTCGCGGCAAAGGACCGGCCCATGATCAGGAGGAAGGCCACCAGGCCGCCGATGACGTGGAGGCCGTGGAAGCCGGTGGTCATGTAGAAGGCCGAACCGTAGGCGTTGGAGGAGAGCGAGACGTGCTCGGAAACCAGCATTGCGTATTCCGTGGCCTGGCCGGCGACGAAGAACGCCCCCATAAGGAAGGTAAGCGTGAACCATTCGTTCATGCCCCAGCGGGCGAACTGGAAGGCCCCTCCGGTGCGGCGCGGCTGCAGCCGCTCGGCGGCGAAAACGCCCATCTGGCAAGTAAACGAACTTGCCACGAGGACGATCGTGTTGGCGAGCGCAAAGGGGAAGTTGAGCTTGGCCGTCTCAGCCGCCCACATCTCTGCGCTCGTGGAGCGCAGCGTGAAGTACATGGCGAAGAGACCGGCGAAGAACATCAACTCACTGGACAGCCATACAACGGTTCCAACGGAAACCATATTGGGGCGGTTCAGCGTGGGGTGCGCCGGGGTACTGGGGGCATGGGTCGCAGATGTCACATAGACATTATGTCTGTAAAAGTCCGTGCTGCCCAACGCAAACCGCCTTTTCGGGGGACTTTTTCTACAAAGGCGCGAAATCGCACTAAAAAGTTCCTTGACCCGTTCATATTGGTCAGCCCCTGCCATCCCTCGATAGCATCAGCAGGTGACTTCACACGCATCCGCAACACCGGCGGGCAACACCTGGCCGAGGCTGATCTCGGCGCTGATCAATGGCAAGGACCTCACGGCGGAGAGCACCGCCTGGGCCATGGATACCATCATGTCCGGGGAAGCAACGCCCGCCCAGATTGCCGGATTCCTGGTGGCCCTCAGTGCCAAGGGTGAAACGGTTGACGAGCTCACCGGCCTCGTGGACGCCATGCTTGCCCACGCCAAGCCAGTCTCCATATCCGGCGAGAAGCTGGATATCGTCGGGACGGGCGGTGACCAGTTGAACACCGTGAACATCTCCACCATGGCCGCCCTGGTGGCTGCCGGGGCAGGGGCGAAGGTTGTTAAGCACGGCAACCGGGCGGCTTCGTCGTCGTCCGGTTCTGCGGACGTACTGGAGGCCCTGGGCGTCCGCCTTGACCTGTCCATTGAACAGGTGGCGCACAACGCGGAGGAGGCCGGCATAACTTTCTGCTTCGCCCAGGTCTTCCACCCGTCGTTCCGCCATACGGCCGTTCCCCGGCGTGAACTGGCCGTCCCCACCGCCTTCAACTTCCTTGGTCCGCTGACCAACCCGGCCAAAGTCCAGGCTTCAGCAGTGGGAGTCGCGAACGCAAGAATGGCGCCGTTGGTGGCGGGCGTCCTGGCCCAGCGCGGCAGCCGGGGCCTGGTGTTCCGCGGAAATGACGGGCTTGACGAACTGACCACCACGGGTCCCTCAACCGTCTGGGAGATCCGAAATGGTGGTGTGACGGAACTGACGTTCTCCCCAACGGACCTGGGCATCAGACCGGCAACTGTTGAGCAGCTCCGCGGGGGAGACGCGCAAGCCAATGCCGCCGTGGTCCGCGAGGTCCTTGCAGGCAAGGAAGGTGCGGCCCGGGACGCTGTTCTCCTTAACGCGGCAGCCGGCCTGGTGGCGTTCGACAGGAGCGCGGACGGCGCGTTCCTCGACCGGATGCAGGAGGCGTACAGCCGGGCAGCCGAATCCATTGGCTCAGGCTCTGCCGCAGCCGTCCTGGAGAATTGGGTCTCGTTGAGCCGTCAGTGATCCGCTTTACTCTGCTACTGCTCGAAGCCGAGGGCGAAAGCAGCGTCCAGGTCATGCTGGGAGTAGGCACGGAATGCGATGTGCGTCGTTGTGTGGACAACGGCAGGGACCTTGGACAGGCGGTCCGCGATGACGTCGGCCAGGTCCTCGTGCCGGGGCACCCTTGCCACCGCGATCAGGTCCCATTCGCCGGTAACGGAGTACACCTCGCTGATGCCCTCAATCGCTGAGATCTCCTCGGCCGTCTCAGGAATGCGGGCAGCGTCGGTCTTGATCAGAACGAATGCGGTGATCACGATAAATCCTTCCGGATCTGGTTGCGCCGTAGCGTAGCCCGGCAAGCTTTCAGTGCTGCCAGCCTATTACATCAGGGCGGGCTGCCCGCGGCCTCCAGCCACCCCTGCCTCGTTCTTTCAGGCGCTCCGGAGCAGACGGGCCCCTGCCCACGCCAGCCGCCACCCCACCAGCAGCAACCCCAGGCTCAGCAACGCCACGATGATGAACGGCAGGACAACTGTCTGGTTGGTCAGCAGCCGGAGCAGCATGCCGCCCCCGAGGGCCCCAAGCCAGACCGCCAGGCCCGTCCAGCGCACCGACAGGGGGTTTCGCCAGGCCCTTGCCGCCAGCCATCCAAAACCCGCCCCGGCCAGAAACGGCCAGGCAGTGATCAGGACGCCTGCAATAACATCGCCGCGTTGGTGGGCGTCACGGCCGACGGCTGCGAACACCAGGATCAGGACGGCGTCGGCAACGGCTGCAGCTGCTGCCTGCCGCCCCGAGGGCGAAGGGCTGGTCCGGCGAATCGAAGGCGTCATGGTTTCGAGCCTAGCAATTGCCAGTTGTTCCCCGGCGCCGTCCCTACCCGGCCCTTGCCCGACCCCCTGCGCATGAGCAGGATGGACCAAACCAGGCAGAGCGGACAAGAGGAAGGCTGGAGCCATGCGGTTGATTCAGGTTGCCCAGTACGCCGGGGATCTCCAACGGGCGGCGTCGTTTTACACAGATCTGCTGGCTGTTCAACCAACGGCGGTGTTCGACCCGCCCGGCCTTCTGTTCTTCGACCTGGAGGGCGTGCGGCTGCTGCTGGAATCAGGTGTCCCGCGGGCTCTCTTGTACCTAGAGGTTTCCGATGTGAGGAAGTCCGTGGATGAGCTTGCCGGCAGGGGTGTGGAGGTAGTGGCGGCCCCGCATGTGATCTACAGACACACTGACGGGCTTCTTGGTCCGGCAGGCAGTGACGAGTGGCTGGCTTTTATCCGGGACAGCGAGGGCAACACCGTGGGACTCGTCAGCCGGTTGGCGGCGGCACCATCAGCCCCCGGAGCGCCAGTCGCATGAGACTGCTGGGAGTTGGGACCGTTGTCCGGCAGGGGCTTCCGCACTAGGCTCGAGCCGGAAGGGAGCACCCATGCCACGTACCATCGGAACATGCCTCTGGTTCGAGAACGAGGCCGAAGAGGCTGCAGAGTTCTACACGTCGGTATTTGATGACTCGAAGATCCTCGGCGTTTCGCGCTTCGGCGAAGGTGCGCCCTGTCCCGCAGGCCAGGCGATCGTCGTCGAGTTCGAGCTGGAGGGCCGCGGATTTACTGCATTGAATGGGGCACGTGCCTCGAGTTTTACCGAAGCCGTTTCGTTTGTGGTCAACTGCGAGGACCAGGAAGCCGTGGACCGCTACTGGACGGCCCTGACGGACGGTGGCAGCGAAAGCCGGTGCGGCTGGCTCAAGGACCGTTTCGGAGTTTCCTGGCAGATCGTTCCTTCTGTACTGAGCTCCCTGATTGCCGGGCCCGATCTTGAGGGTTCGCAGCGGGCAATGCAGTGCATGCTCGGAATGCGGAAGCTGGACATCGCTGAACTGCAGAAAGCGTACAACGGCTGATGTCCGCCTTTACGTACTTGTTTGGATACCCGTGCCTGCCGGCTCAGTACTTTCGGCAGTCCTGCCGGCAGCATCAGCTTCAATGAATAAACCGCTGTGGATCTGCTGCTTGGTGGGCGCCGCCGTCGGAATCACCCTGGGCCTTGCAGTCTTTGACAGCCCGTTTATCGGTTTCGCCGTGGGGTTGGGCGTTGGCGCAGTCGTCGGGGCAGGAATCGGGCCCCGACGCTGATCCTTCCTGCTGTCGGTGGGGGAGTGGGGTTGTCGGCAGGCTGGCCCAGGGCCTGGGCGCAGAGTTTCCCGACACGAAGGGCTTGACGCGGTCGACCTAGATGGGTCCTTGGGTTTGACAGCCCGGACGCGCACGCCGGAGGCCGAGGGACTTTTCCCGCAAGATCGTGTCTAGAACAACGCTTTCCATACTTCGTTTAGGGCAGGGATGAATATCGTGACAGTAACGTAAATGAATGCGGCCACCATAACTGCCGCGAGCGGGATCACTACGATCCAAAGCAGCACGCTCGATGGAGGTCGCTCTGGGTTTTCAGCCATGGCTATCCCCTCAACTTTCAGTCTTGGGCTACTCCGGGGCAGTAGTCGCATGTAGCTCATGGTGCTGGGAAAGTCTGGGAATCTTATGGGGACTACCCATGTAAACACCCAATGTTTCGGACCGCCGCCCTTACGGGGCAGGGCGGTGGGGACGAGGGTGTATCGGTTCGGTGGTGTTGGTTCGTTTTTGCTGCAGGACGTTATCCACGCACCGGTTGCCGACCTCGGCGAAGTTCTGAGGGACGGTGGTCAGCGGGGGAGTGTATGAGGGCGCGTCGGGTACGTCGTCGAACCCGACAAGGGTGTTGTCCTCCGGAACAGATTTCCCGTTTTCCCGAAACCCCTCAGCAGGCCAAGTGCCATAGGTCGTTCACGCCGAACACTGCAGTGCAGCCGGGTTCGTCGGCGAGCCGGAGGCCGGCCGCGTACCCTGAGTCGGCCGACCAGTCGCCCCGCATCACCGGCCGGACGGGCATGCCGACGGCGGTGAGGGTGACGCGCCAGGCGCCGGCCCGGTTCCGCTGCGCATGACTCCGCCGGATCGGCAACCTGCCAAACCGTCTCGAAACTCAGCCCGACGAACGCGCTAGCAGCCCATTGAACAATAGGACCACGCGAGTACACCCCTGGGATCGGAAGCCGTTGGGGGAGCTCCCTCAGCAGCCGTAGCGGTGATAACCCGTCAGGATCCAGGGTTGCCGGCATCTGACACCTGGGTGCTGAGTTCGGTGTCGCCGAGCTCCTTCGCGATGTGTGGCCCGGGCCGACCCCTTCCAGTGGGGGCGTGGGGACGTTGCCGAAGTAGCCGAGCTTGAATTCTGCTGCGGGGGTTGCTTCTGGACAGCCGCTGGAGTGCTGTTGACGGCGGAGGCGACGGCGGCGCCCCCGCTGAGAAGGGCCAGGACGGCGGCCTGCGATGCCGACCTTCTAGCCCAAGGGACGCTTCGTGGTGGAGGCTAACCGGCCACAATCCGGGTGGAGCTTTGCGTCTGTGGATTCTTGCTGCTCTTGTTCGAGGAGTCTGGCACTGGAATTCCTTTGCTGGGGCGGATGCTGAGATGGGATCAGGCAGCTCCCAGCACCGCGACAACGTTCCCGTAGTGGGCGTTCACGGGGCGGTCAACACGGCGTAGCGCAAGGACAAGGAAGGTAGCGGGACGTCTTGCGGCGCTGCGGATGCCGGGATGCACCGGCATCGCTTTCACCATAGGCTGGCGGGGTGGATACAGGCACCGTGAACTCCCGCGAACAGGGCGAGCAGGTCGACAGGCCGTCGCGAATTCTTGAAGCAGCCCTGGAACTGCTGTCGCGCCACGGGATTTCTGGTGTCAGTATGCGTGCCGTGGCGCGCGAGGCGGGAGTCGCCCTCGGTCTGGTGAACTACTACTACGAGGACAAATCGAGCCTGATCCGCGCGGCACTGCACAGCGTCGACAAGCACGACCTCGCATTGGTTGCGCCGGATCCCGCCCTGCCCCCGGACGAGCAGCTTCGGATTGCCCTCCGCCGTGTTGCGGGCCCGGAACTTCTGACGACACGCTACCTGTCCCTGCGCCTTCATCTGTGGGCACTTGCGAAGGCGGATGAAGATTTCGCCCTGATCAATGCGGCGGCGTTCGACCGATACCTGGACGGGCTCGCGACCCTGATCGGGAACGCCAAGCCGGAGCTGTCAACCAAGGCATGCAAGGAGCGAGCGGCCGACATCGTCGTCCTGCAGGACGGCATGTGGCTGACCGCGCTCCTTGGCGTGGAGAAGGAATCCATACGGCGGAGCATCGCCCGCACCGAAGAAATCGCCTTCGCCGCATAGCGGCTGCGCGCCACCCCTGAACGGAACGGCGCGGCACAGAAGAAAATACCTGCATCTTGCCCTGGCCTGGCACCAATGCTCTGTCACATTAAGGCGGAACCGCGACACATGTAAAGGACAGGTGCGTGTTCCCGCGGCCCGTTACGGGACGTGATGTTTCGCTGGCGTAAATTTTGAACGTTTGTCCAGTTTTCCTATTGAACACTTGTTCAACTTGCACTACTCTCCTTGAATATGACCTACGCCACACCAGGGGATACCGCGGATTCTCCGGCTGACACGGTCAACCTTTCGCTTTCGAAAGAACGACGACCCGCCCTGGGCCCCATCACCGGCACCAGGTAGAAGGAGAGTTTGCAGCATGACCAAAACACACTACGACTACGTCATCGTCGGCGGTGGAAGCGCGGGTTCCGTGCTCGCCAACCGGCTGAGCGAAGGAGGCCAGAACAGCGTTCTGGTTCTTGAGGCCGGGCGGAGCGACTACCCCTGGGATTTGTTCATCCAGATGCCCGCCGCCCTGACGTTCCCCAGCGGCAACCCCCTGTACGACTGGCGGTACCAGTCCGATCCTGAACCGCACATGGGCGGACGCCGGGTGGCACATGCCCGCGGCAAGGTCTTGGGCGGCTCCAGCTCCATCAACGGCATGATCTTCCAGCGCGGCAACCCGCTCGACTACGAGCGTTGGGGCGCCGACACCGGTATGGAAACGTGGGACTTTTCCCACTGCCTTCCCTACTTCAACAAGATGGAAAACGCCCTGGCAGCGGATCCGGATGACGAGCTTCGCGGCCACGACGGGCCGCTGGTCCTGGAACGTGGTCCGGCCAGCAACCCGCTCTTCCAGGCGTTCTTCAAGGCCGCCCAGGAAGCTGGCTACCCCCTCACTGATGACGTCAATGGTTACCGCCAGGAGGGCTTTGCGGCCTTTGACCGCAATGTTCACAAGGGCCAGCGCCTTTCGGCATCCCGTGCCCATATCCGCCCCAATTCCGGCCGTTCCAACCTCACCGTCCTGACCCGGGCGATGGTCACCAAGGTCAACTTCAAGGGCACCATTGCCACCGGCGTCACGTACCGCCGCAACGGCCAGACCCACCTGGTAAACGCCGGTGAAGTCATCCTGTCAGGTGGCGCCATCAACACCCCGCAGCTGCTGCAGCTCTCCGGAGTGGGAGACGCCGCACACCTGGGCTCGCTGGGCATCAAGCCAGTGGTCAACCTTCCCGGTGTCGGAGAAAACCTGCAGGACCACCTGGAGGTCTACATCCAGCACGCCTGCACCCAACCGGTTTCCATGCAGCCCAACCTGGACCTGTGGCGCTATCCCCTCATCGGCCTGCAGTGGCTGTTAGGACGCAAGGGCCCGGCTGCCACGAACCACTTCGAGGGAGGCGGTTTCGTCCGCTCCAACGAGGATGTGGCCTACCCGAACCTGATGTTCCACTTCCTGCCGGTCGCAGTCCGCTATGACGGCCAGAAGGCAGACGCGAAGCACGGCTACCAGGTGCACATCGGTCCCATGTACTCCGATGCCCGCGGCACCCTGAAGATCAAGTCCACCGACCCCACCGTCCACCCGTCCATGCTCTTCAACTATCTCTCCACCGAGCAGGACCGGCGCGAGTGGGTCGAGGCGGTTCACGTGGCCCGCGACATCCTGGGTCAGTCCGCGATGACTCCCTTCAACGGCGGGGAGCTCTCGCCCGGACAAAGCGTCCGCACCGACGCTGAAATCCTGGACTGGGTGGCCAGGGATGCCGAAACCGCCCTGCACCCCTCCTGCACCGCCAAGATGGGCCCGGAATCCGACGCCATGGCCGTCGTGAACCCCCTGGACATGACCGTACACGGCACACAGGGCCTCCGGGTTGTGGACGCCTCGGCCATGCCGTATGTGACCAACGGCAATATCTACGCCCCCGTCATGATGCTGGCGGAGAAGGCTGCCGACCTGATTGCGGGGAAGGCACCGCTGGCACCGCAGCATGCCGAGTTCTACCGGCACGGAATCAGCCCGCTGGAGCGTAACATTGCCGGTTCTGCTGCCCCTGCGGCATCGGCCTAGACACGATGGATGCACTGGAAAAGGAGAAATCATGACCGCCACGGTTGAGCAGGTCCGCGACGCCGGAAAAGCGCAGGACGCCATAAAGGGCTTGTACTTCGACGGCGCCTGGCACCAGGCAGCCGACGGCGGGACCACCGTTGTGCGCTGCCCGGCGGACGGACGTGAAGTGGCTGTTGTGGCTTCGTCCACACCAGAGGACGCGGAGCGGGCAATAGCCAGTGCCCGGGCAGCGTTCGACGGCGGCTCGTGGCGCCGGCTTACCGACATCGAACGCGGCGAGGTCTTGCTTCGCGTCGCCGCGCTGCTTGAGCGGGACAAGGCGGTTTATGCCCGGGCCGAGGCACTGGATACGGGCAAACGGCTCGTCGAGGCCGAATACGACATTGACGACATTGCCTCCTGCTTCCGGTACTACGGCAAGATAGCGGGCCTCGATGCGGGCCGGGTCATCGATACGGGCCGGCCGAATGCTATCAGCCGGGTGGTTTACGAACCGCTCGGGGTCTGTGCCCTCATCGCACCTTGGAATTACCCGCTCCTGCAGGCGGCGTGGAAAGTGGCGCCTGCATTGGTAGCAGGGAACTCTTTCGTGCTCAAGCCCAGCGAGCTCACGCCGTCGACCTCTATCCTGCTCATGGAAACCCTCGCGGAGGCCGGGGTTCCGGCCGGTGTTGCGAACCTGGTCACGGGATCCGGGTCGCGGGTGGGTACTCCGCTGAGTTCAGACCCGCGCGTGGACCTCGTCTCCCTGACCGGGAGCCTGGCAACGGGCCAGACTATCATGGCGGCAGCCGCGGAGACCGTGAAGCGCGTTGCCTTCGAGCTCGGCGGGAAGAACCCCAATGTCGTCTTCGCGGACGCCGACTGGGACGCGGCCGTCGACAATGCCCTGACAGCTGTGTTCCTGCACTCAGGCCAGGTCTGCTCAGCAGGGGCTCGCCTCGTTGTTGAGGAGACGATTGCGGAGCGCTTCGTGGCAGAGGTGGTGGAACGGGCGAAAAGGATCCGGATGGGCGGGCCTTTTGATCCCGACGCAGAGACGGGCCCGCTGATTTCCGCCAGGCACCGCGATCAGGTCCACGCCTACGTCCAGGCCGGAATCGCGGAGGGCGCCCAGCTTTTGTGCGGTGGCTACATCCCTGACGACGGCACCCTCGCGGATGGGTTCTTTTACCCGCCCACAGTGCTCGGTAACTGCCGCTCCGGCATGAGCGTGCTGCGGGAAGAGTCATTCGGCCCGGTGCTGACCATCGAGACGTTCCGGACCGAGGCCGAGGCCGTTGCCATCGCCAACGACACCGAGTACGGTCTGGCGGGTGCGGTCTGGACATCGGACGCGTCGAAAGCGCAGCGCGTTGCGGGAGCCCTGCGGCACGGAACAGTATGGATCAACGACTACCACCCGTACGTCCCGCAGGCAGAGTGGGGCGGTTTCGGTAAATCCGGCATAGGGCGTGAACTTGGCCACGCGGGCCTCAACGAATACCGCGAGGCAAAACATATTTGGCAGAACACCCAGCCCGCGCCCAGCGGCTGGTTTGGCTCACCTGCCGATGGCGCCGCGGTGGGGGCCGCCGGCTAGCAACAGCATTTTGGGGGAATGGCCGGGCGCCACAGGCGCGGTGCCCGGCGGTCGATATTGCCTGCGTCCAATGGAGGCCGCGGGTCATCACCATCATGCTTTTATGACCTAGGAGTTCGAATGTTGGAACCCAGCAAGAGTACTGATTCAAGCGGTATGGACGAGTTCGGCTATGCCCAGACCCTGGACCGCAGCATCGGCAAATTCGCCAGCTTCGCGGCCGGTGTAAGCTACATCTCCATCCTCACCGGCGTTTTTCAACTGTTCTACTTTGGTTTTTCCATGGCCGGCCCTGCCTACGCCTGGTCCTGGCCTATCGTCTTCGCCGGCCAGCTCATGGTGGCGCTCTGCTTTGCAGAGCTCGCAGGCCGCTATCCTGTAGCCGGTTCCGTGTACAACTGGGCCAAGCGGCTCTCGTCCGGCACCTTCTCCTGGCTGGCAGGCTGGCTGCTGCTCATCTCCTCGATCGTGGCGCTCGGAGCCGTGGCCCTTGCCCTGCAGCTCACCCTGCCCCAGATCTGGTCCGGTTTCCAGGTCATCGGAGACGGCACCGGCACCTACGATTTCGCCCTCAACGGCGTGCTGCTCGCCAGCATCATGATCTCCATCTCCACCCTCATCAACGCATTCGGCGTGAAGCTGATGACCAAAATCAACAGCATCGGCGTCTTCGTGGAACTCGCTGCCGCCGTACTCCTCATCCTGGCCCTGGCCTGGCATGTCGTGCGGGGCCCGGACGTCCTTTTCAGCACCGCAGGCTACGGTATGGACCACGACCTCGGCTTCTTCGGGGTGTTCCTCATTGGCGCCATGGCCTCCGGGTACGTCATGTATGGCTTCGACACCGCCAGCTCCCTCGGCGAGGAGACCAAAGACCCGAAAAAGACAGCCCCCAAGGCCATCCTCCGTGCAATCACCGCGTCCTTCATCCTCGGCGGACTTATTATCCTCGGCGGACTCCTGGCCGCCCCCGACCTCAACGATCCCAAGCTGGGTTCTGCCGATGGCGGCCTGCAGTACATCGTGCTCTCCGTATTGGGAGGCCCCTTCGGCAAGGCGTTCCTGGTGTGCATCGTGGTGGCCGTGACCGTCTGTACCCTCGCCGTCCACGCCGCCGCCATCCGAATGATGTTCGCCATGGCCAGGGACAACAACCTGCCCTTCAGCCGCCAGCTCAGCAAAGTGCATCCGGAGCGGAAGACGCCCACGGTGGCGGCCATCGTCATCGGTGTCATCGCCATCATTCCATTGATCGTCAACGTCTCCCAGCCCGCCATCTTCACCATCCTTTCCAGCATCAGCATTGTCCTGATCTACCTTTCCTACCTGCTGGTCACCGTTCCGCTGCTCCGCAAGCGGTTCCAGAAGAAGTGGCCGCTGGCCGATGACGGGACAGAGCCGGGCTTCAGCCTGGGCAAGTGGGGTCTGCCAGTGAACATCCTCGCGGTCCTGTGGGGCGGCGCCATGACGCTGAACCTCATCTGGCCCCGCCCGGAGATCTACAACTCCGTGCCCCCGTTCGAGTGGTACCTACAGTGGGGCGGTGTCCTGTTCGTCGGTGCCGTCACCGGCGGCGGTGCCCTGCTCTACCGGCTGAAGATCAGGCACCAGACCGGCGTGCTCGCCGCCCATGCCGCGGCCGTACCGGGACGTGTTCTCCAACCCTCTGGCCCGACAGAACCTGCCACTGCCGCCCACCCGGCAACTGTTCCTGCCGCGGCCGCCCAATCTGTTGCGGACGCTGTGAGGTAGCTCCACTAGGCTACTGCCCAACCCGACGAGCATCCCTTCGCGAACTTTCGAGCGCGAAGGGATGCTCGTCGGCGTTAGGCTGCCTTGACCAGGGGAAGCTCGTGGCGGCCTTCGCGATCTGAGCGGCGACTGGATGCTTCCACTCCTGGGTGACCGCGGGCATCATGACGGTCCTGGCCGTGACGGGTGTGCTCGCGGGGCGCGACCGTATAATCTGCGGTTCGGCGTGGTGTTGTTCCAGCGGCTTTCGGAGCTTCGCCCTTTGGCGCCTTATACACGGATTGCACCCGCTGCTCTCTAACCTTGTTCATTGCCTTTGTCAGGTTGGCATCTGAAAGGTACATCAAAGCGTGTGCGGAAAACGCTTTTGAGACTCTACTCTGACGGTGTTGCAGTGGCAGTCTGACGTCAGGTTGGGGTGTGCTTCAGCCTGGTTTGTGCCGCCCGCTCCCCAGGCAGCTACGAGCAAGCCGCCCATCAGGTCGCTCGAGCGTTACAGGGCGACGACGGTTGAGGTTTTAGACTTGGCCGAAAATTTTTCATCAAGGCCGGAACGTTGAGGCAATCCCTTGTCAGCAATCGGCTTTGTTAGGGCGGCTATCCGCTTTGACTGCTCAAATCAAATTAACGAGAAGCCCGGGTCCGGGAGAGCGCTCCACCGGTGCCAACTCCCTCAAAGGCTGGACCCCGCCCGAGCACATTGGGCGGGGTCCGGCTTGGTATTTCGCTAGGTTCTGCAG
>NZ_JBNHFF010000067.1:0-13789 GCF_059089965.1 Arthrobacter sp. SPT-J7
GGACTCGGCGTCATCTTCATTACCCACAACCCGCACCACGCCTTCCCTGTCGGAGACCGGTTCCTGCTCCTCAAACGGGGCAAATCCATCGGCTACTACGACAAAAAAGACATCACCCTCGATGAGCTCACCGCCCAAATGGCCGGCGGCGCAGAACTTGCCGAACTCGCCCACGAACTCGAACAGCTCGGCGGACACGGTGACGTTGTCAAGGAAGTCCAAGCCGAAGTTTCTGGCGTTGCCCACACCGCGGACCCAGTGATGGAAAGCAGCCCACGGCACCTTTGAGCCTCTGCGTCGCCCAACCTAAGGCAGCTACAAAGAACTGGCCTCTAAGCCCCACGATTTCCACCACGATGCGCACCTGCACGCACCATCGAAAGGACGAGCCTTTGGCTTACATCTCCCAGCACACCTCGGCAGCGCCCGTACCTGTACGGATCGGACTCATCGGCTCTGGCTGGATGGGTGCATTCCACGCTGAGAGCGTTGCCCGACGCCTCCCCGGTGCGGTCCTGACCGCAATTGCGGACCCTGACACCGAATCCGCCCGGAACCTTGCACTGGAACTGGGTACCGCCAAGGTGACGGCCAGTGCAGACGACATCTTCGCCGATCCGGAGGTTGATGCCGTAATCATAGCCAGCCCGGCACGGTTCCACTCACCGCTGATTGTCCAGGCCGCCGCCGCCGGAAAGCACGTTTTCTGCGAGAAACCGGCCGGTCAATCCCTGGCGGAACTCGACGCAGCGCTCGCGGCCGTGGACGAGGCCGGCGTCCTGTTCCAAGTTGGATTCAACCGTCGGTATGCCGACGACTTCCGGGCAGCGAAAAAAGACCTCGCCGCCGGAGTTGCTGGAACCCCCCAACTCCTGCGGTCGCTGACCCGCGATCCCGGGACCGGGAGCATCGCCAATGCCTCCAGAGTCCCGGCATGGACCATCTTCCTGGAAACGCTCATCCATGACTTCGACACCCTTAACTGGTTCAACGAGGGGGCAGAACCCGTAGAGGTGTATGCCGTGGCGGATGCACTGGTGGAACCGTCTCTGCGCGATCAGGGTTTCCTTGACACTGCTGTAGTGACCATCCGGTACAGCAATCGTGCCGTGGCGGTGGCCGAAGCGAACTTCAGTGCACTGTATGGGTACGACATTCGCGGTGAAGTCTTCGGCTCCAAAGGCATGGTCCAGGCCGGCAGGGCCACCGAAACCGCGGCCAGGCGCTATACCGCCGAGGGACTCTCAGCGGACACGCCACGCCTCAACGTCGAGCTGTTCCGCCAGGCCTACACGGACGAACTCGCCGACTTTGCCTCGGCGGTGCGGGCAAAGCGCGACGGCGGGCCCTCGCCGTCGTCCGATGTCACCCTCATGCCTGGCGCCGCCGACGCCCGCCGTGCCCTGGCCATCGCTCTGGCCTGCATTGAATCGGTTAAACGCGGTGCCCCGGTTGCAGTCACCGAGAAAGCGAACGTCTGATGCGGCTGGCGGTCTGCGCGGAAATGGTCTTTCTGGACCTTCCGATCGTGGAACGGGTACGGCGGATCCACGAGGCGGGATTCGACGTGGAGCTGTGGGATACCCGGGACAAGGACATCCAGGCGCTGGCGGCGACAGGAGCCGTCTTCTCCTCCATGACCGGCTACACGTCAGGCAGCCTGGTGGATCCGGACACAGCCGATGACGTGGTGCGGACAGCTGAATCACTGATCCCCACGGCCCTTGAGCTCGGCGTAAGCCGCATGGTGGTCCACCCCGCGGAACTGGTGCAGGGGCAGGCCGCCCGCCCCGTCTACCGTTCCTCCGGCCGTATGTGGGCTACCGGCGCGCGTACCCTCCAACGGCTGGGCCGCCTGGGCGAACAGCATGGTGTGACGTTCTGCCTGGAAAACCTGAACACCATCGTCGACCATCCCGGTATTCCGCTGGCACGGGCCAAGGACGCCCTCGCCTTGGTTGAGGCCGCCGGGCACTCGAACGCCAAACTGATGCTGGATCTCTATCACGCGCAGCTGGGGGAGGGGAATCTTATCGAACTGGTGAGGTCGGCCCTGCCGCACATCGGTGAAGTCCAGGTGGCGGACGTTCCCGGACGCTGCGAACCGGGCACGGGGGAAATCAATTATGCAGCTGTGGCCCGGGCCCTTGCCGAGGCAGGCTATGAAGGCACCGTCGGGATGGAGGCGTGGGCGAAGGATGACAGCATCGCAGCCCTCGACGCTTTCCGGACAGCCTTCACTGTCTATGCGGAGGACAAACCATCAAAGACGTAACACTGGGCCTGGTTGGCGTGGGCCGGATTGGCCAGATGCACGCCAAGAACATCGCTGCACTCAACGGAGCGCTGAATCCGAGGGGAATCACCGTGAAACTCCGCCTCACGGACGTGTCCGAAGAGCATGCCCGGAGCGTGGCGGCCGGCTTGGGCGCCGAGTACCTCTCATCCACTGATGCATTGCTAGCCTCGGGCGTTGATGGCTTGGTGGTGGCCACCGGCACCGTCACCCACCCCGAACTGATCAAGGCGGGGGTGGACGCCGGCGTCCCCGTCTTCTGTGAGAAACCGGTGGCTATGAACGTTGCGGACGCCCTGCCGGTGCTGGACTACATCCAGGACAAGAACGGCGTGGTCCAGATTGGCCACCAGCGCCGTTTCGATGCCGGTTACCTTGAGGCACGGCGGGCTTACCAGGCCGGCGAGTTGGGGTGGATCCACTCCCTGCGTGCGGTTACCTGCGACATGGCCCCACCGCCGGTAGAGTTCCTTGCAACGTCCGGTGGGCTTTTCCGTGACTGCTCGGTCCATGACTTCGACATCCTGCGCTGGCTGACTGGCCACGAAATCGTCGAGGTCTACGCCAAGGGTTCGAACAACGGGGACCCGGCTATCGGCGAAGCAGGGGATGTGGATACTGCGCTGGTCTTGGTGTCTTTCGACGACGGGACGGTAGGCACGGTCTCGGCGACACGGTACAACGGGGCGGGCCACGATGTGCGGCTGGAAATCCAAGGGTCCAGCCGGTCGCTTGTGGTGGGTTTGGACGAGAATACTGCCTTATCATCGGCTGAACCCGGTGTCGCCTTTCCTTCAGGTGAGCCGCACAGGACGTTTGCCGAGCGCTTCGACCAGGCCTACCGTTCCGAGATGGCGGCCTTCGTTGAGCTTGTTCTGGGCCAGCGGGACAACCCCTGTACCCCCGAGGACGCTGTGGCCGCCTCCCGCGTGGCCGATGCCGCCCAGGAGTCCCTGGCCAGCGGCCTTCCGGTGCGGGTTGCAGGAGCCGTGGCCAGCCAAGTGCTGTGAGCGGCACCAAAACGGTGGGATCCATGAGCGGCGGACCAGAAGGGGCGGCCGCGCGATGGGGAAGCCTGCTTCACAGGGCTCCCCTATGCCACCGAGGGAAAGGGTTCAGGCGCCGAACGGCAGCCGCGGGTCAAGGTTCTGGCCATCCCAGCTCTGGCGGACCCAGCCGTGGTGCGGGTCATCGCTGATAAGCCACTCGCGGACAGGGCCGGGGCCTGCCATCACGTTAAGGTAATACAGGTCGTAGCCTGGTGCCGCCATTGCGGGGCCGTGCCAGCCGTAGGGAACCAGGACCACGTCGCCCGTACGGACTTCGGCCGAGACGTCGATGGGGCGATCGTCGGAGGCGTAGACCCGCTGGTAGCCGATGGCATCGGCGTCGGCGGGCGCCGCGGAACCGGCCGCAACCTGGGTCTCGAAGTAGTAGATCTCCTCGAGGTGCGTCTCGCCGTCCTTCTCCTCGTCGTGCTTGTGCGGTGGATAGGATGACCAGTTTCCGGCCGGGGTGAGGACCTCGCAGACAATAAAACGGTCTGCTTCCAACGCGGCGGGAGTACCGAAGTTGTGAACCTGGCGGGAGCAGTTGCCGGCCCCGCGCAGTTCCACGGGCGTCTCGGCCGCCGTCACCAGACGGGTCGGATAGGAGGCGTGTGCAGGTGCGGTGGCAACTGCTACCCGGCCGCCGTCGGCGGAACTGATGGTTACCGCCTTCCCGGTTCCCGAATACAGGACGTCGCTGGGGCCTTCAAACACGGTGGCGCGTCCGTTCAGTTCGTAGCCCGTCCCGTCCACAGCCACTGTGAAGGATCCGCTAAGGGGGACCACAATGCGTTCCTCGCCGGCGGCCGGAAGTACGACGTCGGCCCCTGCGGCGAGGGTGGCCACCTTCAGGCCCGTGTGCGCCCAGCCGTCCACGGTGAGGGATGAATCGGCCGTTCCGATCGAGACGTCCCATTTGCCGTCGGCTGCAGTGCCCAGGGGGTAGACCCAGTTAGTCATGAATATGGCTCCTTGCGTTAGCGCTGTACGAGTGTCATTTCGAAGCTGTACGAATCGGCGCGGTAGACGTGGTGGCCGGTTTCCACCCGTCGGCCGGTGTCATCCGTGGCCGTGCGTTCCATGGTGACCAGGGCCGAACCAGCCGGGGTGTCCAGCATGCTGGCCTGGTACTCATTGGCGATCATTGCGCCAATCCGCTGGTTGGCCAACCGGAAGTTGACGCCGCCGCGGCGAAGGATGGCATAGAGACCCTCCGCTGCCAGCATTGCCTCGTCCATGTCGGCGATGTCGTCGCGGACCCAGTTCTCCATGAGGGCCAGCGGTTTGCCGCCCACCTTTCGTAACCGGGTGAAGTGGTAGACCTTCGAACCCGCCGGCAGCTGAAGCGTTGCCAGCGTTGCTTCGTCCGCCTCAATATGGGAGAAGCTTAAGACTTCAGTGGTGGGTTTTTTGCCGTTGTTGGTGAGATCGTCGTGGAGGCTTGAGAGTTCCAGCGGTCGACGCACCTGGCTGGATACCACCTGGGTTCCCACGCCGCGCTTCCGGACCAGCAGCCCGGAACGGACGAGTTCGTCCATGGCCTTACGCATGGTGGGGCGGGAGAGGTTCAGCTGCGCCGCCAGGTCAATCTCATTGTCGAGGCGGCTTCCCGGTTCCAATACGCCGCTGTAGATGGCGGCTTCTATGCCCTGCACGATCTGGTGGTACAGGGGGACCGGAGAGGACCGGTCGATACTGAGACCCAGATTGTTCACCACGGTTAGTTCCTGTTCCTTGTTGCGGTTCCAACCCAGGGGGCTTAAACCGCGGACGGCCGCTTTGCCGCTATATGTTTGCTTGACAGGACATAGTCCCACTCCGATCGTAGCAGGCACTCCATGTCGGTCAAGGGTTCTGCTTATGATTACGGGCTGAATTCACGGAGTTCTCCATGTTCTGCGCACTCCTGACCAAAATGCCCCCGGGCCTAAGAGCGTCGCCGTGCATGCTGCCCTACGCTCGGTGGATCAGCAGCGTGACAGGAAGGAACGCGTGAACCTCTCCGGAAACCTTGGCCCCAGCCCCCACAGCCTCGACATAGACGACCTCGCCATCTTTGAACGCCTGATCAGCGCAGGCAGTGCGGACCTGAAAGGTTGGCACGCACAGTCGCTCGACCTTCGGGGCCGTGCCCCGGCCCTCGAACGGGTAAATGTAGAAGGAGCCATCTTCCTTGGCTGCACCTTCGACGAGGGGATGGAGGACAGCCTCCGGCGCCGCGGCGCCCTGATCTTTCCACGCCTGGAGGCAGTCCCCTTCAACCCATACCGGGGCAGTTTGTACTCGCCGGCAGAGCTATACGCCGGCCTCGCCGAAGCCCCCTACGAGGAACTTCCGGACGCACGCATTTACCAGTGGAGCATCCAGCCGGGGCAACGGCACCGGCTGGATGCCACCCTCGCGTCGGCGCTGCACGACCACGCCATCGGCGAAGCGCTGGATGAAGCGCTCCATTCCGGGTTCTTCTCCGGCCGGTCGGTGGTGGGTGTGATGGGCGGGCATGCTGCACAGCGGGGGAGTGCGGACTACGCCCAGGCCGCACAGCTGGGCAGGCTGCTGGCCAGGGACGGTCATGTGGTCGCCACGGGCGGCGGGCCGGGAGCAATGGAGGCCGCCAACCTGGGCGCCTACCTGAGCAAGGCGGACGACGGCGGTCTGCAAGCTGCACTGGCGGGCCTCGCCTCCGTCCCGGGGTTCCGTCCCTCGGTGTCCGCGTGGGCGCGGGCTGCGGCTGCCGTCGTCGCAGGCTATCCGGGCGGAACACCGTCCCTTGGCATCCCCACCTGGTACTACGGCCACGAGCCGCCCAACTACTTTGCCACGCACATCGCGAAGTACTTCGCCAACGCCATCCGAGAAGCCATTCTGCTTGAGCTCTGCCAGGGCGGCATCATCTTCCTGCCGGGAGCCGCAGGGACGGTGCAGGAAATTTTCCAGGACGCCTGCGAAAACTACTACGGCGCCCACGAAAAAATCACCCCCATGGTGCTGGTGGGCAGGCAGCATTGGGAACACCGGTATCCGGCGTGGCCCATGCTCCGCAGCCTCGCCAACGGCAGGCCCATGGAGGAACGTATCTTCCTGGTGGACACTGTGGATGAGGCAGTGGCCCTCCTTCGCGGCCAGCCGGGAAGCCGGCGTGGATAGGGCTGCTAGAGGTCCTTTCGGCACTGGGCAGGGGTTGTGCTCCGGCCTCCCCGGCAGTCCCGGCTTGGGGCCCGCCGGCACCCTGCCCGCCGAGACTCTGCCCGCCGAGACCCTGCCCGCCGGGACCCGGACCAACGCGGGCATCGAGGCAATCCGAAACCCTGCTGCTAGTGGACGACAGTGCCGAAGACCAGACCCAACAGGTACGTGACGGCGGCGGCACCCAGGCCGATGGCGAGTTGCCGCAGGCCGCGGGTCAGCGGCGAAGTGCCGGAGAGCAGGCCCACAATGCCGCCTGTCACCAGCAGGGCGAGGCCCACGAGTACGCCCGCCACCACCAGGGCAGCCACTCCGGTCAGTCCGAACAGGAACGGGAGGATGGGGACGATGGCGCCTGAAGCAAAGAAACAGAAGCTGGACAGCGCTGCGCCCCAGGCGGTGCCCACCGCCTCGTGCTGGTCCTCGGCCTTGGGGAGCTCCGGCTGCAGGGACAGGCTGGGGTCGCAGTCGCAGGACAGAAGGCCCATCCGTTCGGCGACGCGGTGCTGCGCCGCTTCCTGGGACATTCCCCTGGCCAGATAGACAAGCAGCAGTTCGTTGTGCTCGATGTCCAGCTTCGGGGCGGCTGCCAGGGTGACCTGCGTGGGGCGGGTGGCTGCCAGGAGCTCGCGTTGGGAGCGGACCGAGATAAATTCGCCGGCTCCCATGGACATTGCACCAGCCAGCAGCCCGGCAATGCCGCTGAGCAGCACCACGCTGCTGGCCACGCCCGATGCTGCCATGCCCATCACCAGGGAAAGGTTGCTGACCAGGCCGTCGTTTGCACCGAAGACGGCGGCGCGGAAGGTGCCTGCCAGCCGGTTGCGGCCGCGGGTGGCCAGTCCCCGCACCACTTCCTCGTGGATCTGCTCGTCGGCAGCCATGGCGTCAGTGGCGTTGGGATCCTTGGCGTAGGGGGAGCGGCCTTCTGCCCGCTGCGCCAGCGCCAGGACAAAGACGGAACCGAAGTGGCGCGCCAGGAAGCCGAGCAGCTGGCTCCGGATTGACGCGGGGCGGGCCTTGCCCGCGTGTTCGCCGAGGAGGCCCAACCAGTGGGCCTCGTGCCGTCCCTCTGCTTCAGCCAGGGCCAGCAGGATGTCGCGTTCTTCACCCTGCCGGTTCTGCGCCAGGTCCCGGTAGACGGCGGCCTCGGCGCGCTCGTCCGCCAGGTACTGGCGCCAGCGCCGGATGTCCGCGGAAGTGGGCTGGGCTACGGGCCGGGCTGCCGCGGCAGGCAGTGACGAAGCGGAAACCGAGGGGACGGAATCCGAGGGAAGGGACCCTGCAGGGGAGCCGCGGTGGTGATCTGGATCGGCGTGCTGGGACACGGAAACTCCTGGACTGGATGGGCATGGTTCGGCCCCATTGCACCGCCAGCTTACCGCGCAAATCCGCGGTTTTTCAGCTGGCTTCCCTCACTCCGGAGTTTCGGTGAGCCTTAAAAAGCGGGCTTCCGGAGGTATTTCGTGCAAGCAGCGCACCCTTGACCACGGCTCCCGGCGGTGCTGTGATGAAACTGTGGCGCACGCCAGCGCCCTCACTGTAAGAGCACGTCAGGCGAACAAACGGAGGTTGAATGATGAGCACCACCGGACCGCACGCGGACATGCCGCACCTGGAAGCCGTCGAAGCGGACCCCGCTTACGACTACGCAGAGGATGCACCCGTCAATGAGGACGACTGGGACACCGAGGATGACCTCCTGGACGAAGAGGAACCGGTAGTACAGCCGGCCCCGATAGTCATCGACGCCGAGGACCGCCCGGTCCCGCTGGACCCGGACGAGGTCCGCGATACGGAACGCGAGACGGAATAGGACAAACGACGGCGGCACCTCCCTTGGCTGGAATGCGAAGGGGAGGTGCCGCCGTCGTACGGGCAGCCGAAGCTGCTGCTACGGGGCGGAAACCCGTTCCGCTGGAGCCTCCGCGGCTTCCTGCCCGGCCACGCGGCGCTGCCAGTTGCGCATCACCTGGGGGTCGGTGGGCTTGGTCAGCAGGGAGACCGCGATGTACACCACGGCGGAGGCGAGTAAGCCGTAGTAAATCGGTTCATTAGCGTAGATGCCGTCCAGCGGCGCTTTGGCGTTGATTTCCAGGATGATCATGGTGCCCAGCGTGACTACTGAGCCCACAGCCATGGAGGCGGCCGCGGCAACCCCGGTGCCGCGCTTCCAGACCAGGCCGCCGAGGATGGCCACGAGGAGGCCGCCCACCAGGATGTCGTACGCGATGGTGAGGGCCGCGACCACGTCCTTGGTGATGATCGCGATAATGATGGCGATGATGCCCAGGGACAGGACCCAAATGCGGTTTGCCTTGACGTCGTGCTCGGGGTTGTCCGTGTCCTCCGTGTTGATGGTCTTGCCGAACCAGCTGGCCACAAACGGCAGGACGTCGGCACGGGCAACGGTTGCTGCGGCGATGAGGGCGCCTGAAGCTGTGGACATCATGGCAGCCACAGCGGCAGCCAGGACCAGTCCGCCGATGCCGACGGGCAGCAGGGTCTGGGCCACTTCGGCGTAGACGTCGTCCTTGGCAGCAATCTCCATGTTTGACAGTGCCACGCTGGCGCCCATGCCGATCAGCGCGCCGGCAACACCGTACAGGATGCAGTAAATGCCGGCAGTGGCGCCGCCCCACCGGGCCACTGTGGCCGTCTTGGCTGTGAAGACGCGCTGCCAGATGTCCTGGCCGATCAGCAGTCCGAGGGTGTACACCACGAAGTAGGTGATGATGGTCTGCAGGCCGATGCCGTCGATCTGAAAGAAGCTCTCGTCAACCCGGCTGCGGATGCCGTCGATGCCGCCCGCGGCGTTGAGGGTAAAGGGGAGCATCAGGAAGAAGATGCCAACAGTCTTGATGATGAACTGCACCTGGTCCGCCAGGGTGATGGACCACATGCCGCCCACCGTGGAGTAGACCAGCACAATGGCGCCCCCGACGGCGATGGCCAGTGCTCGGTCCCAGTCGAAGAGCACTACGAAGATGGTGGCGTAAGCGCCGGTGGACGTGGCGCAGAGCATCAGCGTGTAGGCGAGCATCACGATGCCTGATGCCTCGGTGGCCCTGCTCCCATAGCGGAGGGTAAGCATCTGCGAGACGGTGTAGATCTTCAGCTTCTGGATGGTCCCGGCGAACAGCAGGCTGAGGAGCAGGACGCCGGCGCCGATGGCGACGACCAGCCACATGCCTGAAATGCCGAACTTGTAGCCGAGTCCCACGCCGCCGACTGTGGAGGCGCCGCCCAGGACGACGGCGGCCATGGTCCCGGTGTAAAGGAAGGGGCCAAGGCGACGGCCGGCGACTAGGAAATCGCTGTTGTTCTTGGTACGGGATTTGCCCCACCAGCCGAATGCCAGCATGGCGAGAAGGTACACCACCACGATGGCGATGTTGATGACATTTGCGTCCACGTTGGACTCCTTGGAGCTGTCTGGCAGCCGGGGTGGTCGCCGGAATTGAAGGGGAAGCCAAAAATTGTGCACGAGGGGTTTGGCGAGAGTAGGTTCTCAGATATTGCCTCGTAGGCAACAATTGTTTTCCAAAGAGTAGGCTGTGACCGTGGTAACAGTCAAGGGGATGGCGCCCCACCCAGCCACGCACGCCACGCAGGCGTCACAGAAGCGGCTGGCCATTAGTATTGCTCCAGAGTGGGGCCGGGCGGCCGGCCATGAAAGGTACGCAGATGAAGGCACTGCCAGTTGAGCCGAGTAACGTACCCGTTGCCATCGGCTCCAGGATCCGGGCCGCGCGGCAGTCCCAGCGGCTAACCATTGAGCAGGTAGCTGACGCCACCGGGCTGACCAAAGGATTCCTCAGCCGGGTGGAGCGCGATCTGACCTCGCCTTCCGTGGCTTCCCTCGTGACGCTTTGCCAAGTCCTCTCAATTTCCATCGGAGAGCTCTTTGCTGCTCCGGAGACCCACCTGACCAAGCGCAATGACGGGCCGCGGATTTCGCTCGGCGGCCAGGGGATCGTGGAGCGCCTGCTCACGGCCCGCTCGGAGCGGCGCATCCAGATCATCCAGGCCTGCATTGAGCCTCACGGCCGCGGCGAGACGGAGCTCTACGCCGTGGACTGCGACGTGGACGTCCTCCATGTCATTAAGGGCAATATCAGGCTGATCCTCACCAACGAAGAATACGACCTCAGTGCCGGGGATACCGTGACCTTCCCTGGCCGGGAGCCGCACACGTGGGTCAATCCCACGGACCAGCCGGTGGAAGTCCTCTGGGTCCTGGTCCCTGCTGCCAGCCGCTGACCCAAAGCGCCTCCTGCCCCCATCCCGCACCTGACCGGACGAGCTGCGCCCTCGAAAAGCCTCAAAAGTAAACAGCTGGTGCACATAGGGAAACAAGCTGTATGATGACAGTCACATCAGTCCCTCAACTCCTCGAAGGAGAGGCCTCCATTGGAAGAGCTGCGCATCGAAGCCAACGGCAACCTTGGCCCCATCGATTCATCCCGTATTCCCCGTTACGCCGGGGCTGCCACCTATGCCCGCCTTCCGCGCTTGGACCAGGTGGAAAAGGCGGATGTCACGGTGGTGGGCGTTCCCTTCGACTCCGGCGTCTCCTACCGCCCTGGCGCCCGCTTCGGCGCTAACCACGTCCGTGAAGCCAGCCGGCTGCTGCGCCCCTATAACCCTGCCTGGGACGTGAGCCCCTTCGAAAACATCCAGGTGGCCGACGCCGGTGACATGGCGGTCAACCCCTTCAACATCAACGAGGCCATCGAGACCGTCCAGCAGAACGCGCTCGACCTCACCGCCGGCGGCAGCAAGCTGGTGACCCTGGGCGGTGACCACACCATCGCGCTGCCCCTGCTCCGCGCCGCCGCCGAGCGTGCCGGCGAACCTATCGCCATGCTGCACTTCGACGCGCACCTGGACACGTGGGACACCTACTTCGGCGCCGAATACACCCATGGCACGCCGTTCCGCCGTGCGGTCGAGGAGGGCATCCTGGACACGGAAGCCATCAGCCACATCGGCACCCGCGGGCCCCTTTACGGCAAAAAGGATCTCGACGACGACCACCGCTTTGGGTTCGGCATCGTCACCTCCGCTGACGTCTACTACCAGGGCGTCCTGGAGACGGTGGCCAAGGTGAGGGACCGGATCGGAAACCGCCCCCTGTATATCTCGGTGGATATCGACGTCCTGGACCCGGCCCATGCCCCGGGCACCGGCACTCCCGAAGCGGGCGGCATCACCAGCCGGGAGCTGTTGGAAATCGTCCGCGGCTTCCGTGGCATGAACCTGGTGGGCGCCGACGTCGTAGAGGTGGCCCCCGCCTACGACCACGCCGAAATAACTGGTGTGGCAGCAAGCCATGTCGCCTTCGAACTCGTCACCCTGATGGCAGACAATGCCGTGGCGGGGGATCGCCTTGGAGCGGCCACGGGCTACGCAGCCCAGGCCCTCGGCCAGGAAATCCGCCGCCCGGCGGGCTTTGCCGCAGCCGGCAAGGAGTAGCCGCATGATCGATTTCGTTCCGGAAACGGCCGCCGCCGCGCCCGCAGGTGACAGTGCAGGGACAGGTGCCCGCAATGGCGGGGACCTCGTTGTCGAAACGTTGGAAGCCCTGGGCGCGAAAACCGTCTTTGGCATCCCGGGCCAGCACGCGCTGGGGCTCTTTGACGCGATGGGGCGCGGCAACCTGCAGTTCGTGTCGTCGCGGGTGGAGAACAATTCCGCGTTCGCTGCTGACGGATATTCACGGGCAACCGGTGAGGTGGGTGTTCTTTTCCTGTCCACCGGCCCCGGTGCACTGACGTCCCTGGCCGGGCTGCAGGAAGCGTATGCCACCGGCGTTCCCATGGTGGTGGTGGCGAGCCAGATCCCGCTCGAGGGGCTGGGCGCCCGGCGCAAGGGCATGCTGCACCAGCTTGATGACCAGAAGGCGTCGGCCGCCAACGTCACCAAGAGCCAACGGCTGATCCAGCACGCATCGGGCATCCCCTCAGCCATCCAGGACGCCTGGACCGAAGCCATCTCATCCCCGCAGGGGCCGGTGTGGATCGAAATCCCGCAGAACGTGTTGCTGGACCCGATCATGGTGCCTCCCGTTGAGGACGCGCTGGCGGAAGCGGCGGACAATCCGCCGCGGGTGGAGCTGGTCCGCGAAGCGGTGAAATGGCTGCGGGCCGCGGAACGTCCGGCCATCATTGCCGGTGGCGGCACCCGGCGGGGCCGGGCAGAGAAGTCCCTGCTCTCCATCGCAGAAAAGCTTCGCGCCCCCGTGATCTGCACCCCGGGCGGCAACGGCGCTTTCCCCTGGAGCCATGAGCTGTCGCTGCAGTCCTGGATCGAGGACCGACACATGACTGATGTGCTGGAAGACGCGGACGTCCTGGTGGTGATCGGTTCGTCCTTGGGTGAGGTCACCTCCAACTACTTCACCTTTGAGCCGCGCGGCAGGATCATCCAGATCGACGCCGAACCCCGCGTCCTGGAGTCCAACCGGCCCGGGCTGGGCATCCGTGCTGACGCGGGACAGGCCCTGGCCGCCCTGGATGAGGCGCTGGTGGTTGAGCATGCCGAAACCAGGCCGAACTGGCACGGCATGTCGCCGGAGGACCTGGTGAAGGAATCGCTGGCGAAGGTCCGGGAACGCCTGGAATCCCAGGACCTGGGCAAGGAACTGAAGTTCATGGCCGACATCCGCGAAGCCGTCCCCGCGGACATGCAGACCTTCTGGGACATGACGATTTCCGCTTATTGGGGTTGGAGCTGCTGGGATGCCCGGGAGGGCCAGTTCCACTCCGCGCAAGGTGCCGGAGGGCTCGGTTACGGCTTTCCGGCCGCCATCGGCGCAGCAGTGGGACTGGAAACGGTGGGCAGGCCCGGCCGGGTACTTGCGGTATCCGGCGACGGCTCATCGATGTACTCCATCTCCGAACTGGCCACCGCCAAGCAGCACAACGTGCCTGTCACCTGGCTGATTGTGGACGACGGCGGCTACGGCATTCTCCGCGAGTACATGGTGGGTGCGTTCGGCAAGGCCACCGCCACCGAACTTGCGCGGCCGGACTTCGTCAAGCTCGCCGAAGCGTTCGGTGTTCCTGCCACAAAGGTGGCCCCTGAGGATGTGGGGGAGGCGCTGAAGGCGGGCTTCGCAGCCGACGGGCCCAACGTCGTCGTGGTGGAAACGCTCCTGAAGATGTTCGCGCCCACCCACTTGCCTGCATAACTGCTCCGTTTGGAAACCGGAGACCGAAAAAATTAAAGGCCCCGCAGCACGAGTCAGTGTTGC